>NC_020504.1:3365022-3672184 GCF_000349325.1 Streptomyces davaonensis JCM 4913
CGCCCACTACGGCGCCCAGGTCACCTGGGACTTCTACAAGAACGTCCTCGGCCGCAACGGCATCAAGAACAACGGCGTCGCCGCCTACTCCCGGGTCCACTACGGCAACGCCTACGTCAACGCCTTCTGGTCGGACAGCTGCTTCTGCATGACGTACGGCGACGGCGAGGGCAACGTGAAGCCGCTGACGTCCCTGGACGTGGCCGGCCACGAGATGACCCACGGCGTCACCTCCAACACCGCGGGGCTCAACTACTCCGGTGAGTCGGGCGGTCTGAACGAGGCGACCTCGGACATCTTCGGCACGGCCGTGGAGTTCTACGCGGCCAACTCCAAGGACACCGGCGACTACCTCATCGGCGAGAAGATCGACATCAACGGCGACGGCACGCCGCTGCGTCACATGGACCAGCCGAGCAAGGACGGCTCGTCCGCCAACTACTGGTCGTCGTCGCTGGCGAACCTGGACGTGCACTACTCGTCCGGTCCCGCCAACCACTTCTTCTTCCTGCTGTCGGAGGGCAGCGGCGCGAAGACGATCAACGGCGTCAGCTACAACTCGCCGACGTACAACAGCTCCACGCTCACCGGCATCGGCCGGGACAAGGCGGTCAAGATCTGGTACAAGGCGCTGACCGAGTACATGACCTCGACCACCAACTACAAGGGCGCCCGCACCGCGACGCTGAGCGCGGCCTCGGCCCTGTACGGCTCCACCAGCACCGAGTACAAGGCGGTCGCCGCGGCCTGGACCGCGGTCAACGTCAGCTGACGCACCCCGCGTCGACAGGCGGCACCCGGACCGACAACGGTCCCGGGTGCCGCCCTACGCTAGGGCCCCATGTCCTTCAGCTACGACGACGTCGGCCGTACCCGGGAGCACGACTTCTGCCCGCCCGGTTTCCACCCGCTGCATGTGCGCACCCGCATCGGAGAGGGCACCGAGGTCTTCAGCCGCTCCGCCGAGGCCCTACTGACCTGGGACATGCACCGGGCGATGGGCGTCGGCATCGACGCCTCCGCGGAGCGGGCGGCACCCGGCGTGGACGTCACGGTCACCCTGGCCGGGGTCATCAAGGCGCCCTGCCGGGTGGTGTGGACGGTGGAGGAACACCGCCGCGCGGGCTGGGCGTACGGCACGCTGGACGGCCATCCCGAGTGCGGCGAGGAGTCCTTCGTCGTGGACCGCACCGGGGACGGGACCGTCTGGCTGACGGTGCACGCCTTCAGCCGGGGCGCGAAGTGGTACGCCCGTGCGGGCGGCCCCGCGACGCGCGGCCTTCAACAGGCGTACGCCCGGCGGTGCGGGGTGGTGCTGCGCAGGCTGTGCGGGGGCGACACCGAGTGACGCCCCCGCTTCAAGGCCTCAGCGCATGAGCACTCCGGCGCCCTCCACCGCGTCCTGCGAGGGTGCGGTGACCAGGCCCAGTTCCGCGCCGGACGCCAGCAGCCGGTGCGCCGGAAGGATCCGTACCGTGTAGCCGTAGGGCCCGGTGCGGTCCAGGGAGAGCGGGCCCTCGTAGACCCAGCGCCCGTCCAGGTCGGGGCCGGACGTCGGCTTCAGCGGGACCGTCGCCGCGTCGGTGATGCGGTCCTCGCCGTCCACCCGGCCGGAGACCGCCTGCACCTCCACGTCGTCCGGCGCCAGTTCGCCGAGGCCGACCCGGACCCTCAGGCTCAGGGTCGTGCCCAGCTCGGCGGTGGTCGCGGCCACCGAGGTCTCCACATGGTCGACGCTGACGCCGTGCCAGGCCGCACGCACCCGCGCCTTCCAGGCCGCCAGTTCCTGCGCCGAGTCCGCGTCCATCGAGCGGTGGGCCAGCGCGGCCGGGGTGTACAGGCGCTCGACGTACTCCCGGACCATCCGCCCGGCCAGCACCTTCGGGCCGAGCAGGGTGAGGGTCTGGCGGACCATCTCGATCCAGCGGTCCGGCAGTCCGCCCTGGCCGCGCTCGTAGAACCGCGGGGTGACCCGCTGCTCCAGCAGGTCGTACAGCGCAGCCGCCTCGATGTCGTCGCGCCGGTCCGGGTCCGTCTGCGAGCCGTCCGCGGTCGGGATCGCCCAGCCGAAGTCGGGCTGGAACCATTCGTCCCACCAGCCGTCCAGGACGGAGAGGTTGAGACAGCCGTTGAGGGCCGCCTTCATCCCACTGGTGCCGCACGCCTCCAGCGGCCTCAGCGGATTGTTCAGCCAGATGTCGCAGCCCGGGTAGAGCTTCTGCGCCATCGCCATGCCGTAATCGGGCAGGAAGACGATGCGGTGGCGGACCCGCGGGTCGTCGGCGAAGCGCACCAGGTCCTGGATGAGCCGCTTGCCGCCGTCGTCCGCCGGATGCGCCTTGCCCGCCACCACGATCTGCACCGGCCGCTCCGGGTGCAGCAGCAGATCCAGCAGCCGGTCCCGGTCCCGCAGCATCAGCGTCAGCCGCTTGTACGACGGCACCCGGCGGGCGAAGCCAATGGTCAGGACGTCGGGATCCAGCACCCCGTCGATCCAGCCCAGCTCCGCGCTGCCCGCCCCGCGCTGCCGCCAGGACGCCCGCAGCCGCTCGCGCACCTCCACCACCAACTGCTCGCGCAGCACCCGGCGCAGCTCGAAGATGTCCTGGTCGGGGATGTCCGCCACCGCGTCCCAGCGGTCCGAGCCGCCGACGGTGAGCGCGTCCTCGGTGCGCTGGGCACCGATCTGCCGCGCGCCGAGCCGGAACACCTCGGGGGCCACCCAGGTCGGGGCGTGCACGCCGTTGGTGACCGAGGTGATCGGCACCTCGTCGGCGTCGAAGCCCGGCCAGAGCCCGGAGAACATCTCCCGGCTGACGTTGCCGTGCAGCAGCGAGACCCCGTTGGCGCGCTGGCCCAGGCGCAGGCCCATCACCGCCATGTTGAAGAGGTTCGGTTCGCCTCCCGGGTAGGTCTCCATGCCGAGCTGGAGGACGCGCTCGACGTCGATGCGCGGGAGTTCGGCGTCGGTGCCGAAGTGGCGGGCGACCAGCTCACGGTCGAAGCGGTCGATCCCGGCCGGGACCGGGGTGTGGGTGGTGAAGACGGTGCCCGCCCGCACCGCCTCCAGACCGGCGTCGAAGTCAAGACCCTGGTCGACGAGTTCGGCGATCCGCTCCAGGCCGAGGAAGCCCGCGTGCCCCTCGTTGGTGTGGAAGACCTCGGGTTCGGCGTGTCCGGTCAGTCGGCAGTACGTCCGGACCGCCCGCACCCCTCCTATGCCGAGGAGCATCTCCTGGAGCAGCCGGTGCTCGCTGCCGCCGCCGTAGAGCCGGTCCGTCACCCCGCGCTCGCCGAGGTCGTTCTCCTCCACGTCGGAGTCGAGGAGCAGCAGCGGGACCCTGCCCACCTGGGCCAGCCAGACCCTGGCGTGCAGCGAGCGGCCGCCGGGCAGCGCGAGGGAGACCTGCGTCGGCGTGGAGTCGGCCTCCCTGAGCAGGCCCACCGGCAGCTCGTTGGGGTCGAGCACCGGGTAGTGCTCCTGCTGCCAGCCGTCCCTCGAAAGGGTCTGCCGGAAGTAGCCGTGCCGGTACAGCAGCCCCACCCCGATCAGCGGCACCCCTAGATCGCTGGCCGCCTTCAGGTGATCGCCGGCCAGGATGCCCAGGCCGCCGGAGTACTGCGGAAGAGCGGCGGTGATGCCGAACTCGGGGGAGAAATAGGCGACGGCCGCCGGGAGCTCGGCGGACTGGGACTGGTACCAGCGGTCCCCGGAGACATAGTCGGCCAGATCGTCGGCGGCCGCGGTCAGCCGGCGCAGGAAGCGGCGGTCCTCGGCCAGTTCGGCCAGCCGGTCGGGAGACACACTGCCCAACAGCCTTATCGGGTCACCGTCGCAGGAGGCCCAGCGCTCGGGATCCACGGACTGGAACAGATCGCGGGTCTCCGCATGCCAGGACCAGCGCAGATTGCGCGCCAGATCGCTGAGCGGCCGGAGGGGTTCGGGGAGAACGGGACGGACGGTGAATCGACGGATCGCCTTCACATTCCACCTCGGCGTGCGTGCGGAAGAGGACGCACGGCAGTGTGCGTCCTGTCATCATCTGCACGGTATCGGTGCGAGCGCTCCGTAACCACGGCGCCTTTTCCCGCGTCTCCAGTGAAGCTGGAGCCCGACTCCATCCGGACGACCCGCACACTCCGGCCGAAAAGCGCCGCAACCTTCATGGATCCGCCATCGGCGATATGGCCGATTCCGCCCCCGTAGGCGTCCTTGTGGTGACTTCACCCCCCACGAGAGGCTGCTGATGGCGTTCCGGCCCGCGCCGGGTGCACCCGGCGGTCAGCGGTGGCCGGACGCCGAGTCGAGGAGGGGACTCGGACCATGGCACGGACGCGCACCAGGCGTCTGCGCTGGGCAGGGGGGCTGACCGCGGTGACCTGTGCCGCGGCACTTTCGGCCACCAGCCCGCCCGCGCACGCCGCACCGGAGGGGCGGATACTCGGCGCCGGTCAGCCCGGCACCGTCAGCGGAAGCTACCTGGTGACACTCAAAGGGGGAACACAGGCCAAGTCGGCGGCCGGTCAAGGACTGGTCGAGACGTTCGGGGCGAAAATCAGCCACACCTACGGCACGGTTCTCAACGGCTACGCGATCACCGCGAACGAGAGACAGGCCAAGCGGCTCGCGGCGGACCCCCGGGTCGCCTCGGTCGTCCAGGACACCAGGGTGACCCTGGAACACACCCAGAAGAATCCTCCGTCCTGGGGACTCGACCGTGTCGATCAGCGGAACCTGCCGCTCGACCAGAGGTACACCTGGCCGGAGTCCGCGGGCGCCGGGGTGACGGTGTATGTGATCGACACCGGTATCCGGATCTCGCACAAGGACTTCGGCGGCCGGGCGAGACACGGCTGGGACTTCGTGGGCAACGACAAGTCGGCGGGCGACGGCAACGGCCACGGCACCCATGTCGCGGGCACGGTCGCCGGGTCGAAGCACGGCGTCGCCAAACGGGCGAAGGTGGTCTCCGTGCGGGTCCTCGACAACGCCGGCGCCGGGACCACCGCCCAGGCCATCGCGGGCATCGACTGGGTGACCAGGAACGCCCGCAAACCGGCGGTCGCCAACCTCAGCCTGGGCGGCGGCTACAACGCCCAGCTGAACGCCGCCGTACGCAACTCCATCGCCTCCGGCGTCACCTACACGGTCGCCGCGGGCAACGACGGTCTCCCGGCGGCCCTGTACTCCCCGGCCAGTGTGGGCCCCGCCATCACGGTCGGCGCGACCGACCGCGGGGACGCCCGGGCGAGCTTCTCGAACTACGGCTCGGCCCTTGACCTGTTCGCCCCGGGCGTCGCGATCACCTCGACGTCGTCCGCGAGCGACAGCGCCAAGGCCACGTACTCCGGTACGTCGATGGCGGCGCCGCACGCGGCGGGGGCGGCCGCGCTCTATCTCGCCGACCATCGCAAGGCCACGCCCGCGACGGTGGCCAAGGCGCTGCGGGCGGATGCGGCGAGCGGAAAGGTCTCCGGGCGGGGGCTCGGCTCACCGAACAAACTGCTCCAGGTACCGGGCTCGTAGCGGTCTGTTCGCGGCCCGTTGAGAACGACGCGGAAGGATCGGCCCCGTCCCAGCCGGACGGGGCCGGTCTTGTGTGCCGACATACGCGTGAGTAGTTAACAAAGTGCCGGATTGCCCACCCGAATAGGGTGGGAAGGCTCCTCCGGTACGCCCCACAGGCACGCCACAGCAGTACCCCGCAGGACCCACCTCCCCACAGCCATCCGCCCACCCACGTTGACGCGGACAGGAGCGGTCATGCCCGCCACGCACCACTCGTCGGCACCCCCGACACGCAAGTCCGAAGCACCCCCCGTACACCGCCCGGCCACCGCCGGACCGAGCGTCGTGGAGGCACCCCCCACGGATCGAGTCCCCGGTGTCGGGCGCATACCAGTCCTCGACGTCCGTCCGTTCGTCCAGCGCGGCCGTCGGCCCGCCAAGGCGGTCGTGGGCGAGACGTTCCAGGTCTCGGCGACGGTGTTCCGCGAGGGGCACGACGCCGTGGCCGCCAATGTCGTACTGCGGGACCCCGAGGGCCGTGCGGGCCCGTGGACCCCGATGCGCGAACTGGAGCCGGGCACCGATCGCTGGGGCGCCGACGTCACCCCGGACGCCCCGGGCCTGTGGACGTACACCGTGGAGGCGTGGGGCGATCCGGTCACCACCTGGCGCCACCACGCCCGGATCAAGATCCCGGCGGGGATGGACACGGAGCTGGTCCTGGAGGAGGGCGCCCGGCTGTACGAGCGGGCGGCCACCGAGGTCCCCGCCAAGCAGCGGCGCGTCCTGCTCGCCGCGGCCGCCAACCTCCGGGACGAGTCCCACGCCCCGACAGCGCGTCTCACGGCGGCACTGTCCCCCGAGGTGGACAAGGTCCTGTCGCGGTATCCGTTGCGGGAGTTGGTGACCGTCTCGGATCCGCTGCCGTTGCTGGTGGAGCGGGAGCGGGCGTTGTTCGGGTCGTGGTACGAGTTCTTCCCGCGCTCGGAGGGCACGGTCGAGGTGCCGCACGGCACGTTCCGCACGGCGGCGCGCCGGCTGCCGGCGATCGCCCGGATGGGCTTCGACGTGGTGTATCTGCCGCCGATCCATCCGATCGGCACGACGTTCCGCAAGGGCCGCAACAACACCCTCGACCCCGCGCCGGAGGATGTGGGGGTGCCGTGGGCGATCGGCTCCCCGGAGGGCGGGCACGACGCCGTGCACCCGGCGCTGGGCACGCTGGAGGACTTCACCTGGTTCGTCGGCAAGGCCCGCGAGGAGGGGCTGGAGGTGGCGCTGGACTTCGCGCTCCAGTGCTCGCCGGACCATCCGTGGGTGCACAAGCACCCGGAGTGGTTCCATCACCGCCCCGACGGCACGATCGCCTATGCGGAGAACCCGCCGAAGAAGTACCAGGACATCTATCCCATCGCCTTCGACGCGGACCTGGACGGGCTCGTCGCGGAGACGCTGCGGGTGCTGCGGCACTGGATGGGCTGCGGGGTGCGGATCTTCCGGGTGGACAATCCGCACACCAAGCCGGTGCTGTTCTGGGAGCGGGTGATCGGGGAGATCAACCGCATCGACCCGGATGTGATCTTCCTGGCGGAGGCGTTCACCCGCCCGGCGATGATGCGCACCCTGGCGCAGGTCGGCTTCCAGCAGTCGTACACGTACTTCACCTGGCGCAACACCAAGCAGGAGCTGACCGAGTACCTGTCGGAGCTGTCGGGGGAGTCGGCGGCCTACATGCGGCCGAACTTCTTCGCCAACACCCCCGACATCCTGCACGCCTTCCTCCAGCACGGCGGCCGCCCCGCGTTCGCCCTGCGCGCCGTCCTCGCGGCCACCCTCTCCCCCACCTGGGGCATCTACAGTGGCTACGAGCTGTGCGAGAACCGCGCCCTGCGCGAGGGCAGCGAAGAGTACCTGGACTCGGAGAAGTACCAGTTGCGTCCACGTGACTGGGACACGGCGGACACCATCGCTCCACTCATCACCAAGCTGAACGCCGTCCGGCGCGCGAGTCCCGCCCTACGGCAGCTGCGTAGTCTCCACTTCCATCACGCCGACAAAGATCAGGTGATCGTCTACTCGAAGCGGTCGGGGTCGAACACGGTTCTGGTGGTCGTCAACCTCGACCCCCACCACACCCAGGAGGCCACGGTCTCGTTGGACATGCCGCAACTCGGCCTCGACTGGCACGAGTCGGTGCCGGTGCGCGACGAGCTCTCCGGCGAGACCTATCACTGGGGCAGGACCAACTATGTGCGCCTCGATCCGGGTCAGCGACCCGCGCACGTCTTCTCGGTTCTGCGACCGTCCACCCCGCAGATCGGAGGGTCACCCACAAAATGATCGTCAACGAGCCCGTCCCGGACACCTTCGAGGACACCCCAGCGGGCGACCGGGACCCCGACTGGTTCAAACGCGCCGTCTTCTACGAAGTCCTCGTCCGTTCCTTCCAGGACAGCAACGGCGACGGCGTCGGTGACCTCAAGGGCCTGACCGCCAAGCTGGACTATCTCCAGTGGCTCGGCGTGGACTGCCTGTGGCTGCCCCCGTTCTTCAAGTCCCCGCTGCGGGACGGCGGCTACGACGTCTCCGACTACACCGCCGTCCTGCCCGAGTTCGGCGACCTCGCCGACTTCGTGGAGTTCGTCGACGCCGCCCACCAGCGCGGCATGCGGGTCATCATCGACTTCGTCATGAACCACACCAGCGACCAGCACCCGTGGTTCCAGGAGTCGAGAAGAGACCCCGAAGGTCCCTACGGCGACTATTACATGTGGGCCGACGACGACAAGCAGTACGCGGACGCGCGGATCATCTTCGTCGACACCGAGGCCTCCAACTGGACCTTCGACCCGGTCCGCAAGCAGTACTTCTTCCACCGGTTCTTCTCCCACCAGCCGGATCTCAACTACGAGAACCCGGCCGTGCAGGAGGAGATGATCTCCGCGCTGCGGTTCTGGCTGGACCTGGGCATCGACGGATTCCGGCTGGACGCGGTGCCCTACCTCTATGCCGAGGAGGGCACCAACTGCGAAAACCTTCCGGCGAGCCATGAGTTCCTGAAGCGGGTGCGCAAGGAGATCGACGCCCACTATCCGGACACGGTGCTGCTGGCGGAGGCCAACCAGTGGCCGGAGGACGTCGTCGACTACTTCGGCGACTTCAGCAGCGGTGGCGACGAGTGCCACATGGCCTTCCACTTCCCGGTCATGCCCCGCATCTTCATGGCGGTCCGCCGCGAATCGCGCTACCCGGTCTCCGAAATCCTCGCCAAGACCCCGGCCATCCCGTCCGGCTGCCAGTGGGGCATCTTCCTGCGCAACCACGACGAGCTGACTCTGGAGATGGTCACCGACGAGGAACGCGACTACATGTGGGCGGAGTACGCCAAGGACCCCCGCATGCGCGCCAACATCGGCATCCGCCGCCGCCTGGCGCCCCTGCTCGACAACGACCGCAACCAGATCGAGCTGTTCACCGCGCTGCTGCTCTCCCTCCCGGGCTCGCCGATCCTCTACTACGGCGACGAGATCGGCATGGGCGACAACATCTGGCTCGGCGACCGGGACGCCGTCCGCACCCCGATGCAGTGGACCCCGGACCGCAACGCGGGCTTCTCCTCCAGCGATCCGGGGCGCCTGTATCTGCCCACGATCATGGACCCGGTCTACGGCTACCAGGTGACGAACGTCGAAGCCTCCATGGCGTCGCCGTCGTCGCTGCTGCACTGGACCCGGCGCATGATCGAGATCCGTAAGCAGAACCCGGCCTTCGGACTCGGCTCGTACACCGAACTCCAGTCCTCCAACCCGGCCGTGCTGGCGTTCCTGCGGGAGTACGAGGACGACATCGTCCTGTGCGTGCACAACTTCTCCCGCTTCGCGCAGCCGACCGAGCTGGATCTGCGGCGGTTCGACGGACGCAACCCGGTGGAGCTGTTCGGCGGGGTGCGATTCCCGGCCATCGGCGAGCTGCCGTACTTGCTGACGCTCGCGGGACACGGCTTCTACTGGTTCCGGCTCCGCAAGGACAACGGCTAGGCCGACACGGCTCAGAGGCCCGGCGGGGCGGTTTTCTCCGGCCCGCCGGGGGCACGCATCACTCACACCCCGACCACTCCCGGGGAAAGGACACGACGTCATGTCGGACTCCGTCAGCCGTACCCTCACCTCGACTCCGGGACTTCTGGCGTCCCTTGATCCGCTGCTGCGGGAGTGGCTGCCACGGCAGCGGTGGTTCGCCGGGAAGGGCCGCCCGGTCACCGGGTTCTCTCTGGTCAGCGCGATCGAACTGATGCCGGCCGACAGCAGGCTCGGCCTGTACCACCTGTTGGTACGCGCTCAGCAGTCCCCCGTGCCCGGCGACTGCTACCAGCTCCTCATAGGTGTGCGCGAGGCGCTGCCGCCCCGGCTGGCGCCCGCGCTGATCGGCCATGTGGAAGAGGGCCCGCTCGCCGGACGCACGGTGTACGAGGCCCTGTACGACCCCCGGCCCGCCGAGGTGCTCCTGGAGGCGCTGCGCAGCCGGGCCCGCATCGGCGGGCTCCTCTTCGAACGGGAGCCCGACCAGGAGATCCGCCCGGGTCTGGTGCCGCGGATGGTGACCGCCGAGCAGTCCAACTCCTCGATCGTCTACGGCGACACCTTCATCCTGAAGCTGATGCGCCGGGTCGTGCCCGGCGTCAACCCCGACCTGGAGCTGCCGCTCGCGCTGGCCCGCGAGGGCTGCCCCCGGGTACCGCCGCCGACCGCGTGGATACGGGCGGAGCTGGCCGGGGAGCCGTATGTGCTCGGGGTGCTCCAGCCCTTTGTGCAGGGCGCCTCGGACGGCTGGGAGCTGGCGCTGCGCGAGCTGGCCAAGGGCGAGGACTTCGCCACGGAGGCCCGGGCGCTCGGGCGGGCCACCGCCGAGGTGCACACCGCACTGGCCCGCACGCTGCCCACGGTCACCCTCGGCCACACCCAGCTGGAGCTGATGACCGCGGGCATGGTGGACCGGCTGGAGGCGGCCACACAGGCGGTGCCCGCGCTGCGGCCGTACGCCCCCGGGCTGCGGTCCGCGTTCGAGGCGCTGGCCGCGCTGGCGGCCGAGGGCCGCACCTGGACCGCCCAGCGGGTGCACGGCGATCTGCACCTGGGCCAGTGTCTGCGCTCGCCCGCCGGTCAGTGGTGGCTGATCGACTTCGAGGGCGAACCGGCCAAATCGCTCACGGAACGGCGGCTGCCGCAGCCCCCGCTGCGGGACATCGCCGGGATGCTGCGCTCCTTCGACTACGCGGCCCACTCGGCCGACCCGCCGGCACCGGGCTGGGCCGAGTCCTGCCGGGCCGCGTACTGCTCCGGATACGCCGAGGTCTCCGGCGTCGATCCCCGTACCGACCCCGTGCTGCTGCGGGCGTGCGAGACGGACAAGGCGATCTACGAGGTCGTCTACGAGGCCCGCCACCGCCCCGACTGGCTCTCGGTCCCGCTGTCGGCCGTACGCCGTCTCGCCCTGGACGACGGCGCACCTCCCCCTTCCCCGCTCACCTCACCCTCGTCGAGGAGGCCCCACCCGTGACCCCCCGCCCCCCGTCCCCCGGTCCGGATCCACAACAGTCGGCCGAGCGGACGGCCGAGGAGAAGAGCGTCGTGAAGAAGGCGGCGGCGAAGAAGACCGCGGCCGTGACCAAGAAGGCGGTCGCCAAGAAGGCCGCCGCGAAGAAGGCCGCGCCCAAGAAGAAGGCCACGGCCAAGTCGGCCACCGCCGCGAAGGCCCCGGCCAAGAAGGCCGCCGCGAAGAAAGCCACCGCGAAGAAGGCCACCGCGAAGAAGGCGGTGTCCAAGAAGGCGGTGGCCAAGAAGGCTCCCGCCAAGAAGAGCCCCGCCGAGCGGGCCGTGAAGGCACTGCCCGTCGAGGTCGCCGTCTCCCCCGCCGTGGACGCGGACGACCGTGCCCGGCTGATCGCCGGTACCCATCACGCACCGCATGCCGTGCTCGGCGCGCATCCCGTGCCCGGGGGAATCGCCTTCCGGGCCTTCAGGCCGTACGCCCGTTCCGTGACCGTGCTCGCCGGGGAGCTGCGGGCCGGGCTGCACGACGACGGCGGGGGGTTCTTCTCGGGACTGCTGCCGCTGTCGGAGGTGCCGGAGTACCGGATTCTCGTGACGTACGACGGTGCGGAGCTGGAGACCGAGGACCCGTACCGCTTCCTGCCCGCGCTCGGCGAACTCGATCTGCATCTGATCGGCGAGGGTCGCCACGAGCAGCTGTGGAAGGCGCTGGGCGCCGAGCCCATGACCCATCAGGGGGTGACCGGCACCCGGTTCACGGTGTGGGCGCCGAACGCCCGCGGGGTGCGGCTGGCCGGCACCTTCAACTTCTGGGACGGCAGCGGGTTCCCGATGCGCTCGCTGGGCTCGTCCGGGGTGTGGGAGCTGTTCGTTCCGGCCATAGGGGAGGGTGAGCTGTACAAGTTCGAGATCACCCGGCCCGACGGTTCGCACACCCTGCGCGCCGACCCGATGGCCCGCCGCACCGAGGCCCCGCCGAACACCTCGTCGATCGTGCACGCCTCGCACCACGAGTGGCACGACGAGGAGTGGCTGGAGCGGCGCGGTCGGGTGCCGGTGCACGAGGCGCCCTTCTCGGTGTACGAGGTCCATCTGGCGTCCTGGCGCCCGGGTTTGACGTACCGCCAGCTCGCCGAACAGCTCCCGGCGTACGTCAAGGACCTGGGCTTCACCCACGTGGAGCTGATGCCGGTCGCCGAGCATCCCTTCGGCGGTTCCTGGGGCTATCAGGTCACCGGCTTCTACGCGCCGACGGCCCGCCTCGGTACGCCCGACGACTTCAAGTTCCTGGTCGACGCCCTGCACCGGGCGGGCATCGGCGTGCTAATGGACTGGGTCCCGGCGCATTTCCCGCGCGACGACTGGGCATTGGCGGAGTTCGACGGGCGTCCGCTCTACGAGCACGAGGACCCGTTGCGCTCGGCGCATCCCGACTGGGGCACGCTGGAGTTCGACTTCGGGCGCCGCGAGGTGCGCAACTTCCTGGTGGCGAACGCCCTTTACTGGTGCGAGGAGTTCCACATCGACGGGCTGCGGGTGGACGCGGTCGCCTCGATGCTCTACCTCGACTACTCCCGTGAGCCGGGGCAGTGGGTGCCGAATGTGTTCGGCGGGCGGGAGAACCTGGACGCGGTGGCGTTCCTCCAGGAGATGAACGCCACGGTGTACCGGCGGGCGCCGGGTGTGGTGACGATCGCGGAGGAGTCCACCGCCTGGGACGGGGTGACCCGGCCCACCGACAGCGGCGGGCTCGGCTTCGGCCTGAAGTGGAACATGGGCTGGATGCACGACTCGCTGGGCTACCTGTCGCACGAGTCGATCCACCGCAAGTACCACCACCACGAGATGACGTTCTCGATGGTGTACGCGTACAGCGAGAACTACGTGCTGCCGATCTCGCACGACGAAGTCGTCCACGGCAAGCGGTCGTTGGTGTCGAAGATGCCGGGCGACTGGTGGCAGCAGCGCGCGAACCATCGGGCGTATCTGGGCTTCATGTGGGCCCACCCCGGCAAGCAACTCCTCTTCATGGGACAGGAGTTCGCGCAGGGCGCCGAGTGGTCGGAGGCGCACGGTCCGGACTGGTGGCTGCTGGATCCGGCGTACGGCGCGGAGCCGGACCACCGAGGCGTGCGCGATCTGGTCCGGGACCTGAACGCGCTCTATCTGGACACCCCGGCGCTGTGGCAGCGGGACACCGACCCGGCCGGTTTCCGGTGGGTGGCCGGGGACGCGGTGGAGGACAACGTCTTCGCGTTCCTCAGGTACGCCGCCGACGGCACTCCCCTGCTGGCCGTCTCCAACTTCTCGCCGGTGGTACGGCACGACTACCGCCTCGGCGTCCCGGACGAGGTCCCGGCCTGGCACGAAGCGCTCAACACCGACGCGGCACGCTACGGCGGCGGCGACGTCACCAACCCCGACCCCCTGAAGCCGGAACCCCAGGGCCGGCACGGCCAGGCGACGAGCATCCGCCTGACCCTGCCCCCCTTGGCGACGGTGTGGCTCCGCCCCGCCTAGCTTTTCGCCCCCGCCGCCCCCAGACCCCCGCTTCGGCCCTGAAGGGGCCTCGTCCTCAAACGCCGGACGGGCTAAAACCAGCCCCTCCGGCGATTGAGGAGCGGGGTCCAGGGGGCAGAGCCCCCTGGGATGGGGCGGGTAGGGGCGGCGGGGGCGAGGAAGATCAGGCGGGGTCCAGCCCCTCTGGTAGCGGGGCCGTGTGCAGGACTCCCAGCCTCTGCGTGGCTCGGGTCAGGGCAACGTAGAGGTCGCTGGTGCCGTAGTGGGCGGGTTCCACCACCAGTACCGAGTCGAACTCCAGGCCCTTCGCCTGGCGCGGGTCCAGGAGGACGACCGACCGGGTCAGGTCCGGTTCCGCGCCCGCCGTCACGCCGTCCAGGTTCGCGGCGAGCCGCCGATGCAGATCGCGCGGGGCGATGACCGCAAGGCGTCCCTCCGCCGGGGTCAGTTCGGCGACCGCCTTGGCCACCGCGCCGGGCAGGTCGTCCGTGGCGCGGATCCAGGGCCGTACACCGGTCGAGCGCACCGAACTCGGCGGCTCGAAGTCCGGGTTCTCGGCGCGGACCACCCCAGCCGCCAGCTCCATGATCTCGGCCGGGGTGCGGTAGTTGACGCCGAGCCGGGTGTGCTCCCAGCGGTCCTCCACGTACGGCCGGAGGATGTCCGCCCAGGAGCCGACGCCCGCCGCCTCCGCCGTCTGGGCCGGGTCGCCGACCAGGGTCATCGAGCGGGTCGGGCTGCGCCGCATCAGCAGACGCCAGGCCATCGGGGACAGTTCCTGCGCCTCGTCGACGATGATGTGCCCGAACGCCCAGGTGCGGTCGGCCGCCGCGCGCTCGGCGGCGCTGCGGTGGTCGTCCTCCTCCTGCCGCTCGGCGAACCGCTCGGCGTCGATGATGTCGTGCGCCGACAACACCTCGGAGTCCTCGTCCTCCTTGTCGTCGAACTCATAGGTGCGGGAGGCGTACGACACGTCCAGCACGCCCTGCGCATACGCGACTTGCGTCTCCCGCTCGCGCTCGGCCCGCAGCCGCGCCGCCCGGTCGTCGTCGCCGAGCAGCTCGGCCGCCTCGTCGAGCAGCGGTACGTCCGCCACCGTCCACGCCCGGGTCACCGGGCGCCGGATGGCGGCCGCGTCGGCATCGGAGAGGTACCCCTCAGGCTCGGCGAGGAAGTCGGCGACCAGGTGGCGCGGGGACAGCACGGGCCACAACTGGTCGATCGCGGACCAGACTTCGGGGTTCTCGGCCAGCTCGTCGCGGATCTGCGTGATGTCGCTCGGGTCCAGCAGATTCGTACCGTCGTAGGGGTCGGTGCCGATGCGTTCGGCGACCATGTCGGTGAGGGTGTTGAGGATGTGTCCCTCGAAGTACTCGCGGGCCGCGTTGTGCGGCAGCTTCGCCTCGCGAGTGCGCTCGCGGGCGACGCTCACCAGTCCGTCGTCGAGCATCAGGATCTCGCGGTCGTGCTCGATCGCGATCACCGGATCGGGCAGCGTCTGCCGGTCGCGTACGACGGCGGCGAGCACCTCCGCCATGTCGGCGCGGCCCTTCACCGCGGCCGCCTCCGGGGTGTCCGTCGCGGTCGCCCGCACCCCGGGGAACAGTTCACCGACCGTCGCCAGCAGCACGCCGGTCTCGCCGAGCGAGGGCAGCACCTCGCCGATGTAGCCGAGGAAGGCGGGGTTGGGGCCGACGATCAGGACGGCCCGCTTGGCGAGCAGTTCCCGGTGTTCGTAGAGGAGATAGGCGGCCCGGTGCAGAGCGACGGCCGTCTTGCCGGTGCCGGGGCCGCCCTCGACGACCAGGACGCCGCGGTGCGGGGCGCGGATGATCTCGTCCTGCTCGGCCTGGATGGTCTGCACGATGTCGCCCATCCGGCCGGTGCGGGCGGAGTTGAGGGCGGCGAGCAGCACGGCGTCACCGCTCGGGTCCTCGTGGCCCGTGCGCTGCCGGTCCCCGAGATCGAGGAACTCGTCGTGCAGCGCCGTGACCGTACGGCCGCTGGTGCTGATGTGGCGGCGCCTGCGCAGGCCCATCGGAGTGTGGCCGGTGGCCAGGTAGAAGGGGCGGGCGACATCGGCCCGCCAGTCGATCAGGATCGGAGTGCGGGCCGCGTCCTCGGTGCGCAGTCCGACCCGGCCGATGCGGTGCGTGACGCCGGAGGCGAGGTCGATCCGGCCGAAGCAGAGCGAGCCGTCGACCGCGTTCAGCGCGGCGAGCAGCCCGGAGCGTTCGGCGACGAGGATGTCCCGCTCAAGTCGGGCCTGCATGGGCGTGTTGCCCTGGGCGAGCGCGTCAGCGACGGAGGCCTCGGTGTCACCGCGCAGCGCGTCCACGCGCGCATACAGGCCGTCGATGAATTCCTGCTCGCCACGCATTTCATCGTCCGGAAATTCGCTGTTTGACAATTCCACTCCCGCCCAGATATACTGCGCTTACACAGCTTCTTCGCGGCCCAATTCTTTGAAGTCGCGAATCATTGAATATACGCAGAGAAATCCCCCGAGCGCAATTGCTCGGGGGATTTCTTCTGGCCGGAAGTTGTTCAGAGCACCTCGTCCAGCTCCTCCAGCAGCCGCCGCTTGGGCCGGGCGCCCACCATCGCCTTCACCGGCTCCCCGCCGCTGAAGACCATGAAGGTCGGCATCGACAGCACCTTGTAGGCGTTGGTGGTCAGCGGATTGTGGTCCACGTTGAGCTGCACCACCTTCAGCCGGTCGCCCGTCTCGTCGGCGAGCGCCCGCAGCACCGGCCCCATCTGCCGGCACGGCGGGCACCAGTCCGCGGTGAACTCCACCAGCACCGGCAGGTCGGACCCCCTGACCTCCGCCTCGAAGTCGGCGTCCGTCACTTCATTCACCACGGCTACCCTCCCAGTTCGCACTTCGGATCCTCGGCGAGCGCGAGCCGCACCCCGATCTTCGCCCGCACGGCCACCAGCTCGCCGATCAGCGCGTCGAGTTCGTCCAGCTTGCGCCGGTAGACCGCGAGCGAGGCCGGACAGGCGTCGCCCTCGGGATGCCCGGCCCGCAGGCACTCCACGAAGGGCCGGGTCTCCTCCAGGTCGAACCCGAAGTCCTGGAGCGTCCTGATCTGCCGCAGCAGCTTCAGATCGCTCTCGTCGTAGGTCCGGTAGCCATTGCCGGTGCGCCGCGCGGGCAGCAGTCCGCGGGACTCGTAGTACCGAAGCGTCCGGGTCGTCGTCCCGGCCCGCTCGGCCAGCTCGCCGATTCGCATGCGTACGAACGTAAGCCTTGACCCCGGCGTCAAGGCAACAGCGATCGGTCAGGGCAACAGCGGTTTGCGCTCCACGGGAGAGGTGAGCACGATCGACGTGGTCGTGCGGCCGAGCGCGGAGACCTCTTCGAGGACCTCCTCCAGATGGACCGTGTCATGGACGGCGACCTTGAGGATCCAGCAGTCCTCGCCGACGACGTGATGCACCTCGGTGATCTCGGGGCGCTCGATCAGCTCCAGGGTCCGCGGGTGCTTCAGGTTGTAGCCGCCGTGCGGATTGACCCGGATGAACGCCTGGATGCCGTAGCCGAGCCGGGACGGGACGACCTGGGCGCCGTAGCCGCTGATCACGCCCGCCGCCTCCAGTCGGCGCACCCGCTCGGTGACCGCCGCCGGGCTCAGCCGCACCCGGCGGCCCAGCTCGCTGAGCTTGATCCGGCCGTCCGTCTGGAGGAGGACGAGGATCTGCCGGTCCAACGCGTCGAAGGCCACCGATGTTTCCTCGGCGATGGCGCGCGGACGCCGAGGTTCTTTTGGCGTGACTGCCTGAACTCCCATGGTTCCCCCTTCAGAACGCGGTGCTGCGCAAAGAGAATTATGGACATGGAAAAGGCACGAGAGGTACTCGTCATCGGTGGCAACCGCTACTTCGGCAAGCGGCTGATCCGGCGCCTGCTGGCCGCCGGTGACCGGGTCACGGTCCTCAACCGCGGCTCCGCCGCACCGCCTGCCGGCGCCCGGCATCTCGTCGCCGACCGCGACGACGAGAACTCCCTGCGCGAGGCGCTCGGTTCCCGCACCTTCGACGTCGTCGTCGACCAGGTCTGCTACACGCCACGGCAAGCGGCCCTGGCCCGACGGGTGTTCGCGGGGCGCACCCGGCGGTACGTGATGACCTCGACGGTCGAGGTGTACGAGTACGAGGACTCCCCCGCCGCCCTGGTCCCGGAGTCGGCCGTCGACCCGCGCACGGTCGCGGTCGACCTCGAACTCCCGTGGGACGACCCGGAGTTCCTGGACTCCCACTACGGCGAGGGCAAGCGCCAGGCGGAGGCGGTCCTCGCCGCGGACCCCGCCTTCCCGTACGTGGCCGTCCGCGTCGCCCATGTGCTGGGCGGCGACGACGACTTCACGGGACGGCTCGCCCACTACGCGGACCGGATCCGCACGGGCGCACCGATCGCGGTCCCGCTCGTGAACCGCCCCGCCACCTACATCCACGTCGAGGAGATCGCCGACTTTCTGGCCTGGGCGGCGGGCGCGGACTTCACCGGCCCGGTCAACGCCGCCTCCCACGGCCTGCTGAGCACCGAGGACCTGTGCGAGGCGGTCGCGGCACGACTGCCCGGGGGCCGGGTGGAGCTGCGCACCGTCGAGGTCGGCGAGGTCTCCCCGCTCTCCTTCGCCCGTTCCTACGGCATGGACAACACCCGGGCCGGCCGACTCGGCTTCACCTTCGGCGAGGTACATCAATGGCTGCCCAAGGCGGTCGCCGAGACCCTCGGAGGGGGTGACTGACATGCGGTATCGCACACTTGGGGACGTACGCGTGAGCGCGATCGGGCTCGGCGCGATGCCGCTGTCCATCGAGGGGCGACCGGACGAGCGGCGGGCCCTGGCCACCGTGCACGCGGCGCTGGACGCCGGGGTGACCCTGCTGGACACGGCCGACTCCTACCATCTGCCCGGCGAGGCTCCCGGCCACAACGAACTGCTGGTCGCGAGGGCGCTCGCCACGTACGGCGGCCGCCCGGACGACGTGCTGGTGGCCACGAAGGGCGGCAGAGGCCGTCCCGCCGACGGCAGTTGGACGGTGAACGGCGACCCTGACTGGCTGCGGTCGGCGGCGGAGGCCTCCCTGAAGCGGCTGGGCGTGGAGTCGATCGGCCTCTACCAGCTCCACAAGCCCGATCCCTCGGTCCCCTTTGAGGAATCGGTGGGCGCGCTGAGGGAGTTGGCCGAGGAAGGCAAGGTCCGGCTCGTCGGGATCTCCAACACGGACGTCGACCAGATCCGCGCCGCCCACGGGATCCTCGGCGACCGGCTGGTGTCGGTGCAGAACCGCTACTCGCCCGCGGTCCGGGACAGCGAGGCGGAGCTGAGGCTGTGCGCGGAACTGGGGCTCGCGTTCCTGCCGTGGAGTCCGCTGGGCGGCATCTCACGCAGCTCCCTGGACGGGCCGTCGCGGCTGGCGGGTGGCGCGGCCGGCCCCTTGGAGGCGTTCCACGCTGTGGCGCGGGAGCGGGGGGTAAGCGCTCAACAGGTGTGTCTGGCCTGGCTGTTGAGCCTGTCTCCGACTGTCGTCCCGATCCCCGGGGCAAGTCGTCCGGAGACGATCCGGGACTCGGCGGGGGCGGCGGACCTGGTGCTGAGCGCGCCGGAGCGGGCGCGGCTCGACGAGGCCGTCAGGAACCGGTGAGGGACCGGGTCTCGGCGGCGTACAGCTCGGCGGGGTCGAAGCCCATACCGGTGAAGTGCCCGGCGAGTTCGAGGGACAGTACGCCGTGCAGCCGGGTCCAGAAGGTGAGCGCGCGATGCAGGGCGGCGGCCGGGGCCGGGTGATCGCCCGCCCAGAAACGGTGCTCGGCGATATGCGCGTTGAAGGGGTCGTCCGGAGCCTCCTCGGACGCGGCGGCGTCGAGGAGTACGGCCATGATCTCGGAGGCGATCAGGGTGGTGTCCGGGGGTGCCTGGTAGCCGGGGACGGGTGTGCCGTAGACCAGGAAGTACCGCTGGGGGTCTTCCAGGGCCCAGTCGCGCAGGGTCGCGGCGAGGCCCGCAAGGTCGGTGCCCGCTTTGGCGGCGGCCTGGCAGCGGTCGGCGAGGCTGCGGTAGGCGTCCCTGATCAGCTCGGTGATCAGCTCGTCCCGGTTGGCGAAGTACCGGTAGAGGGCGGGGCCGCTCATGCCCATCTGCTTGGCGATGGCATTGAGGGAGAGGGCGGAGGCCCCGGCACCGGCGATCTGCTCCCAGGCCCGGCTCTTGATCTCGTCCCGGACCTGGGCGCGGTAGCGGGCGCGGGGGGTGCTCGGGGGCGAAGTGGGGGGCATGTCCGCCTCCTGACCGGTGGGGGTGATGGCCGCTGATGGCTATACCATCAAGGTTTTGCTAGACGCTATCACCAGTAGAGGTCCCCCGCACCTCCTCCGCCTCCTTGCCCCGGACGCCGAGGAGTCTGCGGGTGAGGTGGTCGCGGTCGGAGAGGAGTTCGTCGAGGGCGGCGCGCAGGTCGGACGGGTGAGTGCGGTCGGCGTCGCGTTCCGCGGCGAGCAGGACGGCACGGCGGACCAGTTCCTTGGTGAAGGAGGCGGTCGTGCCGTCGGTGCGGGCCACGACCTCCCCGGTGATGTCCTCGCCGAGGCCGAGTCCGGCGCCGTAGAGGTCGAGGAGGCGGGCGCGGCCGTCGGCGTCCGGGAGGGGGATCTCCACGGCGAGGTCCACTCGGCCGGGACGCTGGACGAGGGCCGGCTCCAGGAGGTCGGCGCGGTTGGTGGTGAGCAGGAAGGCGACGTCCGCATCGTCGCCGAGGCCGTCCATCTCGTTGAGGACCTGGAAGAGGAGGGGCTGGTCGCCGTTCGCGTAGTCGCGGGCCTCGGCGATCAGGTCGCAGTCCTCCAGGACGACCAGGGCGGGCTGGAGCATACGGGCGAGCGCGCAGGCCGGGCCGATCGCGGAGATGCTGGTGCCGGCGAGGACGACGACCGTGAACTCCGGGAGGTGGGAGAGGAGATAGCGGATGGTGTGGGTCTTGCCGGTGCCGGGCGGGCCGTAGAGGAGGAGCCCGCGACGCAGATGCTGGCCGGCGGCGCGGAGCCGGTCGCGGCGGCGGGCGACGCCGACGACCTGGCGTTCGACGCGGTCCAGGAGGCCGGTGGGCAGGACGATGTCGTCGCGGGTGAGGGCGGGGCGGGGGTGGAAGCGGAACGGGCCGAGGCCGTG
This sequence comes from Streptomyces davaonensis JCM 4913, assembly GCF_000349325.1. GTDB lineage: Bacteria > Actinomycetota > Actinomycetes > Streptomycetales > Streptomycetaceae > Streptomyces > Streptomyces davaonensis. Next base: position 3,385,779 of record NC_020504.1, read on the forward strand.
GCGGAATTCGGAGCCCTCGAAGGAGAGGACCTGGCCGCGGAAGATGTTGTGCTCGCGGATGAGGCGGTCGATGTCGGCGAGGAGTCGGTCGGCGAAGTCGGTGTCGGCGGTGAGGACTTCGAGTTCGACCTTGTTGCGGCCGTACTCGTCCTGGGGGCCGCGGAGGAGGACGGCGAAGCGGTCGTCGTGGTCGGTGCCGAGGTAGAAGCCGCAGGAGACGCAGGCGAGTTCCTCGTCGGCGGAGACGGGGAGGCTGGCGTAGGCGACGGCGCCGATGGTGAAACGGTCGTAGCGGTCGGCGGCTTCCAGGATGTCGCCGAGGGTGAGGTCGCCGTGGTGTTGGGAGCCGCGGAGGCCGATGAGGTCGTGGGTGCGGCCGGGTTGGGCGAACCAGCGTTCCAGGGCGAGGTGGACGTTGGGGAGGTCGTACGGGGCGTAGGCGGCCTTGACGACGGGGCGGTCGGTGGGGGTGGTGCCGAGGTGGGCGCGGAGGCGGTTGCCCAGGTTGCGGGCGGGATCGTGGGCGTCGGTGCGGCTGGGGTGGGCTACGGCGGTGAGGAACTCGTAGAACAGTTCACTGACTCGATCGAGGTCGAGGGGCTGCTCCGGCTCGCTCATACGGCTGCCTCCGGGGTCCGATTCACACCGAGGTGTCCCACAGTGCGACCGAACCCAGACCCGGGTCAAAGCATTTCCTCGCCCCCGCGCGCTCACTCTCAGGCGCCGGCCCTGTCGGCAGAGGGCTCCGTAGGGGTTCGGCCCGTCAACAGGAGTAGCAGGCTTGCGATGGGGGCTCTGATCTCCTTGCCCTCTCCGGCCGTCCAGTCGATGTCCGTTGCCACCAGGCGGGCCTTGGGGAGGGGCCAGGGGCGCAGAGGGAAGCGCATTGTGCAGACTCGGTCCGCCGCGTCCCGGGCCGCCGCCGGAGGCATGTCGCGGTGGAGGCCGAGAGCCAGGGCGATGTCCTGACCGTGGACCAGGATGTCCAGGAGGGGTTCGCGGGGTGTGGTCGTGGGGGCCAGGCGACGGGAGCCGACGATCGCACGGAGGTTCGACACGATCTCCGCCGTCGGCCGAGCCGCCTCGCGCACCGCCGTGTCGTGGATCAGGCGGTCCATGTTGCCCCTCGCCCGCACCCAGTCCCGCACCAGATCGCCGTACGAGAAGCGGGACGCCAGGGTCAGATGCGCCGCCACGTCGCGTACCCGCCAGTCGCCGCACGCCGTCGGGGTTTCCCAGCCGGACGGGGGCAGGGATTCGAGGAGGTCCGCCAGGGTCGTCCGTTGCTCGTCGACGATCCGCCAGCGCTCGTCCGTCTCCAGGACCACGGCCACAGGAATCACCACCCGCTCAAGTGGTAAGCTTCACTGACCAAATTAGTCAGAGAGGCTGACTGGTGTCAAGCGAGCTCAACACCGGCGTACTGCTCTTCCTCCCCTACCGTGCCCTGGAGAACCGCGTCTTCGCCGCCCTCGCCGAGGCAGGCTTCGACGACTTCACCCCGGCCCAGGCCCGGGTCATGCAGCGCATCGGACCCGACGGAACCCGGCTCACCGACCTGGCCGAGCAGGCGCAGGTCACCAAGCAGACGGCGGGGTTCCTGGTCGACCAGCTGGAGAAGTCCGGGTACGTGCGGCGCGTACCGGACCCCACCGACAGGCGGGCCCGCCTGGTCTGCGTCGCGGAAAAGGCGTCGGCGGCCAAGGAGGTCGCCGACGCCGTGGTCGCGCAGGTCGAGCGGGAATGGGAAGAGCACCTCGGCAGGCTGCGGATGAGGCAGCTGCGCGAGGCGCTCACTCTGCTCAGGGAGATCACCGATCCCTGGGCACCCGGCGGGGGCGAATAGACCGAGCGGTCAGGCCAACGGGGGGGAGTGCCTGACCGCTCGGGGTCCATCGAGGGCGGGGCCTAAGCCTTCGCGAGTTCCTTCTCGCCGCCCTGCTCCGGCACCTCCGCCGACGCATCGGCGGACGTCTCGTGTCCGTCGTCGAGCAGCGTCTTCTCGTCGAACGGGAGCTGACCGGCCAGCACCTGGTCGACCCGGCCGCGGTCGATCTCCTTGGTCCAGGTGCCGATCAGCACCGTGGCCACCGCGTTGCCCGCGAAGTTCGTCAGGGCGCGGGCCTCGCTCATGAAGCGGTCGATGCCGACGATGAGGCCGATGCCGTCCACCAGGGCCGGCTTGTGCGACTGGAGACCGCCCGCGAGGGTGGCCAGACCCGCACCCGTCACACCGGCCGCGCCCTTCGAGGCGACCAGCAGGAACAGCAGCAGCGGGATCTGCTCGCCGACCGACATCGGCGTACCCATGGCGTCGGCGATGAACAGGGACGCCATGGTCATGTAGATCATGGTGCCGTCGAGGTTGAAGGAGTAGCCGGTCGGGACGGTGATGCCGACGACCGGCTTGCTGACACCGAGGTGCTCCATCTTCGCGATGAGCCGCGGCAGGGCGGACTCGGAGGAGGAGGTGGACAGGATCAGCAGGAACTCACGGCCCAGGTACTTGAAGAACGTGAGGATGTTCAGGCCGGCGACCACCCGCAGCAGCGCCGCGAGCACGATGAACACGAAGAGGAAGCAGGTGGTGTAGAAGCCGAGCATCAGGACGGCGAGGCTCTTGAGCGCGTCCAGACCGGCGGAACCGGTGACCGCGGCGATGGCGCCGAAGGCACCGATCGGGGCGGCCCACATCACCATCGCCAGGACCCGGAAGACCAGCCGCTGGATGTGCTCCACACCGCGCAGGATCGGCTGCCCGGCGGACCCCATGGCCTGGAGCGCGAAGCCCACGAGCAGGGCGACGAGCAGGGTCTGGAGCACCTCGCCGCCGGTGAAGGCGGAGACGATCGTGGTCGGGATGATGCCGAGCAGGAACTCGGTGGTGTCCTTGGCCTCGGCGTCGACCTGGGCGTGCCCGACGTCCTTGACGGCGTCGGTGACGGCGAGCCCGGTGCCCGGCTCCAGGATGTTGCCGACGACCAGGCCGATACCCAGGGCGACCAGCGACATGACCGTGAAGTAGACGAGCGCGATACCGCCGACGGCACCGACCTTCGCGGCCTTCCGTACCGATCCGATGCCCAGCACGATGGTGCAGAAGATGATCGGCGAGATCATCATCTTGATCAGGTTCACGAAGCCGGTACCGATCGGCTTCAGCTCGACCGCGAAGTCGGGCGCGGCGAGACCGACGGCCACGCCGAGGGCGACCGCGACGATCACCGCGATGTAGAGGTAGTGCGTGCGGTCCCGTTTGGCTCTGGGTGCCGTTGCGGGGGAATTGGCGGCCACGGCTGCCCTCCTTGACGTCTTCGTCGGCATCACCGGCGTGCGGCTCACGTCCGGGGGTTTTGAGGAATGCCGTGACTATCTCCCGCTGTGTGAGGGCGGTCACCCTTCCGTTCATTTAGTTCACGCTTAATACGGGAGGCACACTGACGACATGCGCTTCCCCGTCCCCCGCCCCCGCAGCCTGGCCGGCCAGCTGTTCGCCGTGCAGGCCGTGCTGATAGCGGTGCTCGTGGCCGGATACGCACTGTTCACCTACGTCAGCGACCAGAGCCAGGCCGAGGACGCGGCGGGCCGCCAGGCGCTGGCGGTGACCCGCTCGGTGGCCGACTCCCCCTCGGTACGGCAGGCGATCCGCACCGACGACCCCACCGCCTCGCTCCAGCCGTACGCGCTGCACGTACAGCAGGACACCGGGGTCGACTTCGTCACGATCATGGACACCCGGGGCATCCGCTGGACCCACCCCAACCCGGACGAGATCGGCCAGCGCTTCATCGGCCACATCGACGACGCGCTCAAGGGCGAGACCTTCACCGAGACCTACACCGGCACCCTCGGCCCGTCCGTGCGCGCGGTCACGCCGATCTGGGACGACGGGAAGATCGTCGGCCTGGTCAGCGCGGGCATCAAGGTCGACGAGATCAGCAAGCAGGCGCAGGACGAGCTGAAGGCGCTGATCGGGGTGGCGGGCGGCGCGCTGGCGCTGGGCGCGGTGGGCACGTACGTGATCAACGCCCGGCTGCGGCGGCACACCCACAACATGAACGCCGCCGAGCTGAGCCGGATGCACGACTACCACCAGGCCGCGTTGCACGCGGTGCGCGAGGGGCTGCTGATGCTGGACGGGCAGTTCCGGGTGGCGCTGATCAACGACGGCGGCCGGGAGCTGCTCGGCGTCTCGGAGGAGGTGGTCGGCACCTCGGTCGCCGAGCTCGGGCTGCCGCCGTCGCTCACGGGTGCGCTGCTGGCGTCGGAGCCGAGGGTGGACGAGGTGCATCTGACGGCGGACCGGGTGCTGGTGGTGAACACCTCGCCGGTGTCCGGCGGCGAGCGCCGGGGCACCGTCGTCACACTGCGCGATGTCACCGAACTCCAGTCCCTGATGGGCGAGCTGGACTCCGAGCGCGGCTTCACCCAGGCGCTGCGCTCGCAGGCGCACGAGGCCGCCAACCGGCTGCACACCGTGGTCTCGCTGATCGAGCTGGGGCGGGCCGAGGAGGCGGTCGAGTTCGCCACGGCCGAGCTGGAGCTGGCGCAGGCCCTGACCGACCAGGTCGTGGCGGCGGTCGGCGAGCCGGTGCTGGCGGCGCTGCTGCTGGGCAAGACGGCGCAGGCGAACGAGCGGGGCGTGGAGCTGGTGGTGTCGGAGGACAGCCGCCTCGACGACGGGCTCCTGCCGCCGTCGCTGCCCGCCCGGGACCTGGTGACGATCCTCGGGAACCTGATCGACAACGCGGTGGACGCGGCGCAGGGCACGGTGCGGGCACAGGTCACGGTGACGGCGTACACGGAGTCGTCGTCGCTGGTCCTGAAGGTGTCGGACACGGGCGCGGGGGTCGACCCGGCCCACGCCGAGGCGGTCTTCGAGCGCGGCTTCTCGACCAAGCCGGCCGCCGGGCCGGGCGGGCGCGGCCTCGGTCTGGCGCTGGTACGGCAGGCGGTGAGCCGGCACGACGGGACCCTGACGGTGACGGGCGCCGCCGAGGGCGGGGCGCAGTTCGAGGTACGGCTGCCCCTGGGCGTCGTACCGGCCGGTGAGGGCGTAGTTTCTGGGGGCGCAGTCTCTGGAGGCGACGTATGAGCACCGAGAAACCGATCCGGGTCCTGGTCGTCGAGGACGACCCCGTCGCCGCCGACGCCCATGTCATGTACGTCAACCGGGTCCCCGGATTCACGGCGGTCGGCAAGGCGCACACCGGCGCGGAGGCGCGTCGCGCGCTGGACCGCACGGCGGTGGACCTGGTGCTGCTCGACCTCCATCTCCCGGATGTGCACGGCCTCCAACTGGCCCGCTCCCTGCGGGCATTGGGCCACCACGCGGATGTGATAGCGGTGACGTCGGCGCGCGATCTGGCGGTGGTGCGGGAGGGCGTGTCCCTGGGCGTCGTCCAGTACGTCCTGAAGCCGTTCACCTTCGCGACCCTCCGGGACCGGCTCGTCCGGTACGCCGAGTTCCACGCGGCGGCGGGCGAGGCGAGCGGCCAGGACGAGGTCGACCGCGCCCTGGCGACCCTGCGCGCACCCGGCCCGGTGGCCCTCCCGAAGGGCCTGAGCGCACCGACCCTGGAGCGGGTGACGTTGGCCCTGCGGGACCGCACGGACGGCCTCACGGCGACGGGCGTCGCGGAGGCGGTGGGGATCTCGCGGATCACCGCCCGGCGGTATCTGGAACATCTGGTGGACGCGGGTCGGGCGGCGCGGAGTCCGCAGTACGGGACGGTGGGGCGGCCGGAGCTCCAGTACCGCTGGGTGACCGGTTCCTAGGTGAACGGCCGTGCGTAGGCGACGACTTGGGCGGCCAGCCCGACCAGAGCAAGGGCCTCGAACACGGACACCACGACCAGCCCGGCGGAGGTCTGCCCGGCGCTCCAGTAGACGGCGAGCCCGGCAAGCGGAACGACGCAGAAGGCCGTCAGATCGACGGCGCACTGGACGGCCTTACGGGTGCGGCGGCGGGCGTCGCTGCGATGCGCGGTCTCCCAGCCGAACGCCCCCTGCGCCCCCGCGAGTTGGGTGAGCCGCGGCCCGAGATCGTCGCGTATGTACTTCCCGATCGCGGAGATCTTCTCGTCGTTGACCAGGTAGGTCCAGCCGAGCACGACACACACTGGCGGGAGGGCGAGCAGCATCGCGGACTGCTCGGCCTGCGCTGCGGCGGCGATCACGGCGGCGACGACGGTGAGGGTGACGTAGAGCAGGTTGTCGCGGAAGCCGATACGGGTCTTCTGCTCGTCCTTGACGGTCTGGTACTCGGCGAGCAGGAGTTGACTGAGGGTCACGTCTTGCTCCGCCATGTACTTTTCCTCCCCCGGTGCCGTTCCTTGGCAGTACCTTAAACGCGTGTCGCAGACTTCACCCACCGTCGTCGTCCTGACCGCACTCGCCGTCGAGTACGACGCCGTACGCGCCCATCTCGGCGACGAGATCGAGGAGTTGGTCCACGAGGACGGAACCCGTGTGGAGTGCGGGCGGCTCGCGGGCACCGACTGGCGGCTGGCCGTGGCCGAGTTGGGCGAGGGCGCGGTGAACGCGTCCGCGCTGACGACGCAGATCCTCGGCTGGCTGCGCCCGGAGGCGGTGCTGTTCGTGGGCGTGGCAGGCTCCCTGAAGGAAGACGTCGCCGTCGGTCATGTGGTGATCGGCACGAAGGTGTACGCCGTGCAGGGCGGCAAGGTGACGCCCGAGGGGTTCCACGCCCGCCCCGAGGTGTGGCACGGATCGAACCGGCTGCTGCACGCGGCGCGTTCGGCGTTGCGCGGACTGGACGGGGTGCGGGGGCATCTGAAGCCGATCGCCTGCGGCGATGTCGTGCTGACGGACGAGAAGTCGGCGTTCGCCGAGTTCATCAAGCGCACCTACAACGACGCGAACGCGATCGAGATGGAGGGCGCGGGCGCGGTCCACGCGGCGCACGTGAGTGGGCAGTTGGACGCGCTGGTGATCCGGGGGATCAGCGACCGGGCGAACCCCGACAAATCCCTTGAGGACGAGGGCGGTTCACAGGAACGGGCCGCGGCTCAGGCGGCGGAGGTCGCGGTGGCGGTGCTGCGCAAGCACCGGCCGCGTGGTGGGTCCGCCGGCTCCTCCGGGGGTTCCTCCGACTCCAAGGAGGGTCCCCAATACGGCGGCGACCACATCGACTTCCGGGGCGGCGTCTTCAACGGGCCCGTTATCGGCAAGCGGGTCGACCGGGACCGGTAGGGGTCCGGTACCTCGGGCCACGACGACGCTGCCACCACGGCCGCTGGGGTTCACGGGCCGTTCTTCCGAACTGGAACGGCTGCTGGGACAACTGGCGCCGGAGGCCACCGGCGAGGCGGTGCTGATCTTCGCCGTGACCGGGATGGGCGGTATCGGGAAGACGGCGCTGGCGGTGGAGGCGGCGCATCGGGGCCGCGGGCGGGGCTGGTTCCCCGGCGGCACGCTGTTCGTGGACCTGCGCGGCTACGACGACAACCCGGTCACCGCCGACCAGGCGGTACTGGCGCTGCTGGACGCGCTCGGCGTGCAGGGGCCCGAGCTGCCGTCTACTGCGGCCCGGCAGTACGACGTGTACCGCGCCCTGCTCGCCGAGCGGCGCGAGCGGACGCTGCTGATCCTCGACAACGCGTCGGATCCGGCGCAGTTCCTGGACCTCCTGCCAGGCACCGACCGGCACCGGGTCCTGATCACCTCGCGGGACCGGCCTGACTCCCTTCCGGTACGCCTGATCGACCTGGAGACGCTGGATCCGGAGGAGTCCGTGGCCCTGGTGACGCGGGCCCTGCACGACGCGGACGAGCGGGACGACCGGCCGGGGCGGGAGCCGGACGCACTCCGCGAACTGGCGTTCCTGTGCGGCCATTTGCCGCTCGCTCTCCAGATCGCGGCGGCGATGCTGCGGAGGCGGCGGCACCGCTCCATCGCCGTTCTGGTGACCGAGATCAGAGACGCCGGTGACCCCACGGCCGTCCTCGACAACGGCAGCCCCGGTACGGATCTGTACGGGCGGTCACTGGTTCTGCGTCCGGTGCTGGAGACGTCGTACCGCCGACTGGGTTCGGAACAGGCTCGGTTGCTGCGGCTGCTGTGCCTTGCGCCGGGGGCGGACTGCGGGACGGAGGCGTTGGCGGCGCTAGCCGATCGTGAAGAGGGGGTGGTGGTACGGCTGCTGGAGGATCTGGCGGCCGCGTCGCTGGTGTCGGCGGTGCAGTCCGGCGAGCGGTGGCGGGTGCATGACCTGGTGCGGGCGTTCGGGGTGAGCGCTGTGGCACAGGAGGAAGGGGAGGCGGGGCGGGAGCGGTTGTTGGGGTACTACCTGCGGTGGGCGAATGCGGCTGACGATCGGCTGCGGTGGTTGCCGGGGATGTCCGAGCCGGAGCGGTTCGAGGACCGCAGGCAGGCGCTGACGTGGTTGGACGCGGAGCGGGCAGGTCTCGTGGCGGCGGTGAAATGGGCGTCAGAGACTGGGAGCGTTCAGCGGGTGGTAAGACTGGCCACGTACCTGGGGGTGTTCCTGCGCTGGCGGCGGTACCACGACGACTGCCTCACCGTGGCGTGGGCCGCGCTGGAGGCCGCCCAAGGCGCAAAGGACCTCTTTCTTGAGAGCGGCGCCTGGAACGACGTGGGTCTCGCCCTGCGATACATGGACCGGGTGGAGGAGGCCATCGCGGCCCACACTCGCGCCCGCGAGCTGATGGAGACCACCGGTGACCGCACTTTCGAGGCCACGGCTTGGAACAACCTCGGCCTTGCCCTGATGAGGGCAGACCGTATCGAAGAGGCGATCCACGCCCATGCCCGCGCCCGCAACCTGAGTCGAGGTGTCGGTAACCGCACAGAGGAGGCCATGGCCTTGAACAATCTCGGCACCGCCCTGAAGGAGGCAGGGCGGACGGAGGAGGCCATCGACGCCCACTCCCACGCTCGCGACCTGTACCAGGCAGTCGGCGACCGCCATCGCGAGGGCACTGCGTGGAACAACCTCGGCAACGCGCTGGAACGTGCAGGCCGAACGGATGAAGCGATCGAGGCATACGGCCAAGACCTGGCGATCTGCGCCGAGTTCGAGGACTGGTACGGGGCGGGGCACACCCTGTACAACCTGGGCCTTGCCCATCAACGTGCCGACCGTCCCTCCGAAGCCCGCGCCCACTACCTCCAAGCCGCCGACGCCTACACCCGGGCCAACGCCCCCGCCGACGCCGCCGAAGCCCAATCCGCCGCAGACGCATTGACCTGACTAGACCACTCCACCTACGTTCACCGGGCAGCCATCCCCGCGCCACACCAACGTGAGCCCGCAGGAGGTCATGCCCGTGCGCCCCACCGCCGCCTTAATCCTCGCCTCAGCCCTCGCCGCCGCAACCACCCTCACCGCTTGCGGATCCGGCTCCGGAAGCGATCCGGACACCGTGAAGGTCTCCTACAAGCAGTCCACGGACAACAACATCAAGGTGATGGACGCCTTCCTTGAGGACATCAAGAAGGAGTTCGAGGACAAGTACCCGGACAAGAAGGTCGAGTTCATCCCCATCAAGGCCCCGGACTCGGAGTACTACACCAAGCTCCAGCAGATGCTCCGCTCCCCCAAGACCGCCCCGGACCTGGTCTACGAGGACACCTTCCTCATCAACTCCGACATCACCAGCGGGTACTTGAAGCCGCTCGACGACTATCTCGCCGAATGGCCGGACTGGGACAAGTTCATCGACACCGCGAAGGCCGCCGCCAAGGGTCAGGACGGCAAGACGTACGGCGTCCCGGACGGCACCGACACCCGCGGACTCTGGTACGACAAGGGCATCTTCGAGAAGGCCGGCCTCCCGGCCGAATGGCAGCCGAAGACCTGGGACGACGTCCTCGACGCGGCCCGCACGATCAAGGAGAAGGTCCCGGACGTCACGCCTCTGAACGTCTACACGGGCAAGCCCGCGGGCGAGGCAGCCACCATGCAGGGCTTCGAGATGCTGCTGTACGGCACCGAGGACCGCCTCTACGACGAGTCGGCGAAGAAGTGGATAGCGGGAAGCCAGGGCTTCAAGGACGCCCTCACCTTCGTCGAAACGGTCTACAAGGAGAACCTCGGCCCCGAGGTCGAAGACGCCCTCGACCCCAACTTCGGCACCCGCGTGCGCGGCGAACTCCTCCCCCAGGGCAAGCTCGGCATCGACCTCGACGGCTCCTGGCTCCCGCAGGACTGGCTGGAGGGCAGCGGCCACGAGTGGCCGGAGTGGTCGCAGAAGCTGGGCCTCGCCGCGATGCCGACCCAGCACGGCCAGGACCCCGGCAAGGTGAGCATGTCCGGCGGCTGGACCTGGGCGATCCCCGCCAAGGCGGCCAACCCCGACCTGGCCTTCGACTTCATCAAAACGATGCAGACCAAGGCGAACGCCCAGAAGTGGTACGTCGCCAACTCCGGCATCGCGGTCCGTGAGGACGTCGCGAGCGATCCCGCGTACGCCGACGCCCAGCCCGGCATCAAGTTCTTCACGGACCTGGTCGCGAGCACCCACTACCGGCCCGCGTATCCGGCGTACCCGAAGGTCTCCACGGCCGTCCAGGAGGCGATGGAGGGCGTGACGACGGGCGACGCGTCGGTGGAGGAAGCGGCGGAGAACTACGACAACGAGCTGAAGACGGCGACGGACGACCAGGTGATCGAGAAGTGAGTCCCCACGCAGGTCTCTGCGCATGAGGAGGCTCACCCGCGCCCTCCCCCTCACCCGCGCCCTCCCCCTCACCCCTGCCGTCGTCCTGCTCCTCCTCTTCCTCGCCGGTCCGATCGCCTACTGCGCCTGGATCGCCTTCACCGACCTCCAACTCACCGGCCAGGCCGAGGAGTCGTTCGTCGGATTCGAGAACTTCCGTACGGCGTTCGGGGACGAGGCGTTCCTGAACGCCGTATGGCTGACACTCGTGTTCACCGTCGTGTCCGCGCTGCTCGGCCAGAACACCCTGGGCCTGGCCCTGGCCGCCCTGATGCAGCGCGCGTCGAAGCCGGTCCGCACGCTGACGGGCGGGATAGTGATCGCGGCGTGGGTGCTGCCGGAGGTGGTCGCCGGTTTCCTCCTCTACGCCTTCTTCCGCCGCGAGGGAACCCTGAACGCCATCCTCGACTGGCTCCATCTCCCCTCCCAGAACTGGCTGTTCACGCTGCCGATCCTGGCGGTGTCGTTCGCGAACGTCTGGCGGGGTACGGCGTTCTCGATGCTGGTGTACTCGGCCGCCCTGAACGAGATCCCCAGGGAGATCACGGAGGCGGCGGAAGTCGACGGCGCGGGTGGCTGGCGCCGCCTGTGGCACATCACGCTCCCGATGATCCGCCGCTCGATCGGCACGAACCTGATGCTGATCACCCTCCAGACCCTCTCCGTCTTCGGCCTGATCTGGGTGATGACGAGGGGTGGTCCTGGCGGCAAGAGCCAGACGCTCCCCCTGTTCATGTACGAGGAGGCGTTCCAGAAGAGCATGATCGGCTACGGCACGGCGGTGGCGTTGCTGCTGCTGGTGGTGGGCTCACTGTTCTCGGTGGTCTACCTCCGTCTGCTGCGGACGGAGGTGTGAGGCCCGTGAGATCCCGATCCCGCAGAACGACTCGCCGCCTGGCCGCCGACCTGGGCCTGTTGGCGGTGGCGGCGGCGTTCGTGCTGCCGCTGGCGTGGGTGATCCTGTCGTCGCTGGACCCGCAGGCAGACCTGACGGTGAAGCTCCCGGACGGCGTGACCTGGGACAACTTCGACGCGGTCCTGACCGACGACATCACCTTCACACCGCTGCTGAACAGCCTGCTGCTGTGCGGCGGCGGAACGCTCCTGACGGTGATCTGCGCAGCCCTCGCCGCCTACCCCCTGTCCCGCTTCCGCTCCCGCCTGAACCGCCCGTTCCTCCTGACGATCCTCTTCGCGACGTGCCTGCCGATCACGGCCGTGATGGTCCCGGTGTACGCCTTGTTCGTCCGGGTGAACCTGATCGACACGATGCAGGGCACGATCTTCTTCTTCGCCGCCTCTCAACTCCCCTTCGCCATCTGGCTGATGAAGAACTTCATGGACGGCGTCCCGAAGGAACTGGAGGAGGCGGCCTGGACGGACGGAGCGTCGTCCTTCCAGTCCCTGCTCCGAATCGTGCTGCCGCTGATGGGCCCCGGAGTGGCGGTGGTGACGGTGTTCTCCTTCGTCATGATGTGGGGCAACTTCTTCGTCCCCTTCATGCTGCTGCTCACCCCGGACCAGATGCCGGCGGCGGTGAGCATCAACGAGTTCTTCGGAAACCGAGGAACGGTGGTCTACGGGCAGTTGGCCGCGTTCTCGGTCATCTACTCGACGCCGGTGATCCTGCTGTACGTGGCAGTGGCCCGGCGGATGGGGGGAGGCTTCGCGCTGAGCGGGGCGGTCAAGGGGTGAGGCCTTTACCCCATCCCTGTCCGTACGAATTGAGCCGCCCACCCGCCCCGCACGCACCTTCGAACCACGCCCACCTGGACGAAACGCAAGATGGGCCATCCACCGGGGCGCCACCCGCCCGGATTCCCGAATATGCCCGCTGACCTTGCCCTTCCCGGCAGCCGTCCACCGAGGGGATCCCGCGGCCGCCTCCCCCACCCCGCCACACCGGCCGGAACCGTACGTTCCTACAATCCGTAATCCTGGCCGAACAGACCGTAGTCACCACCCCCGTGCGCCCCTAGCTTGTGGCGCGTGCGCCGACCGCCTGCTCGACCGAACCAGCCCAGTCCACCGACTCCCCCGTTCAACGCCCCCGCCGCCAGAAAACTCCGTGCCGCCCTGAACATGGGCCCCGAGCATGTCGCCTACGGCATGCGGGTCTCGTACGGGCTGCCCTATGTCACCCCGGACCTCGTCACCGCCTGGGAGCGCGGGGTCACCACCCCCAGCAACCCCGAACTCGCCGCCCTCGCGGGCGTGCTGTGGTGCTCGCCCGGTGAGCTGCTCGGCCGTCCACGGAGCCTGCGGGAGCACCGCATGTCCCGTGGGCTCGCGCCGGAGGACGTGGCCCGTGCCGTGGGACACGAACTCCACGCCTACCTCCGGATGGAGGAGAGCGACGACTGGCGCGGCACCGAGCGGCAGGCCTCCGTCCTCGCCGAGCTGCTCGGGCTCACGCTCCCCGACTTCGTCACCGTCACCGGGCGGGACGCCAGACTCGCCGACCTGCTGCGCAGCGCGGTGACGACGCGCTGGCAGGCGTACGTCCGCCCGATCGGCAAGCTGGTGCCGCTGGACCGGCGGCTGGTGGAGGACGCCCTCCAGGAACTGCACCGGGAGTACCACGGCCAGATGGTGGCCACCCTCAGCTGGGGCGGTGACGGCGGTACCAGCGCGGCGGGCCGGGAGTACCTGGACCGGATCGTGGACCATTTCTGGACCACGATCAGTGATCGTTCCCCGGGCGCGGTCTGAAGGCTTGGAACCAGGTCCTAGAAGACCGACTCCGCCTCGTCCATCCGGTCCTTCGGGACCGTCTTCAGCTCGGTGACCGCCTCGGCCAGCGGCACCATCACGATGTCCGTGCCGCGCAGCGCGGTCATCCGGCCGAACTCACCGCGGTGCGCGGCCTCCACGGCGTGCCAGCCGAAGCGGGTCGCGAGCACGCGGTCGTACGCCGTGGGTACGCCACCGCGCTGGACATGACCGAGGATGACCGGCTTGGACTCCTTGCCGAGGCGGCGCTCCAGCTCGAACGCCAGGGCCGTACCGATGCCCTGGAAGCGCTCGTGGCCGAACTGGTCGATCTCGCCCTTGCCGTAGTCCATGGAGCCCTCGGCGGGGTGGGCGCCCTCGGCGACGCAGATGACGGCGAACTTCTTGCCGCGCGCGAACCGTTCCTCGACCATCTTGACCAGGTCGGCCGGGTCGAAGGGGCGCTCGGGCAGGCAGATGCCGTGGGCGCCGGCCGCCATGCCGGACTCCAGGGCGATCCAGCCCGCGTGGCGGCCCATGACCTCCACCACCATCACGCGCTGGTGGGACTCCGCCGTCGTCTTGAGGCGGTCCATCGCCTCCGTCGCCACGCCGACCGCGGTGTCGAAGCCGAAGGTGCGGTCGGTGGAGGAGATGTCGTTGTCGATGGTCTTCGGCACGCCGACCACCGGCAGCCCGGCGTCGTACAGCATGCGCGCGGCCGTCAGGGTGCCCTCGCCGCCGATCGGGATCAGCGCGTCGATGCCGAAGTCACGGGCGATGTCGGGAGCGTTGTCGCAGGCCTCGCGGAGCCGGTCGCGCTCCAGGCGGGAGGAGCCGAGGATAGTGCCGCCGCGGGCCAGGATGCCGCTCACCCCGTCGAGGTCGAGGGTGCGGTAGTGGCCGTCCAGCAGTCCGGCGTAGCCGTCCTCGAAGCCGATGACCTCGTCGCCGTACTGGGTGACGGCGCGGTGCACGACCGACCGGATCACTGCGTTCAGGCCGGGGCAGTCGCCGCCTGCGGTGAGAACTCCGATACGCATCGTGCTGTGTCTCCTGCTCGCTGTTGATACCGGTGAGCCAGTCCGATTGTTTCATGCCGCCGAGGAGGGTGCCGCATCCCTGGACATCCCTGGAGCTGACGGGCGCCTTATCTATCGGCAGAGGTATTGTCAAGAGGGATCTGCTCACCTCGGTGGGCGATTTTTATGACGTTGGCTTGATGCAGCTTGATGCCGCTTGACGAAGGGGAGACCACGCGTGACGCGCAGCGTGTACGTGACGGGTATCGACCGGGGCGACGGTCGCCAGGTCGTCGAGCTGGGGGTGATGGAGCTGCTCACCCGGCAGGTCGACCGGGTGGGTGTCTTCCGGCCCCTTGTCCACGACGGCCCCGACCGCCTCTTCGAGCTGCTGCGCTCCCGCTACCGGCTGGCCCAGGACCCGGCGACGGTCTACGGCATGGACTACCACGAGGCGTCCGCGCTCCAGGCCGAACAGGGCACCGACGAGCTGGTCTCCACCCTCGTCGACCGCTTCCACGTGGTCGCCCGCGACTACGACGTGGTCCTGGTCCTCGGCACCGACTACGCCGACACCCAGTTCCCGGAGGAGCTCTCCCTCAACGCCCGGCTGGCCAACGAGTTCGGCGCCTCCGTCATACCCGTCGTCGGCGGCCGCAAGCAGACCGCCGAATCGGTGCTCGCCGAGACCCGCAACGCCTACCGCGCCTACGACGGCCTCGGCTGCGACGTCCTCGCCATGGTGACCAACCGGGTGGCCCGGGAGGACCGGGACCGCATCGCCGAGCGGCTCACCAACCGGCTGCCGGTCCCGTGCTACGTCCTGCCCGACGAGCCCGCCCTGTCCGCGCCGACGGTCGCGCAGATCTCCCACGCCCTCGGCGCGAAGGTGCTCCTCGGCGACGACTCGGGGCTCGCCCGGGACGTGCTGGACTTCGTCTTCGGCGGTGCGATGCTGCCGAAGTTCCTCCCGGCCCTGACCCCGGGCTGTCTGGTGGTCACCCCGGGGGACCGTGCCGACCTGGTCGTCGGCGCGCTCGCCGCGCACAGCGCCGGCACCCCGCCGATCGGCGGGGTGCTGCTCACCCTCGACGAGAAGCCGGGCGAGGACGTCCTCACCCTCGCCGCCCGGCTCGCCCCCGGCACCCCGGTGCTCTCGGTGCCCGGCAACAGCTTCCCGACCGCCGAGCAGCTGTTCTCCCTGGAGGGCAAGCTCAACGCGGCCACCCCGCGCAAGGCGGAGACCGCGCTCGGCCTGTTCGAGCGGTACGTCGAGAGCAGTGATCTGCTCAAGCGGGTGAGCGCCCCGAGCAGCGACCGGGTCACGCCGATGATGTTCGAGCACAAGCTGCTGGAGCAGGCCCGCTCCGATCTGCGGCGCGTGGTGCTGCCCGAGGGCACCGAGGCGCGGGTGCTGCACGCCGCCGAGGTGCTGCTGCGGCGCGGGGTGTGCGCGCTGACGCTGCTCGGCCCGGTGGACCAGATCCGCAAGAGGGCCGCCGACCTCGGGATCGACCTGGGCGACTCCCAGCTGATCGACCCGGCCACGAGTGAACTGCGCGACGCCTTCGCCGAGAAGTACGCCGCCGTCCGGGCCCACCGGGGCGTGACGGTGGAGCTGGCGTACGACGTGGTGTCGGACGTGAACTACTTCGGCACGCTGATGGTCCAGGAGGGCCTCGCCGACGGCATGGTGTCCGGATCCGTGCACTCCACGGCCGCGACGATCCGCCCGGCCTTCGAGATCATCAAGACCCGGCCGGACGCCGGGATCGTGTCCTCGGTGTTCTTCATGTGCCTCGCCGACAAGGTCCTCGTCTACGGCGACTGCGCGGTGAACCCCGATCCGAACGCCGAGCAGCTCGCGGACATCGCCATCCAGTCCGCGGCGACGGCAGAGCAGTTCGGTGTGGAGCCGCGGATCGCGATGCTGTCGTACTCGACGGGTACGTCCGGTTCGGGCGCCGACGTCGACAAGGTGCGCGAGGCGACCGATCTGGTACGGCTGCGCAGGCCGGATCTGAAGATCGAGGGGCCGATCCAGTACGACGCCGCCGTCGAGCCGTCGGTGGCCGCGACCAAGCTGCCGGAATCCGATGTCGCGGGACAGGCAACGGTTCTGATCTTCCCTGACCTCAATACAGGCAACAACACCTACAAGGCCGTGCAGCGTTCGGCCGGCGCGATCGCCGTCGGACCCGTGCTCCAGGGTCTGCGCAAGCCCGTCAACGACCTGTCCCGCGGCGCGCTGGTGCAGGACATCGTCAACACCGTCGCCATCACGGCGATCCAGGCCCAGTCCCCCCTCGAGAAGGCGTCCCAGCAGTGACCTCGTCGCGTGTCCTCGTCCTCAACTCCGGCTCCTCGTCGGTGAAGTACCAGCTGCTCGACATGAGCGACGGCAGCCGGCTCGCGATGGGCCTCGTCGAGCGCATCGGCGAGGAGACCTCCCGGCTCAAGCACACCCCGGCGGGCGGCGCGTCCCGGGAGTGGAACGGCTCGATAGCCGATCATGACGCCGCGTTGAAGGCGGTGGCGGAGGAGCTGTCCCGGGACGGCCTCGGTCTGGACTCCCCGGAGCTGGCCGCGATCGGGCACCGGGTGGTGCACGGCGGCAAGCACTTCACCGAGCCGACCGTGATCGACGACGCGGTGCTCGCCGAGATCGAGCGGCTGATCCCGGTCGCCCCGCTGCACAACCCGGCGAACCTCACCGGCATCCGCACCGCCCAGGCGCTGCGGCCGGATCTGCCGCAGGTCGCCGTGTTCGACACCGCGTTCCACACGACGATGCCGGAGTCGGCGGCCCGCTACGCGATCGACGTCGAGACCGCCGACGAGCACCGCATCCGGCGCTACGGCTTCCACGGCACCTCGCACGCCTACGTCTCGCGGGCGACCGCCGAGCTGCTCGGCAAGTCGCCGGAAGAGGTGAATGTGATCGTGCTGCACCTCGGCAACGGCGCCTCGGCGTCCGCGGTGCGGGGCGGGCGCTGCGTGGACACCTCCATGGGGCTGACGCCATTGGAAGGGCTGGTGATGGGAACCCGGTCGGGCGACATGGACCCGGCCGTCATCTTCCATTTGATGCGTGTTGGGGGAATGTCCGCCGACGAGATCGACACTCTTCTCAACAAGAAGAGCGGGCTGATCGGCCTGTGCGGTGACAACGACATGCGGGAGATCCGCCGCAGGATCGACGAGGGTGACGAATCGGCGCAACTCGCCTTCGACATCTACATCCACCGGCTGAAGAAGTACATCGGCGCCTATTACGCCGTGCTCGGACGGGTGGACGCGGTGGCCTTCACAGCGGGAGTCGGGGAAAACGCGAGTCCCGTGCGAGAAGCTGCCGTGGCCGGACTGGAGGAGCTGGGTCTGGTGGTGGACGGCGAGCTCAACGCCGTACGCAGCGACGAGCCGCGGCTGATCTCGCCGGAACACGCACGGGTGGCTGTGGCCGTGGTGCCGACCGACGAGGAACTGGAGATTGCGACACAGACGTACGCGCTTGTAAAAGGCTCGGAGAATCTCACCTGAGCGGCAGTCCGCCCCTTTGTATTTTCCGCCAGACGGAATATTCCGCAGCGAAACAAACCGATAGGATCGCCCCATGCGCCGTTCGAAAATCGTCTGTACTCTCGGCCCCGCGGTCGACTCCCATGAACAGCTGGTGTCGCTGATCGAGGCGGGCATGAATGTGGCCCGCTTCAACTTCAGCCACGGCTCGCACGAAGAGCACCAGGGGCGGTACGACCGCGTCCGGGCCGCCGCCCAGGAGACCGGGCGGGCCATCGGTGTGCTCGCCGACCTCCAGGGCCCCAAGATCCGTCTGGAGACCTTCGCCGAGGGTCCGGTGGAGCTGGAGCGTGGTGACGAGTTCGTCATCACCACCGAGGACATCCCGGGTGACAAGCAGATCTGCGGAACCACCTACAAGGGCCTGCCGGGCGATGTCTCGCGCGGCGACCAGATCCTCATCAACGACGGCAACGTCGAGCTGAAGGTCCTGGACGTCGAGGGCCCCCGGGTCAAGACGATCGTCATCGAGGGCGGTGTCGTCTCCGACCACAAGGGCATCAACCTGCCGGGCGCGGCCGTGAACGTGCCGGCCCTGTCCGAGAAGGACGTCGAGGACCTGCGGTTCGCGCTGCGCATGGGCTGCGACATGGTCGCGCTGTCCTTCGTGCGGGACGCCGACGACGTGCAGGACGTCCACAAGGTCATGGACGAGGTCGGCCGCCGCGTCCCGGTCATCGCCAAGGTGGAGAAGCCGCAGGCGGTGCAGAACATGGAGGACGTCGTCGCGGCGTTCGACGCCGTGATGGTGGCCCGTGGCGACCTGGCCGTCGAGTACCCGCTCGAAAAGGTCCCCATGGTGCAGAAGCGGCTCATCGAGCTGTGCCGCCGCAACGCCAAGCCGGTGATCGTGGCGACCCAGATGATGGAGTCGATGATCACCAACTCCCGCCCGACCCGCGCCGAGGCCTCCGACGTGGCCAACGCGATCCTGGACGGCGCCGACGCGGTGATGCTGAGCGCGGAGTCCTCGGTCGGCGCCTACCCGATCGAGACCGTCAAGACGATGTCGAAGATCGTCCAGGCGGCCGAGCAGGAGCTGCTCGCCAAGGGGCTTCAGCCGCTCGTCCCGGGCAAGAAGCCGCGTACGCAGGGCGGTTCGGTCGCCCGCGCGGCCTGCGAGATCGCCGACTTCCTCGGCGGCAAGGGCCTGATCGCCTTCACCAAGTCCGGTGACACCGCCCGCCGGCTGTGCCGCTACCGCGCCGCCCAGCCGATCCTGGCCTTCACCACCGACGAGGCCACCCGCAACCAGCTCACCCTCAGCTGGGGCGTGGAGTCGCACGTCGTGCCGTTCGTCAACAGCACCGACGAGATGGTCGACCTGGTCGACGGTGAAGTGATCAAGCTGGGCCGCTTCAACGAGGGCGACGTCCTCATCATCACGGCCGGCTCGCCCCCCGGCGTCCCCGGCACCACCAACATGGTCCGCGTCCACCACCTCGGCGGCGGCGGCATCAACTGACGCCCCCACAGAGGGTCTTGAAGAGCCCATCAAAGGGCTTGTACGGCGCTGAGGGCGCCCCCTGGATCAGGGGGCGCCCTCAGGCGTTGTGCGGCTCCCGAACGGGTCTGTGAGCGCGGCTCAGTCGGTCGTGAACTGGTGCAGCCCGGGGACGTGCAGGGTGCCGCCGAACTGGCCGGCCTGCTGCACCTTCACCTTGGTGAAGTAGATCAGCGGGATGTTCAGCGGCGGCGGGTTCTCCGGGCTGAACGTCACCGGGATCAGCCCCAGCAGATTGCCGGAGATGGACTCGGTGTACATGATCGTCTTGCCGTCGCGGATGGTGGACGTCGTCCCCGCGCCCGCCTGCACGTGGTACGTCTTGCCCGACTGCGGGTCCTTCACCGTCTGGTGCAGATCACCGATGTCGGTGCCGTCGGAGATGACGTACTTCAGGACCTCCTTGGTGGTCCCGTTGGCCGTCTTCACCTTGACGATGCCCTGGTAGTCGGCGCCCTTCAGCAGCAGCGAGCTGGCGTTCAGGAACCACGGGTCGTCGGGCAGCGGCACGGTGTTGTCGACGCCGCCCTTCTCGTCCGTGGCGGCCGGGCAGTCCTCGGGGTCGGTGGTGGAGCTCGCCGACGGGCTGGGCGTGGCGGTGGCCTCCTCGGCCGCCTCCTCCGCCGCCTCGGTGGTGTCCTCGACCGCGTCGGACGCCGCGTCGGTGGTGTCCTTCGCCGTGTCCTCGACGGTGTCGGTGACCTTGTCGGCGGTCTCCTTCACCGGCTCGGCGGCGTCCTCTTCCTCTGCCGCGCTGGGCGACTCGGACGCCGACGGGGTGGCCGAAGGCGACGGGTCGGCGCTCGCCGTCTCGTCCCCGCCGCCCGTGAAGATGTCCTCAAGGGCGCCGCCGATGTCCTCCAGCAGGTTGCCGTCGGACTCGGAGGGCGACGGCGAGGGGGACGCCGTGGCCGTGTCGCCGCCACCGGACTGCGGTTCGGTCGTCTTGCTCTCGGTCGGGGCCGGCTCGGGCTCGGCCGCCTCGTCGTCGGAACCTGAATCCGACGAAGAGGAACCGCCCGTGCCGCCCTCGGCCGACGGGGTGGGTGTGGGCTCCGCCGTGTCGTCCTCGGCGGGGGCCTCGCTGGTGCTCTCGCTCGCGGACGGCGACGGGGACGCGGACTCGCCCTCCAGGGCGGCCACGCAGTCCTTGTACTCGTCCGCCGTGAGGCTCTTGGCGGCCGGCTGGTCCTCGGCGTTGGCGAGCGTCGGCGTGAACCCCATCCCCATGAGGACCGCGGTCGGCATCGCGGCCAGGGCTATCGCCTTCCCGGCCGGTACGTGGAACCTGGTGAACAGCGGCTTCTTGGGAGCCGCGTGCCGCGGCCCGGTTCTCGCACGGGACGTATCCACGTCAGTCCCGTGGGTCACCTCGTCAGCCGGCACTGTGCCTCCCGTTCGCCCCGTTCGCCGGGCTCGTTCCTGACAGATCGTTCGGCTCGTCCACCGTGTCCGCCTCGTCCACCGTCTCCGGCTCGGCCACCGTCTCCGGCTCGGCCGGGAGCGCGCCCTCGAGGGCGTCGCCCTTCTGGTCAGTGGCCTCCTGGACCGGCTGCGGCTGCTGCGGCGCACCCGGGGCCCACGCGACGGCCATCGCACCGCCGACGAGGGAGAACAGGAAGCCGATCAGGAAGCCGCCCAGGTTGGAGACGGGGATGGACACCAGCGCCAGCAGGATCGCCGCGACACCCGCGAAGGTGCGTACGTGCTTCTGAAACCAGAGGCTGATGCCGAGGACGACCAGCAGCACACCGATGATCAGGGACCCGGCGCCCGCGGTGGTCGCCATCGCCAGCGTCAGATGACCGATCTGGAGGTTCGCGTACGGGAAGTAGGCGATCGGGAGTCCGCCGAGCATGACGAACAGTCCGGCCCAGAAGGGCCGGTCGCCCCGCCAGGCGCGGAAGTTCCGCCGGATGACCCGGATGTAGTGCTCGTCACGGCCGGGTACGGCAGGAGTCTCGGCGCTCATGAAAAACAGCTCCCTGCTGCGGCGTTGCTGTGGTGGTGAGTTGTGGTGCTGAAGGTGCGGACGTGTTGTGAAGAAGACGCCCGTATGGTGGACGGGCGGGGGCGCCATCGGCTCCCCCGCCCGTCAGTGAGTGCTTAGTAGCACTCCTTGACACCCGTCGACAGCGACATCTTCAGACCGCTGAGCTTGAAGGTTCCGGCGGTGGTCGCCCACGCCGTCTGCTTCACGTCCTTCAGCACGACCGAGTCGGCCTGCTGAGCGAACCCGAACGGGTTGGACTGCTCCTTGCCGCCCTTCATGCCCGGACCCTTGGTGGCGTCCTTGGCGGCCACACCGATGTCGATGCCCTTGAACGTCGCGTCGGCCTCGAGGTCGGCCACGTCGATGTACAGGTTCTCGGCCTCGACCGGCTTGTTCGGGTCTTCACCGGCCCGAAGGATCAGGCTGACACTCCCGAGGATCGGGATGTCGGGGGTGACGACCGACTGGCACAGGCTGTTGATGGTCGCGGACTTGAAGGCCGAGACCGCGACGGGGTGAACCGTCTTCTTGCCGCTGAGCGTGTAACCCTCATCGAGGGCGCCGTACTGGGCGAAGCCCGTACCGTCGAGCTGCTTCGTCGTCACCTTGAACGACTGGCCCGACACGCTGAACGACGCGGCGAGAGCGCCCTGCGCGAGGGCGACACCTATCGCAGCCGTGGCGGCCACGCTGGGCACCATCACGACGGCGAACCGCTTCCATCTGGTCCCGCCACGCACCTGGGACTCCATATTTCCTCCTTCTCGGACGTACATCTCCTGGCCCTGACTGCCCCATACGACTCGACGGCTCAGCCGGGCAGGGATGGGAGAAGTGCTACGTCCTCGGGAAGGGGAGCGCCCGACTCGGCGGCGCGAACCGCGCCCGAATCATCGGCGATCACCCCCGAGCGACAACCACTGGTCGCGCCTGACACGCATCACGCACAACCTTGCTGGACAGGCTTCGCCGGTGGGCGAAGACCCCCCTGTCCAAGAACCGGCGCCACTGCCGCCGGTTCTGCTCGGTGGGGACCCTGAACTCCCGCCGCCCCGACCGGCTGTCGGGTAGTACGGGAATGGACCGAGCGTCGCCGATCGTGGTGCATTCTCGCCGCCCGCACAAGGGGGTTCGTTACTCGCTAGTAACGGCCGGATAACCGAACAACGACCCGCCGGTCTCGGACGGCGACGCAGGGTCGCCTCAGGTGGGCGGACAAATCCAGGAATCGCCGGACAGAATCCGACAGAACAACGCCCTCGATTTACTGGCAGTAACAGCGGCCGCGATTACCAAGATTTGGTAAAGCGCGGCCGCACTGACACTCCGTCGGCCCGTTCTTTCACTCGGGTCACACAGACCCTCGCGTTTAGTGACTGGTCAGAACGGGGCCCGTGACTCGCTCAGAACAGGGCGCGCGCCAGGGCTCTGCGCGCCGCCGCGACCCTCGGGTCCTCGGCGCCGACGACCTCGAACAGCTCAAGCAGCCGCAGCCGTACGGCTTCCCGCTCGTCGCCCGTGGTCCGCTGCACCGTGTCGATGAGGCGCCCGAAGGCGTCCTCCACATGACCGCCCACCAGATCCAGGTCGGCGGCGGCGATCTGCGCCCGCGCGTCCTGCGGCTTCTCGGCGGCCTCCTTGCGCACGGCCTGCGGGTCGGCCTCCTGCACCCGCTGGAGCAACTCGGCCTGCGCGAGACCCAGTTTGGCCTCGCTGTTGCCCGGGTCGTCGGTCAGTACGTTCTGATACGCCCGAATCGCCCCGCCCAAGTCCCCCGCGTCCAGGGCCGTTACGGCGGCCTCCAGCAGCGCGTCGTGCGGACCGGCCGGAACCGCGGGCGCCGGCTGGGCGCCGGTGCCGGGCTCGGCGTCCGGGTCGACGGTGAGACCGGTGAGCCCGAACCGCTGCTCGGCCACGGTCACCAGCTGGTCGAGGGTCTCCCGGATCTGGGCCTCGCCCGCGGCTCCCTGGAAGAGCGGGAGCGCCTGGCCGGCGACGACGGCGAACACAGCGGGGATCCCCTGCACCCCGAACTGCTGCATCAGCATCTGGTTGGCGTCGACGTCGATCTTGGCGAGGAGGAAGCGGCCGTTGTACTCGACGGCGAGCCGCTCCAGGACGGGGCTGAGCTGCTTGCAGGGCTGGCACCACTCGGCCCAGAAGTCGATGACGACCGGGACCTCGGTGGACCGCTGAAGTACATCCCTCTCAAAGCCGGCCTCATCGACATCGATGACCAGGTCGGCGGGCGAGACGGCCCCTCCCCCGCCCTGCCGGGCCGCTTCGGCGCGCGCCTGCTCCGCCTTCGCCTTGGCCTCCTGGGCCGCCTTCACCGCGGCGAGGTCGACGACTCCGCTCATGGACATGTTCCGTGGCTGCATGCGTCTATCCTCCCCCGTTCTCGCGCGCGAGTGAAAAGCGATGAGAAAAGCTGTTTGGCGGAGGGTCCCCACCCCGCGCCAGTGGTTTCGCTACGAGTCGTAGCGTAATGGCACCGGGTGCCTCCGGAACACCGGGTTCTGGTGATCTGCCTCACGGCGTCAACCGGACGGGGTCGTGGTTATGGTCGTGGGATGCAGAGCAGCACTCCCGCCCCACGGGCCACCGGGCGTCCCCGCAGCGCGGCCGCGGACGCGGCGATCCTCGCGGCGACGCGGGAGGCGCTGGTGGAGCTGGGCTGGTCGAAACTGACGCTGTCCGACGTGGCGACGCGGGCGGGGGTCGCGAAGACGACCCTGTACCGCCGCTGGTCCGGCAAGAACGAACTCGTCGTCGACGCGGTGGCGGAGCTCTTCGACGAACTGGAACTCCCCGACCGCGGCACGCTGGGCGCGGACATCGAGGGCGTGGTCCTCCAGTTCGCGGCGATCCTGGCGCGCCCGGAGGCGAAGAGCGGCCTCATGGCGGTGGTCGCGGAATCCACCCGCGACGAGGCCCTGCGCGAACGCATCCGAGCCTCCATCGTCGACCGTCAGAAACGCCTTGTCCTGGAGGGCCGCTCCCGGGCCCAGGCCCGAGGCGAACTCCCCCCGGAGGCGGACGAGTCGGAGGCCGCCCGCACGGTGGACCTCATCTTCGACGTGGTCGCGGGCGCGGTGGTCCATCGCTGCCTGGTGAGCGCGGAACCGGCGGACGAGGAGTGGGTCCGCAGCTTCACGACGGTACTGGTGGCGGGGCTGGCGGCAGCGGCACAGTCTGCGACCTGACCATCGTCGCGGTCCGCGGGCCAGTGGGGGCTGGTCGCGCAGTTCCCCGCGCCCCTGGGTGGGAACAGCCCCGCCAGCCCTGCCGATCCGCGTAGCTGCGGGCAGTCGTGCCGCTGGGGCGGCACGGGTGGGCGCAGCGGCACCCGGCCGGCGCCGGTGAGCGCACCCACCCCCACGGCCGCCCCAGCCGGCGGGTCAGAAGCCTGCCGGCTCCGTGTACACGCCCCACTCGTCCCGCAGCACCCCGCAGATCTCGCCCAGCGTCGCCTCCGCGCGCACTGCGTCCAGCATCGGCTCGATCATGTTGGAACCGTCACGAGCGGCCGCCAGCATCGCGTCCAGCGCGGAGCGCACCGCCGCGTCGTCCCGGCCGGACTTGCGCCCGCCCAGCACCCGTACCTGCTCGCGCTCCACCTCATGACTGACCCGCAGGATCTCCAGATCCCCGGTGACGGAACCGGTGTGGACGTTCACGCCCACGACCCGCTTGTCGCCCTTCTCCAGGGACTGCTGGTACCGGAACGCGGACTCGGCGATCTCTCCGGTGAACCAGCCGTCCTCGATGCCGCGCAGGATGCCGGAGGTGATCGGCCCGATCGGGTGGCGGCCGTCGGGATGCGCCCGCAGCCCCCGCTCCTTGATCTGGTCGAAGATCTTCTCCGCGTCCGCCTCGATCCGGTCCGTCAGCTGCTCGATGTACCAGGAACCGCCCAGCGGATCCGCGACATTGGCGACGCCGGTCTCCTCCATCAGCACCTGCTGCGTCCGCAACGCGATCTCCGCCGCCTGCTCCGACGGCAACGCCAGCGTCTCGTCCAGCGCGTTCGTGTGCAGCGAGTTCGTCCCGCCCAGCACGGCCGCCAGCGCCTCCACCGCCGTACGCACGACGTTGTTGTACGGCTGCTGCGCCGTCAGCGAGACACCCGCGGTCTGCGTGTGGAAGCGCAGCCACTGCGCCTTCTCCGACTTCGCGCCGTACACGTCCCGCATCCACCGCGCCCAAATACGCCGCGCCGCACGGAACTTGGCGATCTCCTCGAAGAAGTCGACATGCGCGTCGAAGAAGAAGGACAGGCCGGGGGCGAAGACGTCGACGTCCAGACCGCGGGACAGGCCCAGCTCGACGTACCCGAAGCCGTCCGCCAGCGTGTACGCCAGCTCCTGCGCCGCCGTGGCCCCGGCCTCACGGATGTGATACCCGGAGACCGACAGCGGCTTGTACGCGGGGATGCCCGCCGCGCAGTGCTCCATCAGGTCGCCGATCAGCCGCAGATGGGGCTCGGGCTGGAAGAGCCACTCCTTCTGGGCGATGTACTCCTTGAAGATGTCCGTCTGGAGCGTGCCGTTGAGGACGGCCGGGTCCACGCCCTGCCGCTCCGCCGCGACCAGGTACATGCAGAAGACCGGCACTGCGGGACCGCTGATCGTCATCGAGGTCGTGACCTCGCCCAGCGGGATGTCCTTGAACAGGACCTCCATGTCCGCCGCCGAGTCGATGGCGACCCCGCAGTGCCCGACCTCACCGAGCGAGCGCGGGTCGTCGGAGTCGCGGCCCATGAGGGTCGGCATGTCGAAGGCGACCGAGAGGCCCCCGCCGCCGTTGGCGAGGATCATCTTGTAGCGCTCGTTGGTCTGCTCGGCGTTGCCGAACCCGGCGAACTGGCGGATCGTCCAGGTCCGCCCGCGGTAGCCGGTCGGGTACAGACCGCGGGTGAAGGGGTACTCCCCCGGCCAGCCGATCCGCTCGAAGCCGTCGTAGGTGTCTCCCGGGCGGGGCCCGTACACCGGCTCCACCGGATCCCCGGAGAGCGTGGTGAAGTCGGCCTCACGCTTGCGCGAGGCGTCGTACCGGGCCTGCCAGCGGCGGCGGCCCTCTTCGATGGCGTCAGCGTCCATGCCTTCAAATTTACTAGGACGTCCTAGTAAATGTCGATGGCCAACCGCCGTGAGCAGTGACTCACGACGGTGTGCGGTTACGCCTTGACGGCAGCGGGCTGCGCTCCGCCGACCAGCGGAAGCGTCTCGCGGGCGACCTTGCGCTCGACGAAGAAGGCGGCGAGCGGGATGGTCCCGGACAGCAGCACCCACAGCAGCTTGCCGAACGGCCACTTCGCCTTGGACCCCAGGTCGAAGGCGAAGATCAGGTAGATGATGTAGAGGATGCCGTGGACCTGGGAGACCGCGAAGGTCACGTCCTCGCCCATGTCGAACCCGTACTTGAAGACCATGCAGGTGCACAGCACGAGCAGCATGACGGCGGTCACGTACGCCATGACGCGGTAGCGGGTCAGCACGCTGGATTTCATGGCGTCGAGCGTAACGGCACGTTCCGGGCGATCTTCGCGCGGGTCAGGGCTCGGGTCAGATGTCGGGTCAGGACTCGTCGAAGTCGTGGGCCGCGACGCGCAGCGGGCGCAGCAGCGCGAAGATCTCCGCGCACTCCTCCGCGTCGTACACCCCGAGACCGAAGTCCATCGCCATCAGGTCGCGGGTGGCGGCCTCGACCACCTTGCGCCCCTTCCGGGTGATGGAGGCGAGCGTGCCGCGCCCGTCGTTGGGGTTGGGCCGCTTGTCCACCAGACCCGACTTCACCAGCCGGTCCACGGTGTTGGTCACCGACGTGGGATGCACCATCAACCGCTCACCGATCTTCGACATCGGCAGTTCCCCGGCCTTGGAGAAGTTGAGCAGCACCAGCGCCTCGTACCGCGCGAAGGTCAGCCCGTACGGTTTGACCACCGAGTCGACCTCCGCGAGGAGGATCTGCTGGGCGCGCATGATCGAGGTGATCGCGGCCATGGACGGCACGTTTCCCCAGCGCTGCTTCCAGAGTTCGTCGGCGCGGGCGATGGGGTCGAAGGGAAGACTGAGCGGCTTCGGCACGGCACCAGACCCTACCGGCCAGTCATATCGTGGTCAGCCCCGTCTCGCCCATCGGTCTGCGTGAGGTTCGCCGGACCTCCAGGGCGAGGCACAGACAGCACACCGTGCCGAGCGCCCCGACCCCGCCCACGACGGTCGCGACCGGCCAGAACTCGGCCGCGGCCCCGGCCAGCGCCATGCCGACGCCCTGGATGGTCATGAGGCCCGCGGTGTGCACGGTCATCGCCCGTCCCCGCAAATCCCGCGGCACCGCGTCGACGAACCAGCGGTCCAGGCCCAGGGTGTACGCCCCCGCGAGCCCGGTGACCAGCAGTGCGGCCAGGATCCAGCCGAGGCCGGGGGCGAGCGGGTAGGCCAGCAGGGGCAGCAGGGCGCCGGCGGCGAGCGGGAGCACGATCCGGGAGCGGCCGGCGGGCGAGAGGGCGGCGCCGGCGTACACCTCGCCGATGATCGTGCCGACCGGCATCGCGCCCATCAGCAGCCCGACCCCGGCCGTGCCCATGCCGATCTCGTCGGCGTAGGCGGCGGCCAGCGCCTCGGGCGCGACCATGAACATCGGCGGCACCCACAGAAGGAGGAGCAGCGCGCGGATCCTGCGGTCGCCGAGCACCTCGCGGGCGCCCGCCAGCGAGTACCGCACGAGCGAGCCGCCCTGGGCACCGGCGGGCCTGCGCCGGGTGCCGAACCGCAGGAGCAGCGCCGAGCAGACGAAGGTGCTCACCGTGACGGCCAGGGCGCCCCGGGGCGACACCACCGTCAGCAGGGCGCCGCCCAGCCCGAAGCCCACCAGCACGGCGCTCTGCGAGACCATCCTGAGCAGCGAGCGCCCGAGCACGAAGAGGTCGCCGTCCCCGAGGATCTCGGCGAGCGTGGCGGTCCTGGTGCCGCTGAACACCGGCGAGACGACGGCGATCACGCAGCGCAGGGCGAACAGCACGGCGACGGGGGCGCCGGGCGCCGCCATGACCGCCGCGCACCCCGCGCACACCAGGTCGCACAGCACCAGCACCCGCCGCGCCGGATACCGGTCGGCGACCCCGGACAGCAGCGTCCCGCCGACCAGGTACGGCAGGAAGCCCAGCGCGAAGGTCAGCGCGCTCAGCAGAGGTGAGCCGGTGAGCCCGTACACGAGCACGGTGAGCGCGATCTCGCCGACGACGGTGCCGAGCAGGGAGAGCGCGAAGGCCGCGAAGACGGCACGGAACTCTCGTACGGCGAGGACGCTGCGGTAACCGGTGGGCTCCCGCTCGACCGGCGGCGCGGGCGGGCTCGTCTGTTCAGGCATGGCCGCAGCCTGCACGCGGGTGCGCCCCCGCCGTAGAGTTTCGGCCACAGCCGAATGTTCCGGACCCGGGGAGGGCCGTGCCGTTCCATCTGCGCTTCGGCGACGACGACCTGCTCCGGTGCCGTTTCGCGGTCTCCCCGCTCTGGGAGACCCAGGAGGCGGTCCGCACCCTGCGCCGGCCCGACCGGCACGGCTATCACCCGCACTGGCTGCGCCGTATCCAGGAGGCGGCCCGGACACTGGACCTGGCCCCGCTCTGGCTGCTCATGCCCCGGCGCGGGCACTCCCCGGACTTCCTCGGCCCGCCCCCGATCGGCCCCGCGGCCGACTTCGCGCAGGAGATCGCGGCGGTCCGCTCGGCCGATCCGGACGCCGCGCGCGACGACATGGCCCGGGCGCTCGCCGACACCCCGGGCGCTCTGGACTCCCCCGAGGGCAGGGCCCTGCTCGCCGACCCCGCCCGCACGGTCCATGAGCTGGCCGATCTGCTGGAGGCCGCCTGGCGCGTCCTCGTCGAACCGGACTGGCCCCGGCTGCGCGCCCTGCTCGACGCCGATGTCGCCTTCCACTCCAGGCGCCTTGCCGAGGTCGGCCTCGGCGCGCTGCTGCCCGAACTGGACCGGCGGCTCGCCTGGAACGGCCGCACCCTGACCATGGAGCTGGGCGGCGAGTACGTGCGCGACCTCGGCGGACAGGGCGTGGTCCTGATGCCGAGCGTCTTCTCCTGGCCGGACGTGATCAGCGGCTTCGAGCCGCCCTGGCAGCCCACCGTCGTCTACCCGGCCCGGGGGCTCGGCGGCCTGTGGACCGAGCCCGCGGACCGCGCCTCCGAGGCGCTCGTCCGGCTGCTGGGCCGGGGCAGAGCGGCCGTGCTCGCCGCGCTCGACGACCCGGCCACCACCTCCGCCCTCGCCCACCGCCTCGGCCTCGCCCCCTCGTCGGTGTCGGCACATCTGACGACGCTGCGGGACACCGGCCTGCTCGTCTCACGGCGCTACGGCCATCAGGTGCTGTACGAGCGGACACCACTGGGGATCGCGCTGGCCTCCGGGGGCGGCTGACCTATGTCTATTCCGGGACAAATCAACCCTTTATGAAAGCATTGGTGACGGAACGTCACCTCCGCTCAAGGGAGCAGCATGTCCCGGCTGATCCACCCCCTCGCGGCTCTCGCGGTGCTCGGACTCGCGGCGGGCTGTACGTCCGCCGCCGATGTCGACGAGGCCTCCGTCGCCGGTGCCGCCTCCCGGAAGGGGAACCCGGCGCCCGCCTCCCCCTTCTGGGTCGACCCCGACAGTCCGGCCGCGCAGCAGATCGAGCTGTGGGAGCGGGAGGGCCGTACCCAGGACGCCCAGTTGTTGCGGCGGATCGCGGACCGGCCCGCGGCGCTGTGGCCGCCCGGCGAGACCGACCCGGGGCCCACGGTCCGCACCGCGACCGCCGCGGCCTCCGCCGAGGGGCGCACCGCGCTGTTCGTGGCGTACGACATCCCGCACCGCGACTGCGGCCAGCACTCCGCGGGCGGGGCCTCCGACGCGGACGCCTACCGGGACTGGATCGGGCGGTTCGCCGACGCGCTCGGGCAGAGCAAGGCACTGGTGGTGCTGGAGCCGGACGCGGTCGCGCACATCGTCGACGGCTGCACGCCCGCCGATCTGCACGCCGAGCGGGAGCAGTTGCTGAGCGAGGCGATCCAGCGGCTGAAGCGGCAGCCGAACACCAAGGTCTATCTGGACGCGGGCAACCCGTCCTGGATCAAGGATCCGGACAAGCTGGTCGAGCCGCTGCGCCGGGCCGGGATCGCCGAGGCCGACGGCTTCGCGCTGAACGTCTCCAACTTCCAGACCGACGAGGTCACCAAGGAGTACGGCCGCCTGCTGTCGCGGGACCTCGGCGGCAAGCACTTCGTCATCGACACCAGCCGCAACGGCAACGGCCCGCTGCCCGGCGTCTGGTGCAACCCGCCGGGCCGCGCCCTCGGCGCCGCGCCCACGACCGAGACCGGGGATCCCGCCGTGGACGCCTACCTCTGGGTCAAGCGGCCCGGGGAGTCGGACGGCACCTGCGAGGGCGGTCCGGCCGCCGGTCAGTGGTGGCCGGAGTACGCGCTGACCCTCGCCCGCAACTCCCGCGGCTAGCTTCTCACTTCACCTGGATCCACTTGGCCTCCGACGGCGTGCCCTCGGCGTCGGTGACGAACAGCATGTACCAGCCGGGCGGCACCAGCGCCGGGTCCTCCGGCACGGTGACGGTGACCGAGCCGTCGCCCTTGGCCAGGCCGAGTTCGACGGAGCGCTGTTCGACGTCCGTGGTGTGGGTGACCGCGCTGGGGCGCATCAGCCGGGCCTTGACGATCCGCTCGGGGTGATCGGTGCGGTACGTCGCCCGATGGTCGTCGGCCAGTTGTTCCGGACCGTCGTTCAGGACCGGCCGATTCTCGCCGTTCTTGTGCAGGGTGGGCGGGGTGAAGATCTCCATGCGCTGCTCGAACCGGCCGAGCTTGGTGTTCTGCTGGTCGTCGAAGAGCGGATCGGAGCCGAAGGTGGCGACCCTGCCGTCGGGCAGCAGCAGAGCTTCGGAGTGGTAGTTGCGGCCCACCTTCGGCGCGGCCGCCTCCTTGAAGACGTTCTCCTTCGGAACGTAGAACTGGGCCTTGAGGATGTTGCTGGCGCTGCGGCCGCGGTAGTCCTCGGAGCCGTTGGCGGTGAAGACGGTGTCGTCCGGCATGATCACGCTGTTGAGGTAGCGGGTGCCCTGGGGGAGGTCGGGGCCGTCCTCGAAGACCGGGTTGTCCTTCTTCAGGTCGACGACGGCCGTGCGCGGGGTGGACTTCTTGGACTCGCCGACGCCTCCGCCGCCGAGGAGCATCACCTTCTGGTCCTGGGCGGGCGGCAGCAGGAGCGAGGCGGCGGTCTCGGTCTGGTCCGGGTCGCGCAGGCCCGGCACCTTCTCGAAGGTGTTGGTCTCCAGGTCCCACAGCCCCGGGACGCGGCCCCGGTCGCCGGGGCCGTAACCGGCGTTGGCCGCCGGGTAGAAGAGCTTGCCGCCCTTGGTGAGGAAGAGGGCGGGATAGGTGGGGAAGTAGCGCTTGGGGCCCGGGGTCCACTCCTTGGTCTCGGGGTCGTAGATCTCGTTGTCCCCGGGGTCGACGACACCGACGTCGTCGAGGCCGGAGACGGCGAGGACCCGGCCGTCGTCGAGGCCGACCAGGGTGGGGTACCAGCGGGCCTTGTCCATCGGGTCGACCTGGATGTACTTCTCGGCGACGGGGTCGAACTCGTAGGCCGCGCGGATGCCTTGGAAGTCCTGCTTCTCGAGGGTGATCCGCTCGGAAAGGCCGTAGGTGTTGTCCGCGTCCTTGCCGGTCAGCCCGACGATCTCGTACTGCGCCTGCTTGTCGGTGACGGACAGCGGGCCCTTCTCGACGGCCTCGACGAAGACCCGCCGCTCGCTGGCGGTGACCTTGGTCTGCCAGGGCTGCATCACTCCGGCCCGGTTGTAGGTGATCTTCTGGGTGCGCTTGGCCTTGGGGACGGTGACGTCGAACCTGGTGATGTACTCGACGCCTGCCGGTGAGCGGAAACGGGTGCCCTTCTTCAGGAACACGGCCTTGTCGGGGCTCTCGTTCTTCACCCGCATCCCGCCCCCGGCCCGCTCGACCTCGCCTTCGAGGAGTTCGTAGCGGGCGGTGCCGCCGGCCACCAGCAGGCGTCCGTCGGGGAGTTGGGCGTGGCCCGAGCAGAAGAAGTCGTCGGGGGTGGGGATCTTCTTGAAGGTGTTCTTCACCGGGTCCCACAGGACGGTGTCGAAGGACCCCTCGTCGAATTTCTCCTGCTCATTGCCCGAGCCCGCGACGATCAGCACCTTCCCGGTGTGCAGCAGCGCCGCGTGGATGGCGTTGGTGCGGTACTCCTCGGGGATGTCGACCTGGGTCCAGGAGCCGTACTCGGCCTGGTAGCCGGGCTGGGCGATCTTGTACTCGTGGTACTTCTCGCCGGCGAATTCCAGCGCGGCCGGGGCGTTGAGTCCGGCCAGGATCGCGATGCCGCCGATGCCGAGGACGGTCTTCTTGGTCTTCTGCGAGGGCTGGTAGGCCATGGCCTAGTTGCCTCCTGTCGGGGTGCGGGAGACGGGGGCGGTCGTGGCGAGGGCCGACTCGGTACCGTCGGCGGGCCGGGCGGCCGGGACCGGCGACTGCCGCGCGCGCCGCGTCCTGACCAGCGTGGTGAGCCACACCGCGACCGGCGCCAGGGAGATCGCGATCGCGAGCACCGCCCAGGTCCGCATGGCCACATGGGTGTGGTCGAGCGCCATGGAGGCGACCAGCGAGCCGGCCAGCAGGGCCGCCCAGCCGAGATGGATCCGGAAGGTGAGCAGCCGGTCGGGGCTGGCGTCGCCGCCCTTGGGGGTGATGACGAACCGGCTGGGCCTGCGGATCAGGGCCTCGCCGAAGGACTTGAGGTAGATCGGCGCGGACAGCGCGGACATCGCCATGCCCGCGAGCCCGCCGGAGCCCTGCGGTTCGTGCGGCGAGACGTTGTGCCGCCGGTTCCACAGGTACAGGCCGATCTGGAGGGCGGCCGCGTCGCTGTAGAGCATCAGCCAGACGGAGGCGGCGACCTGGGTGCCGGAGGCGCCGAACCAGAGGAAGAGGAAGCAGCTGAGGATGCCGAGGAACCAGTTGACGGCCGTCATGGGGTAGTAGACGAGCATCAGCGTGTACGAGAACAGGCGGCCCGGCGGCATCGTGAACGGCGCCTTCCAGTACTGCTTGAACAGGGTCTCGTAGGTCCCCCGTGACCAGCGCAGCTGCTGGGTGAAGAAGTCGGTCCAGGAGGCGGGCCCCTCGCCGACGGCGAGGACGTCCGGGGTGTAGACGGAGCGCCAGTGCCGTCCGGTGCCCGGATTGCGGTGCCGGTGCAGTTCGAAGCCGGTGGCCATGTCCTCGGTGATGGAGTCGTACAGGCCGCCGATCTGTTTGAGGGCGGAGATCCGTACGACGTTGTTGGTGCCGACGAACATGGGCGCGCGATAGCGGTTGCCGGCGCGCTGGATGAGGGCGTGGAAGAGGAACTGCTGGGACTCGGCGGCCTTGGTGACGGGGTTGTGGTAGTTGCCGTAGACCTGGGGGCCGACGACGAAGGCGACGTCCGGGTCGCGGAAGTACCCCATCATCCGCTCCAGGAAGGCCGGGTGCGGGACGTGGTCGGTGTCGACGGAGGCGAAGAACTCGTAGTCGCCGCCGTGCATGGCGAGCCAGGCGTTGTAGTTGCCGTGCTTGGTGCGGGCCTTGTGGACGCCCCTGGGGCGGTTCCACTCGGGGACGCCGTGGCGGGTGAAGTGCCGGACGCCGAGTTCCGCGCAGAGGGCCCTGGCCTGGGCGTCGTCGCCCTCGTCCAGGAGCCATACGTCGAGGGGGCCGGTGTGGGTGATCCGGACGGCGCCTTCGAGGGTGGCGCGGACCATGGCGAGGGGTTCCTTGCCCGGGACGTAGGTCGTCAGGAAGGCGACGCGGGTGCCGGGTTCGGCGGTGACCGGGATCGGGTCGCGGGCCACGAGGGTGGCGTGGGCCACGGAGGCGACGTTGACGACCATGAACAGCTCGATGAGCCCGATTGATATGAGCATGGCGATGTCGAGGCCGACCAGCCAGCGGTCGCCGCCCTCGCGATCGACCCAGTGGGTGGGCCAGACGAGGTAGACGAGCAGGGCGCCGGTGAGCAGCGGCGCCAGGGTCATCAGGAGGACGGCTCGTATTCGCCGCGGCTCGCGGGAGAGCAGCGAGGTGTACTGCACCCGGTACGAAGCGCCGGCCGGCTCCGTGAGCGGTCCGGCGAGTCGGCTGTGGGTGTCGTAGTCGTAGCCCTCCGGCCGCACAGCGCCCTCCAGTCATCGAGGAGTCATCGACGATCGCGCCGATACCCCTACGAAAGTGGAGATTTATGGGCATGTCGAACTGGGGGCGTCCAGGTGGGTGCTCGTACCGAGGGCCCGTCAGCCGTCGAGCAGCCGCCATGCGGTGAGGGCGAGTCGGGCCCGGGTCAGCCCCGTGGGCTCGGTGAGTTCGAGGCCCAGACTCCGGCCGAGCTGGTCGATCCGGCGGGCCACGCTGCTGTGGTGGAGGTGGAGGAGGTCGGCGGCCCGGCGCAGCGAGCCGGTGGCGCAGTGGAGATCCAGGGTCCGCAGGTCCTCGGGGTCGACACGGCCGATGGCGGCCACGTCGGGATTGGCACAGACGGTGCCCTCGTCGAGCTCGGCGAGCAGCGCCAGGGCCCCCAGGTCCGAGTGGCGGACGACGGGCTCGCGCGCGCTGGTGAAGCGCAGGGCGGTACGGGCCTGGCACGGTCTGGGGCGCCGGGACGATGTCCCTGACCCGGGCCGACGGGAGGCGCCAGATGTCCGTCGCGGTGAACCTCGCCCGGTGGCAGCAGGCGGAGGACGGGTCGGAGCACCCGATCGACGTGGCGCTGAAGACGCTGTCCGGGCAGGCGCTGTGCGGGGACGGGTCAGCGCTGAGTACGCCGTAGGTGGTGGCGGACCGCGCGCTGGGCCATGGGGCCGAGTTCGTCCAACGCCGCGACCAGACGGCCGAGTTGCTCCAGGGCGTCCAGGGCCGCGCCCGCCCCCTGGGCGTCCACGCCTTCGTACAGCTCGATGCCCACGAAGGACGCCGCCACCGCCCGCGCCAGTCCAGGCGGGTCCACGAACTCGCCGAACGGGGTCTCGGCCAGCACCCGGGTCAGGACCTGCTCGATCTCGGTGATCCACAGATCGAGCCCGGCGGCCGTGGCCGGGGCGAGGCTCTCATGGGTGTGCGCGCCGGCCAGCAGCTGGCCGAGCAGGGAGACATAGCCCGAGGCCCTCTCCTCCTCGTGCATCTCCCGGCCGAAGGCGAGGAGTTCGGCGAGCGAGGTGATGGTGGCGAAACGGTCCCGATAACGGGAGACGCGCTGTTCGGCGCCGTACCGGCAGGCCGCCGCCAGCAGGTCGTTCAGCGAACCGAAGTGGTAGAAGACCAGTGCCTGGTTGACCCCGGCGGCGGCCGCGACCGTACGCGCCGACGTCTTGGCGATCCCCTGCTCGGTCAGCGTCCGCAGCGCCCCTTCGAGGAGCTTGGCCTTCGTCTCCAGGGACTTGGCGGTCTCCGGGCTCACGCGCGCGCCTCCTCGCGCACCGGGCGCAGACCGGGGCGCACTCCGCAGCGCCGGATGTCGGTGTAGGAGGCGCGGAAGGAGCCCTCGTAGCCGAAGAGCGGGCCGAAGTACCGGTTCACCACCCGGACCTGGATACGGAAGCGGTCGGTGGCGTCGTCGTAGGACTCGCGCACCTCGGCCGTGGCGCCGATCAGCTCGGGCACCCGGACGTCGACCACGCCCTCCCGGAAGCGGTGCTCGCCGGAGCGGATCAGCAGCGAGCCGTCGGGCTCGGCCCCGAAGTACAGGTCGGTGGCGAGGTGCTGGTGGGTGCCGAGGTAGTCGAGGACGCGGTCGCCCTGGGGGCTCAGCACCATCTGGGCGTCGAAGCGGCGGGGCCTGCCGGGCAGATCGAAGGTGCGCACGAAGGTCACCGTCTCACGCCCGTAGCTGTCGGTGTACGGAACGTTCTCGATCACGAAGGGCACCTGGCGGCCCTCGCGCGGGACGAGGATATTGCGGGTGGTGCCGAGGGCCAGGAACGGCTTCACGAACGCCCCGCCGTGCCAGATACGGTCCATGACACCCAGCCCGGTGCACGCCTCACCGCTCGCCAGGCCGACGGAGAAGCGGCGCTGGAGCTGCGGGTGCAGGCGGTCGAAGTCGGCGCCCATGACCGTGCGGAAGATCGAGGTCATCGCGGGTTCTCCAGGGTGCGAAGGAGTCGGGGGGCACGCGCCCGGGTCAGCGGCTGGCGCAGACAGCGGCGGGCGGCCGGGGTGCCCGACAGCGGCGACTTGAAGAGCGCCACGCAGACGGCGGCGGCGAGCAGGAGCGGGCAGAGGTACGCCGTCGAGGCGGCGAAGGGTCCGAGCAGCCACAGGAGCGACTCCAGGCTGCACAGGCCGGTGCAGGCGAGGGCGATGACGAGGGCGCGGACGGCGAGTTCCGCCAGCCAGTTCAGGCGGGCCCGCTCGGGGGTGACGCCGCGCTCCAGCCACAGACGCAGCCGGTCGAAGGACCAGGCCGTCGCCCAGCCCATGAGCGGACGGAACAGCAGTCGGTCGGCGAACGCACCGAGGGCACCCCAGCGCGGGCGGTAGTCGTAGCCGGTGAAGAAGCGGACGCCGTCGCCGTCGGGAACGTAGCGCCAGTAGCCGCTGCCCTCGGCGAGCAGGGAGAGGGGGTGCGGGGAGGAGAAGCGCAGGGCGGAGGTGCGGGTGCCGTCGGGGCGCTCCTTCTCACCGGCCGAGACCCCGGTGCCGGCGATGGTGAGGAAGGGCAGCACGCGCGTGGCGTAGCGGAAGCGCTGCGGCTCGCCCTCCACGCGCGGGAGGTAGTCGATCTCGGTGAAGCGCAGGTCCCAGCGCTGGTGCTCGGACGGCTCCTGGGTGCGGGCCCACAGGGCGTCGAGATCGGCGCGGATCCGCGCTTCTATGTACAGAGCGGTGTGACCCATGTGATTCCCCCAGGTCAGCCTGTCATTTGAGCGACTGCTCAAACTTTGTGGAGGGGACGGTACACGGTTTTGAGCGACTGCTCAAACATGGGGGACGAGAAAACCCCGGCCCGCGCGGGGCCGGGGTTTTCTCGTAGTCGGCGTACTCACTCAGCGGCGAGGTAACGCTCCACCGTCTCCACTTTGGAGGTCAGACCGTCGGCCACTCCCGGGCGGATGTCCGCCTTGAGGACCAGGGACACCCGCGGGGCGCGCACCTCGACGGCCGCGACGGCGCGCTTGACGACGTCCATGACCTCGTCCCAGCTCTCGCCCTCGATCGAGGTGAACATCGCGTCGGTGCGATGCGGCAGGCCTGACTCGCGGACCACACGGACGGCGTCGGCGACGTACTCCCCCACGTCCTCGCCGACGCCGAGGGGCGTCACGGAGAAGGCGACGATCACGACGTCTTCACCGCGCCCTCCTGGCGGGCGCGGGAGGCGATGACCGCGTCCTCGGCCTCGCGCTTGAGCATGCGCTCGGCGAAGAAGCCGCCGGTGGGCAGGACGGAGAGGACGAAGTAGACGACGGCGGTCTTCGCCGGCCACTTCGCACGGTTCCAGGCGTCGGCCCAGAAGATGACGTACAGGATGAACAGGACGCCGTGGATGTAGCCCATGGGCCTTACCGCGTCGAATTCCGTCGTGCGCTTGAGCACCGAGCACGTGAGCAACAGCAGGAAGGACACGGCCTCGGGCGCCGAGACGAGGCGCAGGCGGCGGAGGGCGGTGGCGGTCTTGATGTCCACGGGTCACCTTCGATGGGAGAGACGTCGGAGTTTGTGAACGCAAGCACAAACGTTCTCCCATTGAAGCAAACGAAGAGGGGCGGGTTGGGGGCCGGGGCCCCTAAGGGGGCATTCAGGGTCGATCTCGTGCTTGGGGCTCTGTTGGCGCCCGTCCACGACGGGCTACCTTCGCAGCGTGGCGATGTTTCGACTTCAAGGAAGCAAGGTGCTCGCCGTCGAGATGGCCGGGGACGCCGTGAAGGCGAAGAACGGCTCGATGGTCGCGTACGACGGACAGATGGCGTTCAAGAAGCTCAGCGGCGGCGGTGAGGGCATCCGGGGCATGGTGACCCGGCGCCTCACCGGTGAGCAGATGACGGTGATGGAGGTGAAGGGGCACGGCACCTGCTGGTTCGCGGACCGCGCGTCCGAGATCAACCTCGTCGGCCTCCAGGGGGACAAGCTCTACGTCGAGTCGAGCAACCTGCTCGCGACCGACGGAGGGCTCAGGACCGGCACGACCTTCACGGGGCTGCGCGGCGCCTCGCAGGGCAACGGCCTGTTCACCACCACGGTCGAAGGGCACGGACAGGCGGCGATCACTTCGGACGGCCCGGCGGTCGTACTGAGGGTCAGCGCGCAGTACCCGCTGACCGTCGACCCCGGGGCGTACATCGCGCATCAGGGCGACCTCCGTCAGTCCTTCCAGTCCGGCGTGACGTTCCGCACGCTGATGGGCGAGGGCGGCGGCGAGGCCTTCCAGATCCGCTTCGAGGGCGACGGCCTGGTCTACGTACAGCCGAGCGAGCGCAACACGATCGCGGGGGACGTCTGACATGGCCTTGCGTGAGATCAACTCCAAGATGGTCGAGGCGACCGTCCTGCCCGGTCAGCGGCTGTTCAGCCAGCGCGGCGCGATGCTCGCCTACAAGGGCGAGGTGTCCTTCACCCCCAACACCACCGGCGGCCAGGGCGGCCTGATGTCGATGATCGGGCGCCGGGTCGCGAACGAGGCCACCCCGCTGATGACCGTCGAGGGCAGCGGCACCGTCCTGTTCGGGCACGGCGGCCATCACGTCCAGGTGATCGCCCTCACCGGCGACACCCTGTACGTGGAGGCGGACCGGCTGCTGGCCTTCGAGGGCACCCTGGAGCAGGGCACGATGTTCATGGGCTCCCAGGGTGGCGTGATGGGCATGGTCCGCGGCCAGGTCACCGGCCAGGGCCTGTTCACCACGACCCTGAAGGGGCACGGCTCGGTCGCCGTCATGGCTCATGGCGGGGTCCTGGAGATCCCGATCAGCCCCCAGCGCCCGGTCCATGTCGACCCCCAGGCCTACGTCGCCCACCACGGTGACGTACGCAACAAGCTCTCGACCGCGCTCGGCTGGCGGGACATGGTGGGCCGGGGCTCCGGCGAGGCCTTCCAGCTGGAGCTCAGCGGCAGCGGCGCGGTGTACGTCCAGGCCTCGGAGGAGAAGCTGTGAGCACCTACCCGGGTGCGGGGCCCGTGGTCCACGACCCGATGACCCTGCCGTCCGACGACAACGTCAACAACTACACCTTCTGCGTGGAACTCAAAGGGAGCCAATGGTTCCTCCAGAAGGGGAAGATGATCGCCTACTACGGCTCGATCGACTTCAACGGCATCGGACACGGTCGACTTGACCGACTTGTCCGCACGTCCTTCCATTCACCACTGCACGCCAGCGACTGGGTCGTGGCCGAGGGCTCGGGCAAGATGCTGCTCGCCGACCGGGCCTTCGATGTGAATTCGTACGACCTCGAAGACGGCAACCTGACCATTCGCTCAGGCAACCTGCTCGCTTTTCAGCCAAGTCTGTCGCTGAAGCAGTCGATCGTGCCAGGTTTTCTGACCCTCATCGGAACCGGGAAGTTCGTAGCCGCATCTAACGGTCCGGTGGTGTTCATGGAGCCCCCGATCCGGGTGGATCCACAGGCGCTCGTCGGCTGGGCCGACTGCCCCTCCCCGTGCCATCACTACGACTACGGCTACATGACCGGCCTGATGGGCGGTCTACGTGCAATGACAGGCCTCGGAGGGGCCTCCGGAGAGGAGCACCAGTTCGAGTTCGTGGGAGCCGGCACCGTGCTCCTTCAGTCCTCGGAGGCCCTCATGGCCGAGCAGGCGACGGGGACGGTTCCGCATCAGGCCGGGGTACCCGGAAGCGGAGGCTCCGCAGGTGGCTCACCGCAAGGCGGCGCACCGCGCCTTCCCGGACAGCTGGGGGACCTCCAGCGTCGCTTCGGGCTGTGAGCGGTAGTCTGCGGAGTGTGACGACTTCGAACGCGTGCGCACTGTCACACCGCCCTCACTAGTTCGCATTTCAACATTTTAGGTAGACTTCATTTATGGAGACCGAGACGGCCACGCCCTGGCTGACCGATGCGGAGCAGTGCGCCTGGCGCACCCACCTGGAAGTCAACAGACTGTTGACCTACCAGCTCGAAAGGGACCTCCAGCCGTTCGGCCTGACCATGAACGACTACGAGATCCTGGTGAACCTCTCCGAGTCGGAGGACGTACGGATGCGGATGAGCGACCTCGCGTCCGCCACCCTCCAGTCCAAGAGCCGCCTCTCCCACCAGATCACCCGCATGGAGAACGCGAACCTGGTCCGGCGCGAGAACTGCGAGTCCGACCGCCGCGGGCTCTACGCCGTCCTCACCGAGCACGGCATGGAGACGATGAAGAAGGTCGCGCCGCACCATGTGGCATCGGTGCGCCGGCACTTCATCGATCTGCTGACGCCGGAGGCGCTGGTGGAGCTGGACAAGGCGCTCAAGCCGATCGCGGAGCACCTGCGGGGGCAGCGCGGACGCCCATGACGCTCTAGGGGCATGGGGCCGGTCAGGCGGCCGACGGAAGGCGGAGTTCGAACAGGGCTCCGCCTTCCGGCGCGTCGCCCACCGTGAGCGTGCCGCCGTGCCGCTCGGCGACATCGCGGGCGATGGCCAGGCCCAGACCGGCACCGCCGTCGTCCCGGCTGCGGGCCTCGTCCAGCCGTACGAACCGCTCGAAGATCCGCTCCCGGTCGGCCTCGGGCACACCGTCGCCGTCGTCGGCGACCTGAACCACGGCCCACTCCCCCTCCCGGCGGACGGTCACGGTGATCGCGGAACGGGCGTGCCGACCGGCGTTATTGAGCAGGTTGGCCAGCACTCGCCCCAATTGCCCCCGCGATCCGGCCACTTCCACCGGCGCGTGCGCCCCCACCGTCACCCCCGCCCGCCCCTCGGCCTCCTCCTCGGCCAGCGCGGCGAGCTCCACCCGCCCCTCGGTGGGCCGCTCCCCCGCGTCGAGCCGGGCGAGCAGCAGCAGGTCGGCGGCAAGGTGCTGAAGCCGTACGGTGTCGGCGACCGCCCCGTCCAGGTCCAGGAACTCCGGGTGCGCGGCGGCCACTTCGAGCTGGGTGCGCAACGAGGCGATCGGGCTGCGCAGTTCGTGGGAGGCGTCGGCGACGAAGCGCCGCTGGCGCTCGACGGAGGCCTCCAGGGCGGTCAAGGTCTCATTGGTGGTGCGGGCGAGGCGGGCGACCTCGTCGTGGGTGGCCGGTTCGGGTACCCGGCGCGCCAGGTCCTGGGAGGCGGTGATCGCCGCCAGCTCGCTCCGGATGCCCTCCACCGGGCGCATGGCACGCCGGGTGACCAGCCAGGTCACGGCCGCGACGACGCCGATCAGCAGCGGGAAGCCGATCAGCATGACGGTGGTCGCGGTGTTCACGGCGCTCTGCTCGGCGTCCAGGGAGCCACCGGCGGTGACGGTGAGCCGTCCCCCGTCACCGGCTTTGACCCGGACCGTGGCGAACCGGTAGTCCTCGGTGGTGCCGTCGATGGTCGCGGACCCGTCGGTGAAGTCGGTGTCGGGGTCGATCTCGCCGGGTTCGAGGGAGACGTCGTCGTCATCGTCGTCATCGTCGCCGCTGGTGGGGCCGGGCCGCGGCGGACTGGGGGTGACCTGTGCCGTCCCCGTCCCGCTGATCCGCTCCAGGTCCTCGCTGGCCGCGACGAGCGTCCCGCTCTCATCGACAACCTGGACCGGCGTCTCGTCGTCCAGGTCGAGCCGGTCGTAGGGCCGGCCCGAGGCGAGCTGGGCGGCGATGTTCCGGGCGGTGCGCTCGGCCTTGGTCCCCGCCTGGTCGATCAGATTGGACCGCAGGGACAGCAGTACAGCGGCGCCCGCCGCGACCAGCGCCACCGCGACGACCAGGGTGGCCCCGATCGTCGCCCGCGCCCGAACCGACCCGAACAGGCGTCTCATCGGCCCGACTCCAGCCGGTACCCGGCGCCGCGGACGGTACGGATGAGGCCGGGGCGGAGCTTGCGGCGCAGGGTGCTGATGTAGACCTCGACGATGTTGGGGTCGCCGTCGTAGGCGAAGTCCCAGACGTGCTCCAGGATGCTCGCCTTGGAGACGACCTCACCGGCCCGAGTGACGAGTTGCTCAAGAACGGCGAACTCCTTGGCGGTGAGCGCGACTTCGCTCTCCCCGAGGTGGACGCGGCGGGCGGCGGTGTCGACCTTCAGATCCCCGTGCACGAGCACGGGTGAGGCACCGGGCCCGCGCCGCCGCAGCAGCGCCTTGATCCGGGCGACGAGCACGACATACGAAAACGGCTTGGTGAGATAGTCATCAGCCCCCGTGTCCAGCCCCTCCGCCTCGTCGTACTCCCCGTCCTTGGCGGTCAGCATCAGGATCGGCACGTCGTGCCCGGCGGCCCGGAGCGCACCGCACACGCGGTAGCCGTTCATCCCCGGCAGCATGATGTCGAGGATGACGAGGTCGTACGGCGACTCGCTCGCCCGGTGCAGCCCTTCGCGCCCGTCGTGCACGACGTCCACGGCGTATCCCTCGGCGGTCAGCCCCTTGGCGAGCGAGAGGGCAAGCCGCTTCTCGTCCTCCACGATCAACAGGCGCATGCGCTCCAGGGTGGCAGAGGGAACCTGAAGCGATCTTCAGGGTCCTTCAGGTTCTCCTCAGCGTCGGTTCATCAGATTGGTTCCCGTCGAACCGAACGACTGGGGAGGAACCAGGATGAAGAGCAAGCGCAACATCGTCATCGCCACCGTGGCCGCTGCGGCCCTCATCGGGGGCGGCAGCTTCGCGGCCTACGCCTCCGGGGACGACGACAGCGCCCCCACGCAACGGGAGACGAACGCCCGGGTGGCCGACGATCGCGACGACGACAGCCGCGACGACGACACCACCGAGGCCCGCACCGCGACCGTGACCGCGGCCGACGCCGTGACGGCGGCACTTGCGCACACCCCGGGTACGGCCGTCGCGGTCGACCTGGAGGACGACGGGGACGACACCTGGGACGTGGACGTCGTAAAGCCGGACGGCACCGAATACACCGTCAGGGTCGCCCCCGACACCGGCAAGGTCCTCGGCGCCCAGCGGGACGACGACGACAGCGACGACCGCGACGACGTGGCCGCCCTGAAGGGCACGACGGTGGACGCCCGCGAGGCGGCCCGGACGGGCGCGGCGCACGGCACCGTCACGGAGGTCGAGCTGGACGACGACGGCCCCGGGGCCTGGACCGTGACGACCACGCAGGGCGAATGGAAGGTCGACACCAGGACGGGTGCCCTCGCCCAGGACAGGAACGACAAGGACGACGACTGACGTCAGCCCGCGCGCACTCCGTACCGGCCGAACACCCGATCCTCGCCCCCGCCGCC
The DNA here is from genome assembly GCF_000349325.1 of Streptomyces davaonensis JCM 4913. Classification (GTDB taxonomy): domain Bacteria; phylum Actinomycetota; class Actinomycetes; order Streptomycetales; family Streptomycetaceae; genus Streptomyces; species Streptomyces davaonensis. Next base: position 3,429,736 of record NC_020504.1, read on the forward strand.
CCTACCTTCCCCCAGAGGGGGGACCCCCACCGTCCCCTGGGGGGTCCAGGGGGCAGAGCCCCCTGGGATGAGACGGGTCGGATCGGCGGGGGCGAGGAAAAAGGCTGTCAGCCCTGCGTAAGCCCCGCCACCAGTTCATCCGCCGCCCGATACGGATCCAGCTCCCCCGAAACGATCCGCTCCGCCAGCGCGCTCAGGCGACGATCCCCATGCAGGTCACCGATGCGTTCCCGCAACGCCGTAACCGCGATCGTCTCCACCTCCCGCGCCGCACGCGAGCGCCGTCGCTCGGTCAGGACACCGTGCTCCTCCATCCAGGCGCGGTGCTTCTCCAGGGCCTCCACGACCTCGTCGACGCCCTCGCTCCGCGCCGCCACCGTCTTCACGATCGGCGGCCGCCAGTCGCCGGGCCCCCGGGACTCGCCGAGGCCCAGCATGTGGTTCAGCTCGCGGGCCGTGGCGTCCGCGCCGTCCCGGTCGGCCTTGTTGACGACGTAGACGTCGCCGATCTCCAGGATTCCGGCCTTGGCCGCTTGGATGCCGTCACCCATGCCCGGGGCCAGGAGAACCACGGACGTGTCCGCCTGGGACGCGATCTCGACCTCCGACTGGCCCACCCCGACCGTCTCGACCAGGATCACGTCGCAGCCGGCCGCGTCCAGGACCCGGATGGCCTGCGGAGCCGCCCAGGCGAGGCCGCCCAGGTGACCCCGGGTGGCCATGGACCGGATGTAGACGCCGGGGTCGGAGGCGTGCTCCGACATGCGGACGCGGTCGCCGAGGAGGGCGCCGCCGGAGAAGGGCGAGGAGGGGTCCACGGCGAGCACGCCGACCCGCTTGCCCTGTTTGCGATACGCCGTGACCAGCGCGGAGGTCGAGGTCGACTTACCGACACCCGGCGACCCCGTCAGGCCCACCACATACGCCCCGCCCGTCAGCGGCGCCAGTGCCGCCATGACCTCCCTGAGCTGCGGAGACGCCCCCTCCACCAGGGAGATCAGGCGAGCCACGGCCCGCGGCCTGCCCTCCCTGGCCTGGGCCACCAGCGTGGAGACGTCCTGCATCACAGCTCCGTTCACTCAAGGGAAAGACAGGTCAGGCCTTCGGTACCCGCACGATCAGCGCGTCACCCTGGCCACCGCCACCGCACAGCGCGGCCGCGCCGACGCCACCGCCCCGCCGCTTCAGCTCCAGCGCCAGGTGCAGCACGAGACGCGCGCCCGACATGCCGATCGGGTGACCGAGGGCAATCGCACCACCGTTGACGTTCACCTTTTCCGTGGACACCCCGAGGTCCTTCATTGACTGCACGGCAACCGCGGCGAAGGCCTCGTTGATCTCGATCAGGTCCAGGTCGGACGCGTCCAGGCCCTCCTTCTTCAGGGCGTGCAGGATCGCGTTCGAGGGCTGCGACTGGAGCGAGTTGTCCGGCCCCGCCACATTGCCGTGCGCGCCGATCTCCGCGATCCACTCCAGGCCCAGCTCCTGCGCCTTGGCCTTGCTCATCACGACCACCGCGGCGGCACCGTCGGAGATCTGCGAGGACGTACCGGCGGTGATGGTGCCGTCCTTGGCGAAGGCGGGCCGCAGCTTGCCCAGCGACTCGGCGGTCGTCTCGGCGCGGATGCCCTCGTCCTTGCTGAAGACGACGGGCTCGCCCTTGCGCTGCGGGATCTCGACCGGGGTGATCTCGGCCTCGAAGATGCCGTTCTTCTGCGCGGCGGCGGCCCGCTGGTGGGACAGCGCGGCGATCTCGTCCTGCTCGGGACGCTGGATGCCGAGGCGCGTGTTGTGCTTCTCCGTGGACTCGCCCATGGCGATGCCCTCGAAGGAGTCGGTCAGACCGTCGTGGGCCATCGAGTCGAGCATCTCGATGGCGCCGTACTTGAAGCCCTCGCGGGACTTCGGCAGCAGGTGCGGCGCGTTGGTCATGGACTCCTGGCCACCGGCGACGATGATGTCGAACTCGCCGGCGCGGATCAGCTGGTCGGCGAGGGCGATGGCGTCGAGGCCGGAGAGACAGACCTTGTTGACGGTCAGCGCCGGGACGTTCATCGGGATGCCGCCCTTGACGGCGGCCTGGCGGGCCGGGATCTGCCCGGCGCCGGCCTGGAGGACCTGGCCCATGATGACGTACTGCACCTGGTCGCCACCGATCCCCGCACGGTCGAGGGCGGCCTTGATCGCGAAGCCGCCGAGGTCGGCTCCGGAGAAGGTCTTCAGCGAGCCCAGCAGTCGTCCCATGGGCGTACGGGCGCCCGCGACGATCACCGAGGTAGTGCCGTTCGTTCCAGACATGAGGTGCGATCCCCTTCCAGCTTGCACAGCCGAGGAGTGAACGAGGGTTTACTTCGAATGTACTGAGTGGCACTCCGTGCCGTCACCGGGCTGTCGATGTGATCGCTGGCACGTTGCGTTACCACCTCGGGAGCGCTGCACTAACACCATGCTGACGCGAATCGACCACATCGGGATCGCCTGCTTCGACCTCGACAAGACCGTCGAGTTCTACCGGGCCACCTACGGCTTCGAGGTGTTCCACTCCGAGGTCAACGAGGAGCAGGGGGTCCGTGAGGCCATGCTCAAGATCAACGATACGTCCGACGGCGGGGCGTCCTACCTCCAGCTCCTGGAGCCGACCCGCGAAAACTCCACGGTCGCCAAGTGGCTCGCCAAGAACGGCGAGGGCGTCCACCACATCGCCTTCGGCACCGCGGACGTCGACGCGGACGCCGCCGACATCAAGGACAAGGGCGTACGCGTCCTGTACGAGGAGCCCCGACGCGGTTCCATGGGGTCACGAATCACCTTCCTGCACCCCAAGGATTGCCATGGAGTACTGACAGAACTGGTCACTTCGGCGCCTGTTGAGTCACCTGAGCACTGACCCTCGTACATATGGGCCGGTAGGGTTGGGGTCGGTCGTCGCTCTCGGGCGTTCGATCGCGGGCCGGGGTCCAGGTTTCGGGGGACGAGCGTCGGGGCAGCAGCCCATGCTCCGTCGTTGATCTGACACCATTCCCCGGGGGCCCCGTTCGGCGGATGGACGGAGCTCGTATGGAGAGACTTGCGACCAGGGGACGGATGGGACCGCGCAGTGCGGGGCTACGAACGCCAGGAGCGAGAGCCGGCGGCTGACGTCGACCACCTCTCTCGGTTCGAGGCCGAGATGGAGCGGCTGAAGACCGAGCGGGAAAAGGCGATCCAGCACGCCGAGGACCTCGGCTACCAGGTCGAGGTGCTGCGCGCCAAGCTGCACGAGGCGCGGCGCACCATCATGTCCCGGCCCGAATTCGGCGGCGGTGACATCGGCTATCAGGCCGAGCAGCTGCTGCGGAACGCGCAGATCCAGGCCGACCAGCTGCGGCAGGACGCCGAGCGGGAGCTGAGCCAGGCCCGCGCGCAGACGCAGCGCATCCTCCAGGAGCACGCCGAGCAGGCCGCGCGGCTCCAGGCGGAGCTGCACCAGGAGGCGGTCACCCGCCGCCAGCAGCTCGACCAGGAGCTCGCCGAACGCCGCCAGAACGTCGAGAGCCATGTCAACGAGAACGTGGCGTGGGCCGAGCAGCTGCGCGCCCGCAGCGAGTCCCAGGCCCGCCGCCTCCTCGACGAGTCCCGGACCGAGGCCGACCAGGCCATGGCGGCGGCCCGCGCCGAGGCCGAGCGGGTCACCGGCGAGGCCCGCCAGCGCCTCCAGAGCGAGGCCGAGGCGGCCCGCGCGGAGGCCGAGCAGCTGCTGCGCCGGGCCCGTACCGACGCCGAGCGGTTGCTGAACGCGGCCTCCAACCAGGCCCAGGAGGCCACCGACCACGCCGAGCAGCTCCGCAGCTCCACCGCCACCGAGTCGGACGCGGCCCGCCGCCAGGCCGGTGAGCTGAGCCGGGCCGCCGAGCAGCGGATGGCGGAGGCCGAGGAGGCGCTGCGCAAGGCGCAGTCCGAGGCGGAGAAGGTCCTCACCGAGGCCAAGGAGGCCGCGGCCAAGGCGCTCAGCACCGCCGAGTCGACCAACGAGCAGCGCACCCGTACGGCCAAGGAGCAGGTCGCCCGGCTGGTCAGCGAGGCCACCAAGGAGGCAGAGGCCACCAAGGCGGACGCCGAGCAGGTCGTCGCGGACGCCCGCGCGGAGGCTGAGAAGGTCCTGACCGAGGCCGCCGAGAAGGCCCGTACGCTCACCGCCGAGGAGAGCGCGACCCAGCTGTCGAAGGCGGCCAAGACGGCCGAGGACGTCCTCAACCGGGCGCAGGAGGACGCGAAGAACACCACCAAGGCCGCCGCCGAGGAGGCCGAGCGGATCCGCCGGGAGGCGGAGGCCGAGGCGGACCGGCTGCGCGCCGAGGCGCATGACATCTCCGAGCAGCTCAAGGGCGCCGCGAAGGACGACACCAAGGAGTACCGCGCCAAGACGGTCGAGCTCCAGGAGGAGGCGCGCCGCCTGCGCGGCGAGGCCGAGCAGTTGCGCGCCGACGCGGTCGCCGAGGGCGAGAAGATCCGCGCGGAGGCCCGCAAGGAGGCCGTCCAGCAGATCGAGGAGGCGGCCAAGACCGCCGAGGAACTGCTGTCGAAGGCCCGGCAGGACGCCGACGAGCTGCGGCAGGGCGCGGCCGCGGACAGCGAGAAGGTCCGCACCGAGGCCATCGAGCGCGCCACGACGCTGCGCCGGCAGGCCGAGGAGACCCTGGAGCGCACCCGGCAGGAGGCCGAGCGCCACCGCGACGAGGTCGTCGAGCAGTCCGAGGGCATCCGGGCCGAGGCCGAGCGGGCCGCGCGCGAGCTGCGCGAGGAGACCGAGCAGGCCATGGAGGCCCGGCGGCAGGAGGCCGCCGAGGGGCTGGCCCGGCTCCAGGCGGAGACCGAGCAGCGGCTGGCGGCCGCCGAGCAGGCGCTGACCGACGCACGTCAGGAGGCCGAGCGGATCCGCCGCGAGGCCGCCGAGGAGAGCGAGCGGCTGCGCACGGAGTCCGCCGAGCGGATCCGCGCGCTTCAGCAGCAGGCCGAGGCGGAGGCCGAGCGGCTGCGGGGCGAGGCTGCGGCGGACGCGTCCGCCTCCCGCGCGGAGGGCGAGGCCATCGCCGTACGCCTGCGTTCGGAGGCCGCAGCCGAGGCGGAGCGGCTGAAGTCGGAGGCGCAGGACAGCGCCGACCGGATGCGCGCCGAGGCGCAGGCCGCGGCCGAGCGCCTGGCCACCGAGGCGTCCGAGACGCTGGCCGCCGCCCAGGAGGAGGCCACCCGGCGCCGCCGCGAGGCCGAGGAGACCCTCGGTTCGGCGCGCCAGGAGGCCGACCAGGAGCGGGAGCGGGCCCGCGAGCAGAGCGAGGAGCTGCTGGCCTCGGCGCGCAACCGCGTGGACGAGGCGCAGGCCGAGGCGGTCCGGCTGGTCGAGGAGGCCGACCGGCGCGCCACCGAGATGGTGTCGGCGGCCGAGCAGCACGCCCAGCAGGTCCGCGACTCGGTGACCGGGCTGCACGAGCAGGCCCAGGAGGAGATCCAGGGGCTGCGCAGCGCCGCCGAGCACGCGGCGGAGCGCACCCGGCGGGAGGCCGAGGAGGAGGCGGACCGGGTCCGCGGCGACGCCTACTCGGAGCGGGAGCGGGCCTCGGAGGACGCGGGCCGGATCCGGCGCGAGGCGGCGCAGGAGTCGGATGCCGCAAAGGCGCTGGCCGAGCGGACCATGTCCGAGGCGATCGCGGAGGCGGAGCGGCTGCGCGCCGACGCCTCCGAGCACGCCCAGCGGGTCCGTACGCAGGCCTCGGACGCCATCGCCGAGGCCGACCAGGCGGCTTCGCGCACCCGGGCGGACGCCCGCGAGGACGCCAACCGCATCCGCTCGGACGCGGCGACGCAGGCCGACACCCTGATCACCGAGGCGCGTTCGGAGGCGGAGCGGCTCACCACCGAGACGGCCGAGGAGACCGAGCGGGTCCGCGCCGAGTCGGTCGCGAACGCCGAGAAGCTGATCTCGGACGCCACCGGCGACGCGGAGCGGCTGCGTGCCGAGGCCGCCGAGACGGTGGGCTCCGCGCAGCAGCACGCCGAGCGGGTCCGCGCCGAGTCGGAGCGGATGAAGGCGGACGCGCTGGCGGAGGCCGAGCGGGTCACCACGGCCGCGCGCGAGGAGGCCGAGCGGACCCTGGACGAGGCCCGCAAGGACGCCAACAAGCGGCGCTCGGAGGCGGCGGAGCAGGTCGACACGCTCATCACGGAGACCACCGCCGAGGCCGACAAGCTGCTCACCGAGGCGCAGACGCAGGCGCACAAGACGACCGCGGACGCCGAGGGCCAGGCCGACACCATGGTGGGCGCCGCCCGCAAGGAGGCCGACCGGCTGGTCGCGGAGGCGACGGTCGAGGGCAACTCCCGGGTGGAGAAGGCCCGTACGGACGCGGACGAGCTGCTCGTCGGCGCCCGCCGGGACGCGACCGCGATAAGGGAGCGCGCGGAGGAGCTGCGCGACCGCATCACCGGCGAGATCGAGAAGCTGCACGAGCGGGCCCGCCGCGAGGCCGCGGAGACCATGAAGTCGACCGGGGACCGCTGCGACGCGCTCATCAAGGCGGCCGAGGAGCAGCTGGAGAAGGCCCAGGCGAAGGCGAAGGAGCTGGTCTCGGAGGCCAACTCCGAGGCGGGCAAGGTCCGCATCGCCGCGGTGAAGAAGGCCGAAGGGCTGCTCAAGGAGGCCGAGCAGAAGAAGAGCTCGCTGGTCAAGGAGGCCGAGGAGCTCAGGGCCGAGGCGATCCGCGAGGCCAAGCGCACGGTCGAGGAGGGCAAGCGCGAGCTGGAGGTGCTCGTGCGCCGGCGTGAGGACATCAACGCCGAGATCTCCCGTGTCCAGGACGTCCTGGAGGCGTTGGAGTCCTTCGAGGCCCCTGCCGCGGGCAAGGACGGTGGCGTCAAGGCCGGCGCGACGGTCGGCGCCCCACGATCGGGTGGCAAGCCGTCGGAGGGCTAGCCAAGCAACCGGATTCGGGTGTCGTCTGGGGCCTTTGACCTAGTTTTTGGCAAGCCGTCCGACGGTTAGCCACTCAAAAGGGGTGTCATTCTCCAGATCAAACACGTATCCGCTCGATGACACACCGCTTCGGCCCCTAGGATTCCACCTATCACCTCACCGGTCTCTTTCGACAGGAACCCCATGAGCGACACTTCCCCCTACGGCTTCGAGCTTGTGCGGCGTGGGTACGACCGCGCTCAGGTGGACGAACGGATCTCCAAGCTCGTCTCCGACCGTGACAGCGCTCTCGCCCGCATCACCGCTCTGGAAAAGCGCATCGAGGAACTCCACCTCGAAACGCAGAACGCCCAGGCCCAGGTGACCGACGCCGAGCCGTCGTACGCCGGTCTCGGCGCGCGTGTCGAGAAGATCCTGCGCCTCGCCGAGGAAGAGGCCAAGGATCTGCGCGAGGAGGCCCGGCGCGCCGCCGAGCAGCACCGCGAGCTGGCCGAGTCGGCGGCCCAGCAGGTTCGTAACGACGCAGAATCGTTCGCGGCGGAGCGCAAGGCCAAGGCGGAGGACGAGGGCGTCCGGATCGTCGAGAAGGCCAAGGGCGAGGCCTCTCAGCTGCGCTCCGAGGCGCAGAAGGACGCGCAGTCCAAGCGCGAGGAGGCGGACGCCCTCTTCGAGGAGACCCGCGCCAAGGCCGCGCAGGCCGCCGCCGACTTCGAGACCAACCTCGCCAAGCGCCGCGAGCAGTCCGAGCGCGACCTGGCCTCCCGTCAGCAGAAGGCCGAGAAGCGCCTCGCGGAGATCGAGCACCGCGCGGAGCAGCTCCGCCTGGAGGCCGAGAAGCTGCGCACGGACGCCGAGCGCCGCGCACGCCAGACCGTGGAGACCGCGCAGCGCCAGGCCGAGGACATCGTCGCGGACGCGAACGCCAAGGCCGACCGCATCCGTTCGGAATCCGAGCGCGAGCTCGCGGCGCTGACCAACCGCCGCGACTCGATCAACGCCCAGCTGACGAACGTGCGCGAGATGCTGGCGACCCTCACCGGCGCCGCGGTGGCCGCGGCCGGCAGCCCGGCCGAGGACGAGCCGATCTCCCGTGGGGTTCCGGCGCAGCAGACCCGGTAACAGCGGTCCCGGTAACGCCTCGGCGTACACCCGCTGAACACCTGCGAAGCCCTCTGCCACTGAGGTGGCAGAGGGCTTTGTCCCGTTTTAGCGTGTCGGCATGATCGAGCTGGAAGGGCTGACCAAGCGGTACGGCGAGAAGGTGGCGGTCAACAACCTCACCTTCACCGTCAGACCCGGCATCGTGACCGGGTTCCTCGGCCCCAACGGCGCCGGCAAGTCCACGACCATGCGCATGCTGCTGGGCCTGGACCGGCCGACGGCGGGCGATGTCCGCATCGACGGCAAGCACTACGACCAGCTGAAGGACCCCCTGAAGTACATCGGGGCGCTGCTGGACGCGAAGGCCATGCACGGCGGGCGCAGCGCCTTCAACCATCTGCTCTGTCTCGCCCAGAGCAACGGCATCCCGAGGACACGGGTGCACGAGGTCCTCGACACCGTGGGCCTGACCGCGGTGGCGAGGAAGAAGGCCAAGGGCTTCTCGCTCGGCATGGGCCAGCGGCTCGGCATCGCGGGCGCGCTGCTCGGCGATCCGCGGATCCTGATGTTCGACGAGCCGGTCAACGGGCTCGACCCCGAGGGCATCCACTGGATCCGCAATCTGATGAAGTCCCTCGCCTCCCAGGGCCGGACGGTGTTCGTCTCCTCGCATCTGATGAGCGAGATGGCGCTGACCGCCGACCATCTCGTCGTCATCGGCCAGGGCCGGCTGCTCGCCGACACGTCCATGGCCGACTTCATCGCCCAGAACTCGCGCTCCTACGTCCGTATCCGCACCCCGCACCGGGACCGGCTGGTCGATGTCCTCCAGCGGGCCGGGATGACGGTCGTGCAGACCGGGAGCGGCCCGCTGGAGGTGGACGGGGGCAAGTCGGAGCGGATCGGGGAGCTGGCGGCGCAGCACCAGATCGTGCTGCACGAGCTGAGCCCGCAGCAGGCGTCTCTGGAGGAGGCGTTCATGCAGCTGACCGCGGAGTCGGTGGAGTACCACGCGCACTCCCAGGCGCCCCCGGAGCAGCGGCAGCCCTGGGGCGACGGCTGGCGGAAGGAGGGCTGAGCGATGGCGACGAGTCAGGTCATCCGCTCGGAGTGGACCAAGATCCGCTCGGTGGCGTCGACGGTGTGGACGCTCTCCCTGGCCGTGGTGGTCACCGTGGCGCTGGGCATGCTGATCGCGCTGCTGTCGAAGAACGAGTTCGACAACATGGACCGCGAGGACCAGCTCTCCTTCGACCCGACCTTCATCAGTTTCGCCGGGATGAGCCTCGGTCAGCTGGCGATGATCGTGTTCGGGGTGCTGGTGGTGTCCAACGAGTACAGCACCGGCATGATCCGCACCTCGCTGGCCGCGGTGCCGCAGCGCGGCTCCTTCCTGTTCAGCAAGATCGCGGTGGCCGCCGGGCTCTCGCTGCTGGTCGGCCTGTTCACCAGCTTCGTCACCTTCTTCCTGGGCCAGTCGATGCTCGGCGAGCACAAGGCGTCCATCGGTGACGAGGGAGTGCTGCGGGCGGTCATCGGCGGTGGCCTCTACATGACGCTGATCGCGGTGTTCTCGATGGGCGTCGCCGCGATGCTGCGCTCGCCGATGCTGTCGCTGGGCATCCTGATGCCGTTCTTCTTCCTGGTCTCCAACATCCTCGGCAATGTCCCGGCCACCAAGAAGATCGGCCGCTATCTGCCCGACCAGGCCGGCAGCAAGATCATGCAGGTGGTCACCCCGGTCGACAACGACACCCCGTACGGGCCCTGGGGCGGGCTCGGGATCATGGTGCTGTGGGTGATCGCGGCGCTCGCGGGCGGGTTCGTCCTGCTGAAGAAGCGGGACGCGTAGGGATTTCTTTCTTTGCTCTGTCTTGAAGGGAACCGTCAGCGCCCGGATATCCTCCTAACCCTTACGGGGGCGTGTGCCCCGCTGTCCTGAACCTTTCGATGGGTGCGGAGCATGATCGAGGCAGTCGGCCTGACCAAGCGCTACGGCGACAAGACCGCTGTGTACAACCTTTCCTTCCAGGTGCGGCCCGGTGCCGTCACCGGCTTCCTGGGCCCCAACGGCTCCGGCAAGTCGACGACGATGCGGATGATCCTCGGCCTGGACAACCCCAGCGCGGGGCAGGTGACGATCGGCGGCTATCCGTACCGCAAGCTGCCCAACGCCCCCCGCCAGGTCGGCGCGCTGCTGGACGCCAAGGCGGTGCACGGCGGCCGGACCGCCCGCACCCACCTGCTGAGCCTCGCCCAGCTGTCCGGCATCCCGGCCCGCCGGGTCGACGAGGTGCTCGGCGTCGTGGGTCTCCAGGACGTCGCGAGGAAGCGCTCCAAGGGCTTCTCGCTCGGCATGGGCCAGCGGCTCGGCATCGCCGCTGCGCTGCTCGGCGACCCCCAGGTGCTGCTCTTCGACGAGCCGGTCAACGGCCTCGACCCCGAGGGCATCCTCTGGGTGCGGAACCTGATGAAGTCGCTCGCCGCGGAGGGCCGTACGGTCTTCGTCTCCTCGCACCTGATGAGCGAGATGGCGCTGACCGCCGACCACCTGATCGTGATCGGGCGCGGCCAGCTGCTCGCCGACATGAGCGTGCAGGACTTCATCGCCGCGAACTCCGCCGGCTTCGCCCGGGTGCGGACGCCCGACACCGAGCCGCAGCTGCGCGAGAAGCTCGCCACGGCGCTGGCCGAGGCGGGCGGCCATGTGCTGCCCGAGCAGGACGGCGCGCTGCGGGTGACGGGGCTCGCGCTGCCCCGCATCAGCGACATCGCGCATGAGACGGACGTACGGCTGTGGGAGCTGTCGCCGCACCAGGCCTCGCTGGAGGAGGCGTACATGCGGATGACGCAGGGCGCCGTCGACTACCGCTCCACGATCGACCAGAAGGTGGGGCTCCAGCAGCCGCTGCCGCCCGGCGCGCAGCCGCAGATGCCGGTGCCGGGGCAGGGCCAGCCCGGCTGGTACGCCCCGCCGCCGCCCCAGCAGGGCGGCCAGCCCTTCGCGATGCCGCAGGGCCAGCAGGGCCAGCCCGGACAGCCCGCGCAGCCGCCGGCGCCCCCTCAGGGCCCGTACGGCGCCCCCGCGGCGCCCGCCGCGGCCCCGGCCGCCCCGGGGTCCGCCCCGAACCCGTACACGCAGCCCGCGCCCGCCGCGGCCCACGCTCCCGCCGTCGACACGACCAAGCCCGAGGACGCCCGATGAGCACCCCGCAGCCCCCGATGCCGCAGACCGCCGCACCGAACTGGCAGGCGGCGCCCGGCGCTTCGTATCCCGCCTACAACTCGCCGATCCCGGTGACCCGCACACACCTCGGGCACGCCCTCGCCTCGGAGTGGACGAAGATCCGGTCGGTGCGCTCGACGATGTGGACGCTCGGCGTCTTCGTCGTGCTGGTGATCGGCATCGGTCTGGCCACCGCCGCCCTGGTGGCCGCCAACGCCACCGAGGGCGATCTGGTCGGCGAGAACCCGCTGTCGTTCGGCTTCTTCGGGCTGCTGCTCGGCATCATGTGCATCATGACGCTGGGCGTGCTGACCACGGCCTCGGAGTACGGCACCGGCATGATCCGCACCACGATGACCGCCTGCCCGTCCCGCGGGCGGGTGCTGCTGGCCAAGGGGATCGTGTTCTTCGCGGTCGCCTTCACGGTCACCCTGGTGTCGTCGGTGCTCGTCGCGCTGGCCGACGTCTCCATGCTGAGCGACGCGCGGGAGCCGTCCGGCTCGGAGTGGCTGAAGGGCACGGTCGGCGTCTCGCTCTACATCGCGCTGCTCGGCCTGCTGTCGCTGGTCGTCGGCTCGATCATCCGGCACTCCGCGGGCGCCATCACCATCATGATCGGCCTGCTGCTGGCGCCGTTGGTGATCGCGCTGTTCATGTTCTCGGAGTCCCTGGAGGACCTGCGCCAGGCGCTGTTCGAGTACTCCATCCCGAACCAGCTGAGCGTCTTCTACTCCCAGTCCCTCACCGACACGGGCCCCTCCGGCTGGGACCCGCTGTGGTTCATGCTGGTGGTGACGGGGGCCGCGTTCGCCGGAGCCTGGGCCCTGCTGGAGAAGCGCGACGTGTGAGCGACGAGTCCTAGAACTTCGGCGCGTTACGGGACCGCTGCACCCTTGAGGTGCGGCGGTCCTTCGCGTTCCAGCAGGACTTGTGCCAGTGGCGGCGGTCGTCGACGCCGGAGTGGGCCGGCCAGGCCACCACGTGCGGGACGCCGTCGGGGATCAGCTGGTCGCAGCCGGGGCAGCGGTAGGACTTGCCCTGCGCGCTGGCGCCCGCCACATGCCGGACGTTCCACTCCTCGCCCTGCCACTCCTCGGAGGACTGCCAGCCGCCGTAGCGGCCGGAGCGGTCGTCCTCGGCGCTCCGGCCGGACGCGGCCGACGCACCGCCGGCCTTGGGACGGTTGCGACGCGGGGACACAGGACACCTCACGGGGCTATACAGGAAGCAGGGGCCGTGTCCAGCCTACGCGGCCCGGACAGGGGTACGCGTAGGTCACCAATCGCCACAAGTCCCCTGCCATGGCACCGCATTCTGAAGACAATCCGCAAATCCCTCCGTCAAGCCGTGTCCTCGGCACGTGTCAGACGGTTATGCCGGGTGGGGGAGCTCCGCGTCGGAGCCAAGGAAGCAGGAAAAGAGCAATGCACGTAGGAAGTTTCGTGTTGGCGGCCCAGTTCCCGGGGCAGGGCCAGGGGGAGGCGCTGCACCGCGCGGTCCGCTCGGCCGAGGTCGCCGAAGAGGCGGGTCTGGACTCGGTCTGGCTGGCCGAGCACCACTTCGTCCCGTACGGCACCTGTCCATCGGCGATCACCCTCGCCGCGTTACTGCTGGGCCGCACCCGCCGGATCCGTGTCGGCACCGCCGTCACCGTACTGCCCACCGCCCACCCCGTCGCCGTAGGCGAGCAGGCCGCGCTGCTGCATCTGACGAGCGGTGGCCGATTCTCGCTGGGCGTGGGACGCGGCGGGCCCTGGGTCGACCTGGAGGTCTTCGGCTCGGGCCTGGAGTCCTACGAGAAGGGGTTCCCGGAATCACTCGATCTGCTGGTGCGCTGGCTGCGCGAGCCCTCGGTCGCCGCCTCGGGTGACCGCTTCGCCTTCCGCGAGGTCCCCGTCGTCCCGCGCCCCTCCGAGGCGCTGTCGGGCGAGCCCGGACCCGAGGTGGTCGTCGCCTGCACCTCGCCGAAGAGCGTCCGGCTCGCCGCCGAGCGGGGTCTTCCGATGCTGCTCGGGATGCATGTGGGCGACGAGGAGAAGGCGGAGATGGTCGCCATGTGGCGGGAGCAGGCGCGCGCGGCCGGGCGCACCCCGGAGGAGATCCGGGCCGCGGCCCATGTCTCGGCCGGCGTCTGCCAGATCGCCGACCGGCGCACGGACGCGGCGGAGACGCTGCTGAAGGCGATGCCGGGCTGGCTGAAGCAGGGACTGGAGGCCCATGTCACCGTGGACGGCCGCCATCGGGTGATGCGGGACCCCCTGGCCTACACCGAACTGCTCTGCGGACTGCACCCGGTGGGCACTCCCCGGCTGTGCGCGGACCGGCTGGCGGCGACCAGCGAGCGGACCGGCATCTCCCGCTTCGCCCTGCTCGTCGAGGGCTCGGGCGATCTGGCGGCCACCGAGGAGAACGTACGGCGACTGGGTGCCGAGGTGCTCCCCCACCTCGGCTGACGCACCTGCCCGACCGGACGCTTGCCGCCCCGGTACTGAATGCACCTCCCGCGTACGGAGCGGCAAGCAAGCGGCTCACGGGATCAGCAGTCCCGCAGCTCCGGAGACTGGTTCAACAGCTGGTTGCGCACCGAGGTGAAGCGGGCCAGCGTCTCGTCGACCGAGGAGTCCAACGGGAACACCGCCACCCGGTGGCAGTTCTGGAAAGCCAGCCGCACACCGAAGTGCCGTTGCAGTGCGCCGCGTATCGCGTCACTCGCAAGCGCACGCAGCAGCTGGCCCCGCGCCTGCTCGTCCGGCGGGGGCGTCTGGTTGTCGGCGAACTCTCCACCGTCGACCTTCAGCTGAGCCACCAGGGAGCTGATCATCTCCCATGCGTAGGGCAGGGAGGTCCGGACGCAGTCGACGAAGGCGGCTTCGTCGACCTCGCCTCGCTCGGCCTGTTCCAATAGGGCCGGTGAGACGTCGAGCGACATGAGTTCTCCTCTCGCACCCCCGAACAACAGGGGTTGCCGGACAGGGACGGGGAGTTCACGTCTCGAACACTCTGCGTGCACGGTTCGCGACCTCCCGTTTACTACGGTAGGCAACAGACCGTGACGGCACCAGAAGAATGCGTACATGGACAAGTCCCTGTGGGAACACAATCGGCCAGTTCTGAACAGGGCTCTTCCAGATTAAAAAGGGCGGCCCGCAGGGCCTCGGTTGAGGGTGGTGGCGGGAGACGGGCGGGCGAATCGCGTGCACACTGGCCCGTCGAGTAGCGTTGCCGACCATGCGTCTCGTCATTGCCCGATGCTCCGTGGACTACGCGGGCCGGCTCACCGCCCACCTCCCGTCCGCCCCCCGTCTGATCCTTGTGAAGGCGGACGGCAGTGTCTCCATCCACGCGGATGACCGGGCCTACAAGCCTCTGAACTGGATGTCCCCGCCGTGCTCGTTGAAAGAGGGAACAGGTGACGAGGACGGCGTGTGGACCGTCACCAACAAGGGGGGAGAGAAGCTCATCATCACGATGGAGGAGATCCTCCATGACTCGTCGCACGAACTCGGCGTCGACCCGGGCCTGATCAAGGACGGCGTGGAAGCACACCTTCAGGAGCTCCTCGCCGACCGCATCGAAACCCTGGGCGAGGGCTACACCTTGATCCGGCGCGAGTACATGACCGCGATCGGCCCGGTGGACATCCTCTGCCGGGACGCCGAGGGGAAGACGGTCGCGGTGGAGATCAAGCGCCGCGGTGAGATCGACGGCGTGGAACAGCTCACGCGCTATCTGGAGCTCCTCAACCGCGACCCCCATCTGGCCCCGGTCCGCGGCATCTTCGCGGCCCAGGAGATCAAGCCCCAGGCCCGCGTCCTCGCCACGGACCGCGGCATCGGCTGCGCGGTGCTCGACTACGACGGGCTCCGCGGCATCGAGGACGACAAGCTGCGGTTGTTCTGAGCTTCGGCGCTACGACGAAGAGGGCCGGGTCCTTGGCGTAAGGACCCGGCCCTCTTGCGTTGTCACGGCGCCTCAGATCACGTCGGCGGAGGTGTCGGGGCTCTCCGGTGCGCTCGCGGAACTGGTCGTCTCCGCCGGAGCACTGGAGGAGGCCGGGCCGCTTGCCGAGTCGGAGGTGGACGGAGTCGTGGACGGCTCGGGGTCCGTCTCGGTCGGCGTCGGAGACGGCTCGGTCTCGGTCGGCGTCGGGGACGGCTCGGTCTCGGTCGGCCTCGGTGAAGTCGGCGGCCTCGTGGACGAAGTCGGCTTGTCCGAGGGCTTCTTGGTCGGAGACGACGAATCGCTCGGTTCCTTGGTGCCGCTCGGGTCGTCCGAAGGCTCGCCCGTGTCCGTCGGCGTCGGGTCGTCGGAGGTGCCCAGCGTGCCGTCCGGGCCGGGATCCGTCGGCCTGCTGGTCGCCGTGCCCGTGTCGCCCGGGTCCTCCCCGTCGTCCGCCTTGTCCGCGCCGAGGCTGTCGTCGCCGATGCCCTGGCTGGCCGAGGGGTTCACGCCCACCTGGTCGGAGGGGCTGCCCGCCTCACCTTCGGAGGTGGCGCCGAGGGTCACCACCGTGCCGAGCACCGCCACCAGCATCGCGCCCGCGCCCGCCGCGACGAGGTTCCGCTTGGCGAGCCCCTTCAGGCCACCCCGGGCCTTGCGTGACGGCCCGGAAGCCGCGGTGCGGTGGATGACGAGGGCGGGATCGCTCGTGGTCGGCTGGAGCGGCGGGAACGGCGTCGGTATCCCGCCGGGCGGCGACTGGGACTCCTCGTGGCGCGCGTCCGGCACCTCCTCCCCCGCCATCGCCCCGGCCGGGAAGCCGACGCCGGGGGTGTCCCCGGTGCGGTCGGCGACCAGCGCGAGGGCGCGGCGGCCCGCGACGGTGCCCCGCTTGTCGGCGAGGGCGCCGCGCAGGCCGATGGAGGCCTCCAGCTCGGTACGGGCCCGGTCGAAGTGGCCGTCGCAGATCGCGAGGATGCCCAACTCGTGGTGGAAGTAGGCCTGTTCGCCCACGTCCCCGGCGAGCCTCGCGGCCTCCGCACCGGCCCTGAGCGCCCGCTCCCAGGCGCTCCAGTGCAGTCCGGAGGCGAAGGCGGGCGCGGCGGTCCGGGCGAGCTGGACGGTCGCGCTGTCCTCGTCCTCGGCGGGCGCGGTCGTGCGCGGCACCAGCACGGCGAGTGCGGCGAGCAGGGCTTCCGCCTGCGCGCACACCCGCTCCGGGGTGACCGAGGGGTGCGCGGCCCACCAGGCGTAGTGCCGGGCGGCGGCCAGGGCGTGGTCCTCGACGCCCTCGCCGTATCCGGCGGCGAGCAGCTGGGTGCGTACCCCGGCCGCGAGGCGGTAGCCGGTGCCGACCGGTGAGACCAGACCGCAGGCGGCCAGCTCGCCGAGGGCGGCGTCCGCGTGGGTGTCGTCGACGAGGGCCGGCAGATGGGCCTGGTCCGGCACCTCGCCGCCGAGCGCGACGGCGATGCGCAGGGTGGCACGGGCCGAGGCGCTGAGCCGGGAGGCGAGCAGTGGGGCGGGCGCGGCGGCCTCGCCGAGGGCCGGCAGCGGGATCTCCACGCCGTCCTCGGCGTCGAAGAGCGCGTCGGCGGGCGGGTCGGCGGGCAGTTCGTCCTCGAAGACGCCGTACTCGTCGACGGCACCGGCCCCGGCCCGCAACTGGTCGCGCTGGCGCAGCAGGGCGCCCGCCTGGACGAAGCGCAGCGGCAGGCCCTCGGACTCGAACCAGAGGTCGCCGGCCCAGTTGGCCTCGTCCTCGCTCAGCGCCCGGCCGACGGCCCGCTCCAGCAGCTCCAGGCCCGCGGCGCGCTCCAGGCCGCCGAGGAAGACCTCTTCCAGCGCGGAGCCGGCGGACGGCGCGGGCACCTCGGGCGTGGCCGCGATCAGGAACGCGCACTCTGGGGTGGCGTCGAGCAGCTCGTCGAGGGCGGCGCCGCCGATCTCGGCGTCGTCGAGGACGACGACCGCGCCGATCTCCCGGACGCAGGCGAGCAGTTCGTCCCGTTCCGGGCGGTGCAGGGGTGCGTCATGGACGGCGTAGAGCAGATCGTGGAGCAGATCGCCGACCGTGCGGTGGTAGCCGCTGAGGCGGACGACGCCGTCGGGGGCGAGGTCCGCGCAGTCCTCGGCGACGACGTCGAGGAGGCTGGTGCGGCCCGATCCGGCGGGGCCGGTCAGGCGCACGGAGCGGCCGCGGGCGAGCAGCCGGACGAGCCGTTCGCGCTCCTCCTGGCGTGCCAGCAGCGGCAGCTCCGGCTGCGGCGGACCGGGCAGCGGCTGCGGCCTGGTCGCGCGGTCGGCCTCGGCACGGGCGGCCGGGGTGCGCTTCGCGGGACGGGTCGGGCGCTCTCCGGGCGGACACGGCTCTATCTCGCTGCCGTCGACCGGATTGACGGTGAGCAGGAAGTCGCCCGAGACGAGCTGGACGGTACGGGCCAGTGCGGGCGTGTGCTGTCCGAAGTCGGGTGTGAGGGGGTCCCTGGGCGGGCGCTGACGGGGCGCACCGGCGCCGTCGTCATGGCCGTACTCCTCGGGTCCCCGGTTGTTCGGGTCCATAGGTTTCAAGCCCCCCAAAAGCGTCGTGTGCCGAAGCCCCTCCCGGCCTTGCTGCACACCGCGCTGTCGCTTCTGGTCCGGGCCCGCTCGAAGGGTTGTCACGCAGCGGGCGACCGAACCCTAAACCTTCGCACAGTATCTCCGACAGGCCGGGGTACCGCGCCGTCCGAGACGTCACAGGTTCGTGAGGATTGCGCGCGTGATGGGCTTCGCAACCGGAACGTCCGGTCCCTTCACCCCACCCACGCCGGTCGTCACACGCGCGGCAGCGACTCCACGCCGATGCCGCCCTCGATGGCGAGGATCCGGTGCAGCCGGGTTGCCACCAGCAGGCGCTGCATCTGCGCCGGCACGGCACGCAGCACCAGGCGCCTGCCGCAGCGCCCGGCCCGGCGATGGGCCCCCATGATCACCCCGAGTCCGGTGGCGTCCCAGAACTCCAGCTCGGACAGGTCGAGCACCAGATCGCCGACTCCGTCGTCGACGGCCGAGTGCAGGACCGTACGGGCGTCCGCCGCGCTGCGGACGTCGAGGCGGCCCCCGACGACCAGCTCGGCGTGGTCGCCCCTGATGTACATAGCGCTCCCCTAAGCGTGCGTCTCGTGCTCCGCGATGGCTCCGCGATGTGTGTCCGGTGATGCAACCTCTGACGGCCCGAGGCGGTCAGAGGTTGCCGTCTGTAAGCGAACCGATACCGAATTCACCCCGGGGAGTGATACTCCTGAGGCCTGTGCGGTTTCGGTGCTCAGTACTTGTAGAAGCCCTGCCCGCTCTTGCGCCCGATGTCACCGGCGTCAACCATCCGGCGCATCAGCTCCGGCGGAGCGAACTTCTCGTCCTGGGACTCGGTGTAGATGTTGCCGGTGGCGTGCAGCAGGATGTCGACGCCGGTGAGGTCCGCCGTGGCCAGCGGGCCCATGGCGTGGCCGAAGCCCAGCCGGCACGCGAGGTCGATGTCCTCGGCGGACGCGACGCCCGACTCGTAGAGCTTGGTCGCCTCGACCACGAGGGCGGAGATGAGGCGGGTGGTGACGAACCCCGCCACGTCCCGGTTGACCACGATGCAGGTCTTGCCGACCGACTCGGCGAACTCCCGCGCGGTGGCGAGGGCTTCGTCGCTGGTCTTGTAGCCCCGCACGAGCTCGACGAGCTGCATCATCGGCACCGGCGAGAAGAAGTGGACGCCGACGACGCGCTCGGGATGCTCGGTGGCCGCCGCGATCTTGGTGATCGGGATGGCGGAGGTGTTGGAGGCGAGCACGGTCTCCGGGCGCACGATCTTGTCGAGCGCGCGGAAGATCTCGTGCTTGACCTCCAGCTTCTCGAAGACGGCCTCGACGACGACGTCCGCGTCGGCGCAGGCGTCCAGATCGGTGGTGGTGGTGATGCGGCCGAGGGCGGCTTCGGCGTCGTCCGCCGCCAGCTTGCCCTTGCTCACGAACTTGTCGTACGAGGCCTTGATGCCGTCGGTGCCACGCTTGAGGGCCTCGTCGGTGACGTCGCGCAGAACGACGTCCCAGCCCGCCTGCGCGGAGACCTGGGCGATCCCGGAACCCATCAAGCCGGCGCCGATGACGGCAAGCTTCCGTGCCACTGTGCGACTCCCCATTACACGCTGTTTACGTTGCCTCTCGGCCGGACCCTAGCGGCAGTGAGGCGCTGTGTGACCGGTTAGTAACGCGAGTCACGTCTCATCTGACGGACATCACACCGGCACGGCTCATTGGACGCCCCGGACGGCGTAGTTGGGCGGCGGTAACTACGCTGGCCCCATGGTCAATCTGACGCGTATCTACACCAGGACCGGCGACAAGGGCACCACCGCGCTCGGGGACATGAGCCGGGTCGCCAAGACCGATCTGCGCATCTCGGCGTACGCGGACGCCAATGAGGCGAACGCCGTCATCGGTACGGCGATCGCGCTCGGCGGTCTGGACGAGGAGGTCGTCAAGGTCCTCACCCGCGTCCAGAACGACCTGTTCGACGTCGGCGCCGACCTGTCGACACCGGTGGTGGAGAACCCGGAGTTCCCGCCGCTGCGGGTCGAGCAGTTCTACATCGACAAGCTGGAGGCGGACTGCGACCGCTTCAACGAGCGGCTGGAGAAACTGCGCTCCTTCATCCTCCCCGGCGGCACCCCCGGCGCGGCCCTCCTCCACCAGGCCTGCACCGTCGTCCGCCGCGCCGAACGCCAGACATGGGCCGCGATGGAGGCCCACGGCAACACCATGAACCCCCTCACCGCGACCTACCTCAACCGCCTATCGGACCTGCTCTTCATCCTGGCGCGTACGGCCAACACCGGTGTCGGGGACGTGCTCTGGGTTCCGGGTGGGGAGCGGTGAAGCCGGTTCCTTGCGGGGCCAGATCGTGTAGGAGAGGGCGATCAGGCCGTAGATGCCTACCACGCGGAGCGCCACCCACTGGAAGGAACGCAGTGAGCTGACGTCGCCGTTGTCGCCGACGTACCAGACCGCGAGCTGGAGCAGGGTCAGGGCGACCGCGCCGGCGAGGACCGCCCGCAGCCACAGCTTGGCCTCGTGCAGGGCGCGGGGGCGGCCGTAGCGCGGGGGCTTCGGCGGGCGCGGGGCGCCGGCCAGGCGGTGGGCGGCGTGGCCGTCGAGCCAGCGGATCG
Organism: Streptomyces davaonensis JCM 4913; assembly: GCF_000349325.1. Classification (GTDB taxonomy): domain Bacteria; phylum Actinomycetota; class Actinomycetes; order Streptomycetales; family Streptomycetaceae; genus Streptomyces; species Streptomyces davaonensis. Next base: position 3,450,145 of record NC_020504.1, read on the forward strand.
TGTAGTGGCCGAAGCCGACGGTGTAGCCGATGTAGAGCGCCGCAAGGCCGTGCTCCCAGCTCGGTTCGGCACCGTTCCTCAGGTCGATCGCCGTGGCGACGAACAGGACCAGCTCCAGCACCGGCTCGCACAGCAGCAGCACCACACTGGTCCGCCGCCACTTCAGCAGGTAACGAACGCCGAGGCCGAGGGCCAGCAACACCCAGAAGCCGACCTCACAGGCGATGATCAGTCCGACGATCACGGCACGCTCCTCTCGGTCACCGTTCCAGGCTCCCGGCCGACGCCGCCGTTTTCGTCGTCGTCGCCGACGAACCTCCGGTACATCGAAAGATGCAGTGCGGGACCCTTCCCGGGCATCAGGCGGCGCGGTCCGCTGCCGTGTTGGATGGAGTCATGGCCAGAGCCCTCCCCCGTCCGCACCCGGACGATGTCCGCATCGCGCTCGCCGGGCTGCTCGGCGGACTGCTGATCTGGGGCGTCGGGCTGGGCACCCGCAAGAGCAACGACCCGATCGTGCTGTGGGAGGGGCGCTGGGCCATCCTGCTGCCGCTGGCGGTCATGGCCGGCTGCGAACTGCTGCGGCGCACCCGCCCCCGCGTCGGCCTGCTGATCGGCATCGCGGCGCTGACCGCCGACGGCGTCACCCAGGGCAACCTGGTGACGGTCGTGATGTTCACGGACCTCATCTACGCGGCCGTGGTGTACGGCCCGCCCGCCACCGCCCGCCGGATCCCCTGGATCACCGGCCTGATGACGGTGGCCGGCACAGTGGTGCCGTTCGCCGTCTGGCAGGTGCCCGAGGCGCTGCTGGTCGGTGTGGTCATCGGCCTGGCGGCGTTCACTCCCGCCGCCACCGGCTGGATCGTCCGCAACCACCGCGACGCCGCCGAGGCGGCCCGGCTGCACGCCGAACAGACCGCGCTGCTGGCCGAGATGGACCGGGTCCAGGCGGTCACCGCCGAACGCGCCCGGATGGCAAGGGAACTGCACGACATGGTCGCCAACCATCTCTCCGCGATCGCCATCCACTCCACCGCCGCGCTCTCCCTGGACGATCCGAAGACCTCCAAGGACGCCCTCGCGGTGATCCGGGAGAACAGCGTCGAGGGGCTCGCCGAGATGCGCCGCCTGATCGGCATCCTGCGCGACAGCAGCGGCGACCTGGAACCGGCGGCGGCCCCCACGCTCGACGGACTGGGCGCGCTGGTGGAGGGCGCCCGCACCAACGGCCTCGACGTCGGCCTCGACACCGAGCACGGCAAGCTGCCCGCGCCGGTCGAACTGGCCGCCTACCGCATCGTCCAGGAGTCCCTGACCAACGCCCTCAAGCACGCCTCCCCCGGCCGGGTCAGCGTCACCCTCGACCAGCGCGACGGCGTCCTCGACGTCGAGGTGACCAGCCCCTACGGCGACCACGACGGCCCGCGCGCCCCCGGCTCCGGGGCGGGTCTGGTCGGGATGCGGGAGCGGGCCGCACTGCTGGGCGGCAGCTTCGAGGCGGCGCCCGAAAGCACGGCGGAGGGCAAGATCTGGGCCGTACGCGCCACACTTCCCGTCACCGACCAAGCTCAAGGAGACCACGCATGATCCGCGTCCTCGTCGCCGAGGACCAGTCCGCCGTACGCGCCGGGCTCGTCCTCATCCTGCGCAGCGCGCCCGACATCGAGGTGGTCGGCGAGGCGGCGGACGGCGAGCAGGCGGTGGCGCTGGCCCGGAAGCTGCGTCCCGACCTGGTGCTGATGGACGTACAGATGCCGCGACTTGACGGGGTGTCGGCCACCCGGCAGGTGGTCGCGGAGCGGCTCGCGGATGTGCTCGTACTGACCACCTTCGACCTCGACGAGTACGTGTTCGGGGCGCTCAGGGCGGGCGCGTCCGGGTTTCTGCTGAAGAACACCGAGGCTCGCCAACTCCTCGACGCCGTACGGACGGTGGCGAGCGGCGAGGGGCTGATCGCCCCGGCGGTGACCCGGCGTCTGATCGCCGAGTTCGCCGCCGGTCCCGCGCGTGCCCCGAGGACCGATCCAGCCGTGCTCGAATCGCTGACCCGGCGGGAGCGCGAGGTGCTGTCCTGTCTGGGAGAGGGGCTGTCCAACTCGGACATCGCGCGCCGTCTCGACATGGCGGAGGCGACGGTGAAGACGCACGTCAGCCGGTTGCTGGGGAAGCTGGAGCTGCGCAGCCGGGTCCAAGCAGCGGTGCTGGCGCAGGAATTGGGGATCTAGGAGAGGTTTCAACAAACCTTCCGCCGCAGTGGTCTGGACCTATTGACCTATGGTCCAGACCTTTCTATTCTCGCGGCACCGTGGGCGTGAAGGCTCAGCACGCCCTATCACCCCTCTTACCCAGACAGGGAGGCGCAGTATGCGCTTCAGACACAGAGCCGCGGCAGGGTTCGCGACCCTGTTGCTCCCCTTCGCCGGCCTGGTCGGACTCGCCAGCCCCGCCGAGGCGGCCACCGAGGCCACCGCCACCTACGCCAAGACCCAGGACTGGGGCACCGGCTTCGAGGGCAAGTGGACGGTGAAGAACACCGGCACCACGACCATCAACTCCTGGACCGTGGAGTGGGACTTCCCCTCCGGCACCTCCGTCGGCTCCGGCTGGGACGCCGACTTCAGCTCCTCCGGCAACCACTGGACCGCCAAGAACAAGTCCTGGAACGGCACCCTCGCGCCCGGCGCGTCGGTCTCCTTCGGCTTCAACGGCACCGGCTCCGGCTCCCCGTCCAACTGCAAGCTCAACGGCGGCAGTTGTGACGGCGGCACGGTCCCCGGCGACGCGGCACCCTCCGCTCCGGGCACCCCGACCGCCTCCGACATCACCAACACCTCGGTGAAGCTCGCCTGGAGCGCGGCCACCGACGACAAGGGCATCAAGAACTACGACGTCCTGCGCGGCGGCGCCAAGGTCGCCACCGTCACCGGCACCAGCTGGACCGACAGCGGTCTGACCGCCGGCACGGACTACTCCTACACCGTCCAGGCCCGGGACACCGCCGACCAGACCGGCCCGGTCAGCGGCGCCGTCGCGGTCCGCACCACCGGCGGCGGCACCGACCCCGACCCGGAGCCCGGCTCCAAGGTCAACCTCGGCTACTTCACCGAGTGGGGCGTCTACGGCCGCAACTACCACGTCAAGAACCTGGTGAGCTCGGGCTCCGCGTCCAAGATCACCCACATCAACTACGCGTTCGGCAACGTCAAGAACGGTCAGTGCACCGTCGATGACACCTACGCCGCCTACGACAAGGCCTACACCGCCGACCAGTCGGTCAGCGGCACCGCCGACACCTGGGACCAGCCGCTGCGCGGCAACTTCAACCAGCTGCGCCAGCTGAAGGCCAAGTACCCGCACATCAAGGTGCTGTACTCGTTCGGCGGCTGGACCTACTCCGGCGGCTTCGGCCAGGCGGCGGCCAACCCGGCCGCGTTCGCCAAGTCCTGCAAGGCCGTGGTCGAGGACCCGCGCTGGGCCGATGTCTTCGACGGCATCGACATCGACTGGGAGTACCCGAACGCCTGCGGTCTGACCTGCGACACCTCCGGTCCGGCGGCGTTCAAGAACCTCACCCAGGCACTGCGTGCCGAGTTCGGCTCGGACTACCTGATCACCGCCGCCATCACCGCGGACGGCAGCGAGGGCGGCAAGATCGACGCGGCCGACTACGGCGGCGCCGCGCAGCACCTGAACTGGTACAACGTGATGACGTACGACTACTTCGGCGCCTGGGACAAGACGGGCCCGACGGCCCCGCACTCCCCGCTGACGTCGTACTCCGGCATCCCGAAGGAGGGCTTCAACTCCGCGGCCGCCATCGCCAAGCTCAAGGCCAAGGGCGTCCCGGCGAGCAAGCTCCTGCTCGGCATCGGCTTCTACGGCCGCGGCTGGACCGGCGTCACCCAGTCCGCCCCCGGCGGCGCGGCCACCGGCCCGGCGACCGGCACCTACGAGGCGGGCATCGAGGACTACAAGATCCTCAAGAACTCCTGCCCCGCCACCGGCACCGTCGGCGGCACCGCGTACGCCCACTGCGGCAGCAACTGGTGGTCGTACGACACCCCCGCCACCATCGGCACCAAGATGAGCTGGGCCAAGAGCCAGGGCCTGGGCGGTGCCTTCTTCTGGGAGTTCAGCGGCGACTCCAGCAACGGTGAGCTGGTGAGCGCCATCAGCAACGGGCTGAAGTAACCACTATCGGCAAGACCTAGGCGACATTGACGCGCTGACCGGGCGGGGCTGCCTCAAGCCACGCGAGAAAACCGGTCAGCGCGTCTTCGCTCATGGCGAGCTCAAGCCGCGTGCCCCGGTGCAGACAGGCCAGCACGATGTGGTCGGAGAGCAGCGCCAGCTCCTCCTCGCCCTCGGGCAGCCGGCGTCCGGCGACCTCGATCGCGGCGCGCTCCAGGACGCGGCGCGGGCGGTAGGCGTAGGAGAAGACGCGGTACCACTCGATGCGGTCGCCGTTGTAGCGGGCGACACCGTAGGACCAGCCCTTGCCGCTGGTGTCGGTCTTCTCCGGGGTGTCCCAGCGGAGCGAGCAGTCGAAAGTGCCGCCGGAGCGCTGGATGAGTCTGCGGCGCAGCCCGAAGACGAACAGCCCCAGCACCACCAGGGCCACGACGATTCCGCACACAGTCAGAGCGAGGACCATCGACACCGACCTCCTCGTCTCCTAGGTACCTGCGGATCAGGTAACGGAACGTAAAAAACATCCATATCTGCCTCAGCCGCGGCCGGCACCGGATCGCTCCGGTCCCAGCCGCGGCTGAGTGACATCATCGCGTGGGCGCGACCCGCAGTGTCAGCGGGCAGCCGCCGCACGCAGGCGGACATCGGCGCGACGCTCGGCGGAGGCGTCGGCCTCCGACTTCGCGCGCTCCAGCGCCCGCTCCGCGCGCTGGACATCGATCTCGTCCGACAGCTCGGCGATCTCGGCCAGCAGCGACAGCTTGTTGTCGGCGAACGAGATGAAACCGCCGTGCACCGCGGCGACGACCGTTGCACCTTCACTCGTACGGATGGTCACCGGGCCCGACTCCAGCACACCGAGCAGCGGCTGGTGACCGGGCATGACGCCGATGTCGCCGGACGTGGTGCGCGCGACGACCAGGGTGGCCTGCCCGGACCAGACCTCTCGGTCGGCCGCGACCAGCGCGACGTGCAGCTCAGCAGCCAAGGGTGGCTCCTCGGGTCACCACCCGGCGGTTGTGCCGGGTGTTGGTTACAAGTCTAGTAGGCGTGAAAGAGGGGGCGGGACGTACCCGCCCCCTCTTCAAGAGCGCGAGGCTCAGGAGACGCCCAGCTCCTTGGCGTTGTTCTTGAGGTCCTCAATACCACCGCACATGAAGAACGCCTGCTCCGGGAAGTGGTCGTACTCGCCGTCGCAGATCGCGTTGAAGGCCGCGATCGACTCGTCCAGCGGGACGTCCGACCCGTCGACGCCGGTGAACTGCTTGGCGACGTGGGTGTTCTGGGACAGGAAGCGCTCCACGCGACGGGCACGGTGGACGACGAGCTTGTCCTCCTCGCCGAGCTCGTCGATACCGAGGATCGCGATGATGTCCTGGAGGTCCTTGTACTTCTGCAGGATCGTCTTGACGCGCATGGCGGCGTCGTAGTGGTCCTGCGCGATGTACCGCGGGTCCAGGATGCGGGACGTGGAGTCCAGCGGGTCCACGGCCGGGTAGATGCCCTTCTCGGAGATCGGACGGGACAGAACCGTCGTCGCGTCGAGGTGGGCGAAGGTGGTGGCCGGGGCCGGGTCGGTCAGGTCGTCCGCGGGGACGTAGATCGCCTGCATCGAGGTGATCGAGTGACCACGGGTCGAGGTGATGCGCTCCTGGAGGAGACCCATCTCGTCGGCCAGGTTCGGCTGGTAGCCCACCGCGGAAGGCATACGGCCGAGCAGGGTCGACACCTCGGAACCGGCCTGGGTGAAGCGGAAGATGTTGTCGATGAAGAACAGCACGTCCTGCTTCTGCACATCGCGGAAGTACTCCGCCATGGTCAGACCGGCCAGGGCCACGCGCAGACGGGTGCCCGGGGGCTCGTCCATCTGACCGAAGACCAGCGCGGTCTTGTCGATGACGCCGGAGTCCGACATCTCCTCGATCAGGTCGTTGCCCTCACGGGTGCGCTCACCGACACCGGCGAACACCGACACACCGTCGTGGTTGTTGGCGACGCGGTAGATCATCTCCTGGATGAGCACCGTCTTGCCGACGCCGGCACCACCGAACAGACCGATCTTTCCACCCTTGACGTACGGGGTGAGAAGGTCGATGACCTTGACGCCGGTCTCGAACATCTCGGTCTTCGACTCGAGCTCGTCGAAGTTCGGCGCCTTGCGGTGGATGCCCCAGCGCTCGCCGTCGTAGGACTCGTCGACGTTCAGCACCTCACCGAGGGTGTTGAACACCTTGCCCTTGGTGAAGTCGCCGACGGGCACCGTGATGGAGGCACCGGTGTCGGTGACCGCGGCCTGGCGGACCAGACCGTCGGTGGGCTGCATGGAGATGGTGCGGACCAGGCCGTCACCCAGGTGCTGGGCGACCTCCAGGGTCAGCGTCTTCTTCTCGCCGGCGTTGGCCGGGTCGGCCACCTCGACGTGAAGGGCGTTGTAGATGTCGGGCATCGCGTCGACGGGGAACTCCACGTCGACGACCGGGCCGATGACCCGGGCGACGCGGCCCGTGGCAGCGGCCGTCTCAACTGTCGTCGTCATTTACCTGTCACTCCCCGCGCTCGCGTCGGCCAGGGCTGCGGAGCCACCGACGATCTCGCTGATTTCCTGGGTGATTTCGGCCTGGCGGGCCGCGTTCGCAAGCCGGGAGAGGCTCTCGATGAGCTCTCCGGCGTTGTCGGTGGCCGACTTCATCGCGCGCCGCGTGGCGGCGTGCTTGGAGGCGGCCGACTGGAGCAGCGCGTTGTAGATACGGCTCTCCACGTAGCGCGGCAGAAGGGCGTCGAGGACGTCCTCCGCCGACGGCTCGAAGTCGAACAGCGGAAGGATCTCGCCCTTCGGCGCCGCCTCCTTCGCCACGTCTTCGAGGCTGAGCGGCAGCAGACGGTCGTCGAGCGCCGTCTGCGTCATCATCGAGACGAACTCGGTGAAGACGATGTGGAGTTCGTCCACGCCGCCGTCGGCCGTGTCCTTCTCGATGGCCTCGATGAGCGGTGCCGCGACCTGCTTGGCGTCCGCGTACGTCGGCTCGTCCGTGAACCCGGTCCACGACTCCGAGACCTTGCGCTCACGGAAGTTGTAGTGCGCAAGGCCACGCCGGCCGACGATGTACGTGTCGACCTGCTTGCCCTCGCGCTCCAGGCGCTCGGTCAGCAGCTCCGCCGCCTTGATGGCGTTGGAGTTGAAGGCACCGGCGAGACCACGGTCGCTCGTCAGGAGCAGCACCGCGGACCGCGTGACCGTCTCGGCCTGGGTGGTCAGCGGGTGCTTGGTGTTCGAGCCGGTACCGACCGCCGTGACCGCGCGGGTCAGTTCCTTCGCGTACGGCGTGGAGGCCGCCACCTTGCGCTGCGCCTTGACGACGCGCGAGGCGGCGATCATCTCCATCGCCTTCGTGATCTTCTTGGTCGCGGTGACGGATCGGATGCGACGCTTGTAGACCCGGAGCTGGGCTCCCATGAGTCAGGTCCCTTCCTTACGTCACTTGGAGGCGCTGGTCGCCTTCGGGGCGACCGGGGCGTCCTCGCCGAGCAGCTTGCCGTCCGACGTCTCGAACTGCTTCTTGAAGTCCGCGATGGCGTCGGCGACAGCGGTGAGGGTGTCGTCCGAGAGCTTGCCGCCCTCCTTGATGGAGGTCATGAGGCCCTGCTCCTTGCGGTGCAGGTACTCCAGCAGCTCCTTCTCGAAGCGGCGGATGTCGGCGACCGGCACCTCGTCCATCTTGCCGGTGGTGCCGGCCCAGACGGAGACGACCTGGTCCTCGGTGGACATCGGCTGGTACTGAGCCTGCTTCAGCAGCTCGACCATCCGCTGACCGCGCTCCAGCTGCGACTTCGACGCGGCGTCCAGGTCGGAACCGAAGGCGGCGAACGCCTCCAGCTCACGGAACTGGGCGAGGTCCACGCGGAGGCGACCGGAGACCTGCTTCATCGCCTTGTGCTGCGCGGAACCACCGACTCGGGAGACGGAGATACCGACGTTCAGCGCGGGGCGCTGACCGGCGTTGAACAGGTCCGACTCCAGGAAGCACTGGCCGTCGGTGATGGAGATGACGTTGGTCGGGATGAACGCCGAGACGTCGTTGGCCTTCGTCTCGACGATCGGCAGACCGGTCATCGAGCCGGCGCCCATGTCGTCGGAGAGCTTCGCGCAGCGCTCCAGCAGACGGGAGTGCAGGTAGAAGACGTCACCCGGGTAGGCCTCACGGCCCGGCGGACGGCGCAGCAGAAGCGACACGGCGCGGTAGGCGTCGGCCTGCTTGGACAGGTCGTCGAAGATGATGAGGACGTGCTTGCCCTCGTACATCCACTGCTGACCGATGGCCGAACCGGTGTACGGCGCCAGGTACTTGAAGCCGGCCGGGTCGGACGCCGGGGCGGCGACGATGGTCGTGTACTCCAGCGCGCCGTTCTCCTCCAGCGCGCGGCGGACCGACGCGATCGTCGAGCCCTTCTGGCCGATGGCGACGTAGATGCAGCGGACCTGCTTGTTCGGGTCGCCGGTGCGCCAGTTGTCGCGCTGGTTGATGATCGTGTCGACGGCCAGGGCGGTCTTGCCGGTCTGACGGTCACCGATGATCAGCTGACGCTGGCCACGGCCGATCGGGGTCATCGCGTCGACGGCCTTGTAGCCGGTCTCCATCGGCTCGTGCACCGACTTGCGCTGCATGACCGTGGGGGCCTGCAGCTCAAGGGCACGACGACCGCTGGTCTCGATCTCGCCGAGGCCGTCGATCGGGTTGCCGAGCGGGTCGACGACGCGGCCGAGGTAGCCCTCGCCGACGGCCACGGAGAGCACCTCACCGGTGCGCTGCACCGGCTGGCCCTCCTCGATGCCGCTGAACTCACCGAGGACGATGGCACCGATCTCGCGCTCTTCGAGGTTGAGCGCGAGGCCGAGGGTGCCGTCCTCGAACTTCAGCAGTTCGTTGGCCATGGCCGAGGGCAGACCCTCGACCTTCGCGATGCCGTCGCCGGCAAGGGTGACCGTACCGACCTCCTCGCGCGAGGCCGCGTCCGGCTTGTACGACTGGACGAAGGTCTCCAGTGCGTCCCGGATCTCCTCCGGCCGGATCGTGAGCTCCGCCATCTGGGTTCCCTGCTCTCCTTGTTGGGCCCGAAGTTTCACTTTGGGGGTCTGGGGGCGACCCCCAGGATTCTTCTGTACGGCCCAACCAGGGCCGTCGAAAGTACGTACTGCGTATTGAGTTACTGCTCAGCCCGCCAGGCGGCGGCCGGCGTCCTCGATGCGGTCGGCGAGGGAGCCGTTGATGACCTCGTCACCGACCTGCACCCGGATCCCGCCGAGGACCTCGGGGTCCACGTCGAGGTTGAGGTGCATCCGACGCCCGTAGAGCTTCGCCAGCGAGGCGCCGAGGCGCTGCTTCTGGCCGTCGCTCAGCGGAACCGCGGAGGTGACCACGGCGACCATGCGGTCCCGGCGCTCGGCGGCGAGCTTGGACAGGGACTCCAGTCCCGACTCCAGGCTACGTCCACGCGGCGCGGTCACAAGGCGCGTCACCAGACGCTCGGTGGTCGCGGCCGCCCGGCTGCCGAGCAGGCTGCGCAGCAGCTCGCTCTTGGCCGAGGTGCTCGCCGAGCGGTTGGTCAGCGCGGCCCGCAGCTCGGTGTTGGAGGAGACGATCCGGCCGAACCGGAACAGCTCGTCCTCGACGCTGTCGAGCGTGCCCGCACGCTGGGCGGCGGTGAGGTCGGCGATGTCCGCCAGCTGCTCCAGGGCGTCGACCAGGTCGCGCGACTGCGACCAGCGGGAGCGCACCAGACCGGCCAGCAGGTCCGCGGTCTCGCCGCCGACCTGGCCGCCGAGCAGCCGCTGGGCCAGCTCGGCCTTGGCCTCACCGGCCTGCGCCGGGTCGGTGAGGACCCGACGCAGCGACACCTCGCGGTCGAGCAGCGCGGTGACGGCCGCCAGCTCGTCGGCGAGCTGCGCCGCGTCCACGGACGTGTTGTCCGTCAGCGCGTCGAGACGCTCACGTCCGGCTGCCAGGGCCTCGCGGCTCGCTCCGTTCATCGCGTGGCCTCGGCCTTCTCCTCGAGCTCGTCGAGGAAGCGGTCGATGACACGGCTCTGGCGGGCGTGGTCCTCGAGGGACTCGCCGACGAGCTTGCCGGCCAGGTCGGTGGCGAGCTTGCCCACGTCCTGACGCAGCGCGGAGGACGCGGCCTTGCGGTCGGCGTCGATCTGGGCGTGGCCCGCGGCGACGATCTCCTCGCGCTGGCGCTGGCCCTCCGCACGCATCTCGGCGATGAGCGCGGCACCCTGCTCCTGCGCCTCCTGGCGCAGACGCGCGGCCTCGTGCCGGGCCTCGGCGAGCTGTGCCTTGTACTGCTCAAGGACGCTCTGGGCCTCGACCTTCATGGCCTCGGCCTCTTCGATACCGCCTTCGATCGCCGCGCGGCGCTCCTCCAGAACCTTGTTGATGTTCGGGAGCAGCTTCTTCCAGAAGAAGAAGAACACGATGGCGAAGGCGATGGTGCCGACGAGCAGCTCGGGGCCCGGAGGAACGAGCGGGTTCTGCTCTTCCTCGGACGCCAGCTGTACCAGGTTGGCGATCACATCAGTGCCTTTCGTCGATTCGTGTCAGTAAGGGTTGATCACTTACCGAACACGAACGGCATAACGATGCCGATGAGGGCGAGCGCCTCACAGAAGGCGAAGCCGAGGATCTGGTTGGCACGGATGAGACCGGCGGCCTCGGGCTGGCGGGCCAGGGCCTGCGTGCCGTTACCGAAGATGATGCCGACGCCGACGCCGGGGCCGATCGCGGCCAGGCCGTAGCCGATGGAACCGAGCGAACCGGAGACGGCAGCGAGGGTCTCAGTGGCAGCCATGCTGATTCTTCCTTCTCTTTACGGACCGGTGGGGGTTGATCACCGGACGATCAGGGGTGGTGGTGCTGGGCTCAGTGGTGCTCGGCGAGAGCGCCCTGAATGTACGAGCAGGCGAGGAGCACGAAGACGTACGCCTGGACCGCCTGCACGAAAAGCTCGAAGAGGATCATGATGATCGTCATCACGAAGGAGACACCGGCCGCCGGGATCATCCAGCTGTTCAGCAGGTACCAGGAGGCGACGGTGAACATCACCAGCATCAGGTGACCGGCGAACATGTTCGCGAAGAGTCGCACGGCGTGCGTGAACGGGCGGACCAGGACGTTCGAGAAGAACTCGATGACCACGACGAGCGGCAGGACCGCGCCGAGCGACTTGTCGTAGCCGGTGAGGTTCTTGAAGCCACCGACGAAGCCGTGCTTCTTGAACGTCAGCGACATCCACACGATGTAGACGACGGCCGCGAGGACGATCGGGTACGCGATGATCGACGACACCGGGAACTGTGCCAGCGGAATCACGGACCAGATGTTCATGATCCAGATGAAGAAGAACAGCGAGACCATCAGGGGGACGTACTTCTCGCCCTCCTTCTTGCCGAGGGTCTCGTAGACGATGCCGCGGCGCACGAAGTCGTAACCGGCCTCGCCGACCATCTGCAGCTTGCCCGGGACCACCTTGGCCTTGCCGAACGCAGCCCAGAAGAAGCTGGTGACAAGGAGAGTGGTGACGAGCGCGAGCAGCATCACCTTGTTGAACTCGAACCCGCCAACCGTGGCGATCGGCTCGAAGAGGAACGAGTGCAGGCCCGGAGCCGGAAAACCACACCCGTTGTCGGACATGATCCGACAGCTCCAGTCAAAGGCGAGCTGGGTCTGGTCAGCACTCACCGCGGGCTCCTTCGGCGTGACGCATAGGTACGGCAACCTCGTTGTGTCGGCGCGGCGCGCAGCCGCGGGTCGGCACCGGACTGGTGTTACGGATGTGAGGGCGGCTCTGGGGCATCAAGCCTCGCGATCGAGCAGGCGTCAGCTTGGATGCCCGCGCCCGCGATGCCGCAGTTGGCACCGGACGATAGCAGGAGTTCCCCCAGGCCTTTATCCCGCCCCTACCCCTCACGACGACGGCCCTGTCTTCTCGGTCTTCTCGCTCTTCGTGGAGTCCGGGTCGATGTAGAAGAGCTTGGCCTTCATATGCGCACGAGCCTGCGCGGCCATCCACACGACGGTGGCGACGACGAGCGAAATCGCGAACGCCTTCGCGTTGAAGAGAGAGGTGTCCTTGAAGAGGGCGACGAAGATCAGGAGAAGCAGGAGCTGGGCGACGTAGAGCATCAACCCCATGGCCTGGAACAACTGCGGGAGCGTTTTTGCCGTCCACTGCAGAACGTACAGGCCGATTCCCATGAACAGGATGGCGAGCAGTGTGCCGACCGCCGCACCGATCGCCCCCTTGCCGCCGGCTACCGCAGCGCTGACGGCGACGACAATCGCGCCGGCAGCCGCTGTGGGCACAGCGCATTGAAGGAGGTTCCGGGCGTCATTGGACGGCATGGCGGCAACTCCGCTTTCACAGGGGGCAGGGGTGTCGTCATGGACGAGCGTAGTCCCGGGCCGAGCGGGAAACTCACTCCGATGGACCGTCGCACTACGGTCCTTCGGCTCTATCCCGGGTTCTCGTGAACCGTATCACAAACTATTTGATGAGGTCTTTACCTGGCGAGTGTGCTCGCTGTCACACATGAGAGTGACAGCGCGCGTATGTGCAGGAACGGTGCCTCTTTGTCTGATATTGCACCGCTTCGTTCCCCCACGATTTGGCAATGCTCTAGTCAGATTCTTACCTTGCCGTCAGCGCGACGTTCCGGCTTTACGCCGGTCCAGGTGGCGCGAACGAGCACCGAGAGCGGTGGCACCGTTGACCCCGGCAGGCACCGGAGTGCGGGGTTCCTCCAGCGCGGTCTGCGGAGTGGCCGCCGCCGGTTCCGCAACGGGCGCACGGCGCCGGTAGCGCGGCGGCACGAAGGCCTGGGCCCAGCGCGGGGCGCGCGGGGTGAAGCGCGGGAGCAGCAGCAGGACAAGACCGATGGCGCTGAGGAACACCACGCCCAGCACGATCCACATGGACGCCGAGTTCACCGAGTAGGCCAGGGCGCCGAAGGCGATCAGCGCGGACCAGAAGTACATGATGAGGACGGCCCGGCTGTGCGAGTGGCCGATCTCCAGCAGCCGGTGGTGCAGATGGCCCCGGTCCGCCGCGAACGGGGACTGGCCGCGCCAGGTGCGCCGCACGATCGCCAGCACCAGGTCCGCGGCCGGGATCGCGATGATGGTCAGCGGCAGCAGCAGCGGGATGTACACCGGCACCGTCTGGTGCACGGCCGCCTTCTCCGAGCCCGCGAACAGCTTCAGCGCGTCCGGGTCGACCTGACCCGTGATGGAGATCGCACCCGCCGCCAGCACCAGGCCGATCAGCATCGAGCCGGAGTCGCCCATGAAAATCCGCGCCGGGTGCATGTTGTGCGGCAGGAAGCCCAGGCACATGCCCATCAGGATCGCCGAGAACAGCGTGGCCGGGGCGGCGGCCTCGATGCCGTACGACACCCAGACGCGGTAGGCGTAGAGGAAGAACGCGGCCGAGGCGATGCACACCATGCCGGCCGCGAGGCCGTCGAGGCCGTCGACGAAGTTGACCGCGTTGATGGTGATGACGACCAGCGCCACCGTCAGCAGGGTGCCCTGCCACTGGGTCAGCGCCACCGAACCGAAGCCGGGGATGGGCAGCCACAGGATGGTCAGACCCTGCATGACCATGACGCCGGCGGCGATCATCTGGCCGCCCAGCTTGATCAGGGCGTCGATCTCGAACTTGTCGTCCAGGACACCGATCAGCCAGATCAGCGCGGCGCCCGAGAGCAGGGCGCGCGGTTCGTTGGAGTTCTCGAAGACGGTGCTGAGGTTCGCCAGATGGTCGGCGACGAGCAGACCCGCGCACAGCCCGAAGAACATGGCGATACCGCCGAGGCGCGGAGTGGGTTCCCGGTGCACGTCACGTGCCCGGATCTCCGGCATCGCCCCGGCCACGATCGCGAACTTCCGCACCGGCCCCGTGAGCAGGTACGTCACCGCGGCCGTGATGCAGAGCGTCAGCAGGTATTCACGCACGGGCTTCCCCACAGGTCTCGCTGGCCATCTCAGCCCCACACCCTAGCGATGCGCGCATATGGTTGGGGACTTCCGGGTAGCGACGATGGTTGCACGTGAGCCTGTGCACACGGGTGCGTCTACCCAGGCTCAGCCGGGATAGGGCGGAAATCCCCCGGCAAGATCCCGCACTTCTTCACGTGCCGCGACCGCCTCGGCCTCGCCCCGCAGCACCCCCGCGATCAGCGCACTGACCTGGGCCATCTCCCGCTCCCCCATGCCCTGAGTGGTCAGCGCGGCGGTGCCCAGGCGCAGGCCGCGGGCGTCACCGTGGGGAAGAGCACAGCAGTCCAGGACGATTCCGGCGGCGGCGAGCAGTCCGCGGCCGGTGCGGCCGTCGACGCCGAGGGGTGCCGGGTCGGCGGTGATGAGATGGGTGTCGGTGCCACCCGTGGTGACGACGAGCCCCTCGGCGGCAAGCCCTGCGGCGAGCACGCGCGCATTGGCGACCACCTGATGGGCGTACGCGGTGAACGCCGGTGTTGCCGCCTCGCCGAACGCGACGGCCTTCGCGGCGATGGTGTGCATCTGCGCGCCGCCCTGGGTGAAGGGGAACACGGCCCGGTCGACCCGTTCGGCGAGCTCGGCGCCGCACAGGATCATCCCGCCGCGCGGCCCGCGCAGCACCTTGTGGGTGGTGGCGCACACGATGTCGGCGTACGGCAGCGGGCTGGGCGCCGCTCCCCCGGCGACCAGGCCGATGGGATGGGCGGCGTCGGCGATGAGATAGGCGCCCACCTCGTCGGCGACCTCGCGGAAGAAGGCGTAGTCGATGTGGCGGGGGTAGCTGATGGACCCGCACACGATGGCCTTGGGCCGATGGTTGCGGGCCAGCGTCCGCACCTGCTCGTAGTCGAGGAGCCCGGTCTCCCCGTCGACGCCGTAGGGGACGAAGTCGAACCAGCGGCCGGAGAAGTTGGCGGGCGAACCGTGGGTGAGATGGCCGCCGTAGGGCAGGCCGAGGGCGAGGACGGTGTCGCCGGGGCGCAGCAGGGCCGCGTAGGCGGCGAGCACGGCCGAAGAGCCCGAGTGGGCCTGGACGTTGGCGTGTTCGGCGCCGAACAGGGCCTTGGCGCGGTCCACGGCGATCCGCTCGGCGACGTCGACGATCTCGCAGCCGCCGTGGTACCGGGAGCCGGGATAGCCCTCGGCGTACTTGTTGGCGAGCGGTGAGCCGAGCGCGGCCAGCACGGCCGGCGAGGTGAAGTTCTCGGCGGCGATCAGCTGGAGGGTGCTCGCCTGCCGCTCCCGTTCCCCGAGCAGGATCTCCGCCAGCTCGGGATCCTGCCGACGCAGGACATCGGCCTCTAGGACAGGGATGACCGACATGATGGGCTCCGGGGCGTCGACGGTGACGTAGCACCAATGTAGGCCCGCCCCCCGCGCCCCGCTCGGCTACGTGCGCGTCGCTACGCCCGTCAGTGCCGTCACCACCGGGTCGAGCGCCTGGTGTATCTCGTCGCCGATGGACCGGAAGAAGGTCAGCGGGGCGCCGTACGGGTCGAACACCTCGTCCGCCTCCGCCGTGGGCGCCAGCAGCCAGCCGCGCAGGGCCGCGGCCGCCCGTACCAGGGCGCGGGCGCGCTCGACGATGCCGTCCTCCAGCGGGGGCAGCGTCGCCGGGTCGATGGCCCTCACCAGGCGGGTGAACTCCTTCAGGGTGAAGGTGCGCAGGCCCGCCGAGTGGCCCATCGAGATGACCTGCGCGCGGTGGTCCCGGGTCGCGGTCAGAACCAGGTCGGCGCGGATCACATGCTCGTCCAGCAGTTCCCGGCCCACGAAGCCGGAGGCGTCCGCGCCGAAGTCGGCGAGGACGGTCTCCGCGTTGGCCTCCATGGGCGCGCCCTCATGGCCCCAGGTGCCCGCGCTCTCCACGATCAGCGCCCCGCCGAGGACGCCGAGCCGCTGCGACACATGGTGCCGGGTCAGCCGCTCGGTGATCGGCGAGCGGCAGACGTTGCCGGTGCTGACGTGGAGGATGCGGAAGGTGTCGCGCGGGAGCCCGACGAAGGTGGTCGTGATCTCCGCTGCTCGTTCCCCGTTGCCTATGCCACGCCCCGCGTCAGGGGCTGTCAATTCGCCACCTCGAGGTCGGGTACCACCTTGCGGAGCTCCTCCGCCGTGATCGCGCCCTCGCGCAGCAGCACCGGGATCTCGCCCGTCACGTCGACGATCGACGACGGGACGATGCCGGGCGTGGGACCACCGTCGAGGTAGACGGAGACGGAGTCGCCGAGCATGCCCTGAGCGGCGTCGCAGTCCTCCGGCGCCGGGTGCCCGGTCAGATTGGCCGAGGACACCGCCATCGGGCCGACCTCGGTCAGCAGCTCGATCGCCACCGGGTGCAGCGGCATCCGCACCGCGACGGTGCCACGGGTGTCCCCCAGGTCCCACTGGAGGGACGGCTGGTGCCTGGCGACCAGCGTCAGGGCGCCCGGCCAGAACGCGTCGACCAGTTCCCAGGCCAGCTCGGAGAAGTCGGTGACCAGGCCGTGCAGCGTGTTCGGGGAGCCGATGAGGACGGGCGTGGGCATGGTGCGGCCACGGCCCTTGGCCTCCAGCAGATCGCCCACCGCCTCCTTGGAGAAGGCGTCGGCGCCGATGCCGTACACGGTGTCCGTCGGCAGCACCACGAGCTCGCCCCGGCGGACGGCGGACGCGGCCTCACGCAGACCGGTCGTGCGGTCGGTCGCGTCATTGGTGTCGTATCGCCGAGCCATGTCTAGCGGGCCTCCTCGTACACGTGCAGCTGAAAGGACTTGGGGGTGCTCACGGCAGGGCCTTGCGGGCCGTGGCGAACCGGGGGCGGTTGTTGAGGTCCGGGTGGTCGGCCGCGTCGGCCCAGCCCCGCTCCTCGGTGAAGATCCACGGCACCTGGCCGCCCTGGGTGTCGGCGTGCTCGATGACGACGACACCGCCGGGGCGCAGCAGCCGGTGCGCGGTGCGCTCGATCCCACGGATGAGATCGAGGCCGTCCTCGCCGGAGAACAGGGCGAGTTCGGGATCGTAGTCGCGGGCCTCGGGCGCCACGTACTCCCACTCGGTGAGCGGAATGTACGGCGGGTTGGAGATGACCAGGTCGACCTGGCCGTCGAGGTCGGGGAAGGCGTCGAGGGCGTTGCCCTGGCGCAGGTCGACCCTGGACCCCTCCATGTTCTTGCGGGTCCAGCGCAGCGCGTCCTCGGACAGCTCCACGGCGTGCACGCGCGAGCGCGGGACCTCCTGGGCGAGGGCGAGCGCGATGGCGCCCGAGCCCGTGCACAGGTCGACGATGAGCGGCTCCACGACATCCATCGCGCGTACGGCGTCTATGGCCCAGCCCACCACCGACTCGGTCTCGGGGCGGGGCACGAAGACGCCGGGGCCGACCTGGAGCTCCAGGTACCGGAAGAAGGCGCGGCCGGTGATGTGCTGGAGCGGCTCACGCTGCTCACGGCGGGCGATGACCTCCCAGTACCGGGCATCGAAGTCGGCGTCCCGCACGGAGTGCAGTTCGCCTCGCTTCACACCGTGGACGAACGCGGCGAGCTCCTCCGCGTCATTACGCGGCGAGGGCACGCCGGCGTCGGCCAGCCGCTGGGTGGCCTGCGCCACCTCCGCGAGCAGCAGGTTCACGCTCGTCCTCCGGTACTTCCGTCTCCGTGCCTTACGCGGCTGCGAGCTTGGCGGCCGAGTCCGCGTCGACGCAGGCCTGGATCACCGCGTCGAGTTCGCCGTCCAGGACCTGGTCCAGGTTGTACGCCTTGAAGCCGACGCGGTGGTCCGAAATGCGATTCTCCGGGAAGTTGTACGTACGGATCTTCTCGGAGCGGTCGACGGTGCGGACCTGGCTGCGGCGGGCGTCGGCGGCTTCCTTCTCCGCTTCCTCCTGAGCCGCGGCGAGCAGCCTGGAGCGCAGGATACGCAGTGCCTGCTCCTTGTTCTGAAGCTGGCTCTTCTCGTTCTGGCAGGAAGCGACCACTCCGGTGGGGATGTGCGTGATGCGCACGGCGGAGTCCGTGGTGTTGACGGACTGTCCGCCGGGACCGGAGGAGCGGTAGACATCGATGCGGAGGTCGTTGGGGTTGATCTCGACCTCGACCTCCTCGGCCTCCGGCGTGACCAGCACACCGGCCGCCGAGGTGTGGATGCGGCCCTGGGACTCGGTGGCCGGGACGCGCTGCACCCGGTGCACCCCGCCCTCGTACTTCAGCCGCGCCCACACGCCCTGCCCGGGCTCCGTGGCGCCCTGGCCGCCCTTGGTCTTCACGGCGACCTGGACGTCCTTGTAGCCGCCGAGCTCGGACTCGGTGGCGTCGATGATCTCGGTCTTCCAGCCGACGCGCTCGGCGTAGCGCAGGTACATGCGCAGCAGATCTCCGGCGAACAGGGCGGACTCGTCGCCGCCGGCGCCCGCCTTGATCTCCAGGATGACGTCCTTGTCGTCGCTGGGGTCACGCGGGACCAGCAGCAGGCGCAGCTTCTCGGTCAGCGCCTCGCGCTGCTTGTCCAGCTCCTTGACCTCGGCGGCGAAGTCCGGGTCGTCGGCGGCCAGTTCACGAGCGGTCTCGATGTCGTCGCCCGTCTGCTTCCAGGAGCGGTACGTGGCGACGATCGGGGTGAGCTCGGCGTAGCGCTTGTTCAGCCTGCGCGCGTTCGCCTGGTCGGCGAAGACCGACGGGTCGGCGAGCTGCTTCTCCAGATCGGCGTGCTCGGCGACGAGTTCCTCGACGGCCTCGAACATCTTGGGGCTCCTGAAATACGTACGAAGGGAAGTGGCGGGCGACCAAAAACGCCGGTCCCGGACACGCCCGGGTGAGGGGCGCGGCCGTGGACCGGCGAAATGGGGCTCGCTACTTCTTGGAGCCGGCAGCCTTGCCGAAGCGGGCCTCGAAGCGGGCCACACGGCCACCGGTGTCGAGGATCTTCTGCTTACCCGTGTAGAACGGGTGGCACTCGGAGCAGACCTCGGCGCGGATGGTGCCGCTCTCGATCGTGCTACGGGTGGTGAACGACGCGCCACAGGTGCAGCTGACCTGCGTCTCGACGTACTCGGGGTGGATGTCGCGCTTCAAGGTGTCTCCTAGTTTCGGGAGGGCACCGGGTCGCCATCGCGGGGTGCGGGGGCGTGAACCGGGGCCGACGTACCAGTCTGCCAGGACTGGGGCCATCCCCCAAAACGGGGGGTGCGGGTGAGGTATTCCCGGGTACCCCTAACCGGCGCTCACGACGTCCTTCGCCTGCCCCGTGGCCGTTCCCTCGGTCGCCGACTTCGGGATCGCCCGGTCGTTCTTCAGGGCCTTCCAGACCTGCTCGGCCTTGGCCTCCTCGACCAGGACCCGGTTGGCGTTGGCGGGGTCGTACTGGACCGGCATCGTCACCATGGTCATGTTGCTCGGGCTGATGCCTCGCAGGCCGCCCGCGAAGGACATGAGCTTGTTGACCGAGCCGAGGTCGGAGTCGGTGGTGATCGTCTTGGTCGCGGTGTCCGCGAGGTCGTAGAGCTTCTTCGGGTTGGTGAACAGGCCGACGTCCTTGACCTGGGCGATCAGCGCCTTGATGAAGGCCTGCTGGAGCTGGATGCGGCCGAGGTCGGAGCCGTCGCCGACGCCGTGCCGGGTGCGGACCAGGCCGAGGGCCTGCTCGCCGTTCAGGGTGTGGGTGCCGGCCTTGAGGTTCAGATGGCTGTCGGGGTCGCTGATGTCCTCGGTGGTGGTGAGCTCCACGCCGCCGAGGTCGTCGACCAGCTTCTGGAAGCCGCTGAAGTCGACCTCCAGATAGTGGTCCATGCGCAGATCGGTGATCGACTCGACGGTCTTCACCGCGCAGGCCGCACCGCCGGTGGTGTAGGCCGAGTTGAACATCACGCCGCTCGCGGCGTCGTGGGTGTTGCCGTCGGTGTCGGTGCACTCGGGGCGGTCGATGAGGGTGTCGCGCGGGATGGAGACCACGCTGGCCTTCTTGTGGCCCTTGTAGATGTGCACGATCATCGCCGTGTCCGAGCGGGCGCTGCCGTCGTCGGCGCCGCCACCGAGGTCCTGGTTGGAGCCGGAGCGGGTGTCGG
This sequence comes from Streptomyces davaonensis JCM 4913, assembly GCF_000349325.1. Lineage (GTDB taxonomy): Bacteria > Actinomycetota > Actinomycetes > Streptomycetales > Streptomycetaceae > Streptomyces > Streptomyces davaonensis. Next base: position 3,470,430 of record NC_020504.1, read on the forward strand.
AGCCGAGGACGAGGATGTTCTCCGAGCCGTTGTCGACCTTCTCCGGGCGGTCGGTGCCGAGGGCCTGGTCGATGTCGACGCTGTCGATGTTGCCGTTGAGCTTGAAGTACACATAGCCGGCCCCGGTCCCGCCGAGGACGACGATCCCCACGGCGGTCCAGGCCGCGATCCTCAGGCCCTTGCCGCGCTTCTCGCGGGGCTTGCGACGGTGGCCCTTCGCGCGGTGGCGCGAGCCGTTGGTGCCGGCGTCATCCGGTATGCCGGACTCCGGCGTGCTCTCGGCGGACATGTGCTCCTCGGTTCTCGTCCGGTCGGTTACCCCCTGCTTTCAGGGCCAGGCGTGGTCAAGAAGACCCGTACCGCACCATCGTCACTCCGCCTGGTCAGACGGCGAAACTCGGCAAAGGGTTGCACAACGCGCTGTGGCCACCCTGTGAATGAGTGGCCACAGCGCGCACGGGATCGATCCGGGCAAACGCCCGTCACCTGCGATTTCAGCCGAAGATGTCGTACTGCTTGTAATCGGTGCCGACCGAGATTCTTGTGGCGAAGATCTCGCTGGTGGCCTTCCCGGTGCCCTTGTACAGGTAGAGCGTGCCGCCCGGGGTGCGGGCCAGGACGTCGGCCTTGCCGTCACCGCTGACGTCACCGACCACGGCGACCTTGTTGTACGTCGAGCTGCTCCAGGTGCGCACCTTCACGCGGGACGAGAAGGGGGCGGAGGACTTGCCGGTGCCCTTGTAGAGGTACAGGTAGCCGTTGCTGCCCGTGCGGGCGAGCAGGTCGGCCTTGCCGTCACCGGAGAAGTCACCGTGTCCGACCAGGACGTTGTACTGGTTCCAGCCGGTGCCGGTACCGATCTGCACACGGCTCGCGAAGGTGCCGTTGCCCTGGCCCGGGTACAGCCACGCCTTCCCGGCGGAGTCCACGGACACCAGGTCGGGCAGGTAGTCGCCGGTGAGATCGCCAGGGATGACGATGCGGGTGCGGGTCCCCCAGTTGTCGGCAACCTTCGTGGTGGCCCAGGAGCCGCTCGCGGGCACCCAGTGCTTCCAGAAGACATCGCCGTCGGAGCTGCGGCGGACCAGCAGGTCCTGGTAGCCGTCGCGGTTGAGGTCGTTCTGGAGGACGAAGTTGAAGGCGCTCCAGTTGCCCCAGGACTCACGGGCGCCGAAGGAGGTGCCGGTGGAGTCCTTCTCGTAGCCGGTCTTGGTGGAGGCGTTGCGCACCCACAGGTCGGCCTTGTGGTCGAGGCTCAGGTTGGTGTCGTCGATGCGCGGGTAGGCAGCGCCGACGTACGTCCTGACCTTGGCGAAGACGCTGTAGGCACCCTTGGCGACACAGTCCTGCACGCCCCAGGAGACCACGCCCACGACGCGGTTGTTGACGACGAGCGGGCCGCCGGAGTCGCCGTTGCAGGCGGAGGTGGTGCCGCTGTCGCTGCCGCTGGCGGGGTTGCCCGCGCAGACCATGTGGCCCTTGACGAAGTCGGCGCCGTAGAAGCCGGAGCAGGTGGTGTCGGACTGCATCGGCAGGGTGGCCGTCTTCAGCGTCTCGGAGACGTCCTGGGTGGTGGAGCTGGTGCGGCCCCAGCCGTAGACCTTGGCGCTGGTGCCGGCCGCGTAGGCGGCGGTCTCGGTGGACGTCGCCATCTTGATCGGGGTGGCCTTGATGGGGTTGGCCAGGGTGAGCACCGCGATGTCGTTGTCGATCGTCCGCGAGCTGTAGGAGGGGTGGTTCCACTGCCGGTGGACCGCGGTGACGGTGCCGCCGTTCAGGTCCCCGTCGGGCAGCTGCGAGGTGCCGGTGACGATGGCCCCGTACGCCTTCCAGTTGTAGCCCTGGACGCAGTGCGCGGCGGTGAGGATCTTCGTCGGCGAGACGACGGAGCCGCCGCAGAAGAAGTAGACGCCGTTCGTCTCGTCCTGGTACCAGAGCTGGGCCATCCACGGCGCGGTGGTGATGGTCGTCGTGGTACCACCGATGATCTTCGCGTCCACCGTCGAGGAGCTGCTGTACGACGACTTCGCGGACGAGACTCCGGCGGTGTCGTCATGAGCGGCGGCCCCCAGGACGCGCTGCTCCAGCTCGGCAAGCGTGGGCGAGTCGGAGCTCGGCACGGCCGGCGGGTTCGGCGACGCGGAGGCGGCCCCCGCGGAAGAGGTCAGCAGCGCGGCACCGATGGCCGCGGCGATGCCTGCGGCAGCGACAGGCAGCGCAATCCGCATCCGACGTCTGTGCCGTCCGCCCCCGGACATGGCTGTACCCACGAATGTCCCCCCTCGGGATCACAAGTTCGAAGAGCGAGATCGTACCCCGGCCGGAAACACCAAAAGGGCCGCCCCCTTTGAACAGGGGGCGGCCCTAACGCCCTAGGGGCGCGGGGAACTGCGCGACCAGCCACGGACGGCCCGCAGCCGCCCTACAACCGGTGTTCCGTCGGCTCTCTCAGCGGAGCGCTCAGTCGCCGTTGCCAGGCGTCGGCGTCGTCTTCTGGATCTGCATCAGGAACTCGACGTTCGACTTCGTCTGCTTCATCTTGTCGAGCAGCAGCTCGATCGCCTGCTGCTGGTCGAGCGCGTGCAGCACCCGACGCAGCTTCCAGACAACCGCCAGCTCCTCGTTGCCGAGCAGGATCTCTTCCTTACGGGTACCGGACGCGTCGACGTCCACCGCCGGGAAGATGCGCTTGTCGGCGAGCTTCCGGTCGAGCTTGAGCTCCATGTTGCCGGTGCCCTTGAACTCCTCGAAGATCACCTCGTCCATGCGGGACCCGGTGTCGACAAGAGCCGTGGCCAGGATGGTGAGCGAGCCACCGTCCTCGATGTTCCGCGCCGCACCGAAGAACCGCTTCGGCGGGTACAGCGCGGTCGAGTCGACACCACCGGACAGGATGCGGCCGGAGGCGGGCGCCGCCAGGTTGTAGGCACGGCCCAGACGCGTGATGGAGTCGAGCAGCACGACGACGTCGTGACCCAGCTCCACCAGCCGCTTCGCACGCTCGATCGCGAGCTCCGCGACCGTCGTGTGGTCCTCGGCCGGGCGGTCGAAGGTCGAGGAGATGACCTCGCCCTTGACCGACCGCTGCATGTCGGTGACCTCTTCCGGACGCTCGTCGACCAGGACGACCATCAGGTGGCACTCGGGGTTGTTGTGCGTGATCGCGTTGGCGATGGCCTGCATGATCATGGTCTTGCCGGTCTTCGGCGGAGCCACGATCAGACCGCGCTGCCCCTTACCGATCGGCGACACCAGGTCGATGATGCGGGTCGTCAGCACACCCGGGTCCGTCTCCAGGCGGAGGCGGTCCTGCGGGTACAGCGGGGTCAGCTTGTTGAACTCCGGGCGGCCACGGCCGTGTTCGGGCGCCATGCCGTTGACGGAGTCCAGGCGGACCAGCGCGTTGAACTTCTCGCGGCGCTCGCCCTCCTTGGGCTGCCGCACGGCACCGGTGACGTGGTCACCCTTGCGCAGGCCGTTCTTGCGGACCTGGGCGAGGGAGACGTACACGTCGTTGGGGCCGGGCAGGTAGCCCGACGTACGGATGAAGGCGTAGTTGTCGAGGATGTCCAGGATGCCCGCGACGGGGATCAGGACGTCGTCCTCGGCGATCTGCGGCTCCTGGCCCATCTCGTCGCGGCCACGACGGCCACGGCGGTCGCGGTAGCGCCCGCGACGGCCCCGACGGCCGCCCTCGAAGTCGTCGTCGTCCTGCGGACCGGCGTTACGGTCCTGACGACCGCCGCCCTGCTGCTGGCCCTGCTGCTGACCGCGCTGGCCGCCCTGCTGGTCGTCGCCCTTACGACGGTCACCGCGGTCGCCGCGGTCACCACGGTCGCCGCGGTCACGGTCGCGGCCGCGCTCACGGCGGTCCCGGCGGCGGCCCTCGCCGTCACCGGCGTCACCCTTGGCGTCGCCCTGCGCCTGCGCGGGCGTCTCGGCCTTGGGCTCGCTCTTGGCCTCGGCGACGATGGTCTCCGGCGCGGCGGCCGCGGGGGCACCGGCCTCGGCGGTCGCACGACGGCGACGGCGCTCCGCGGGAGCCTCGTCGTTGTTCTCGCCCGCACGGGCGGTGCCGCCGGCCGGCTGGCCGGGGATCTCGATCTGCTGCTGCGCCACGGCCTTCTCGGCGGGCGCCTCGGCCTTCGCCGTCTTCTTGGCGGGCGCGTCCTCGCCGGTGCGGGCCTTGGAGGTGGCCCGGCGCTTCGGCTTGGTCTCGGTCGCGGCGTCCGCCTTGGGGGCCGCGGGGGCACCCCCAGCCTGCGCTTCCTTGATGACCTCGATCAGCTGGCTCTTGCGCATGCGCGCCGTGCCCCTGATGCCGAGGCCGGATGCGACCTGCTGAAGCTCGGCCAGCACCATGCCCTCGAGGCCGGTACCGCGGCGCCGCCGGGAGCCGGCACCGGTGGCAGGCGCGGAGGCGTCCGTGGCGGGCGCGGCAGCGGTCTCCTCGACACGTGCGCCCATCAGATCGGTGGTGTCGCTCACGAAGGGTCCTTCCCTGGAGCGGACGTCGGCCTGTCTGGCTCGGCGACCGGTTGTGCTGTCCGGCTTCGGTCCTTGTCGTGGACCGGCCGGGGCGGTGGTCCGCCAAAGCGGCGGAAGAAAATATCGGTGATGGCGCTTCTCCAAGCCGTGGCACCGAGTGTCCGTGTCAATCGGCTTGGTCGCACCGGTTCCGGAGCGTGCCCGGCGAGTCGCTCAGTGCTCGTGTACGAGGTACTGCCCGCGTACGTCGTACGGAACACAGTGCGGCTTGGGAGGCTCCCGGAAGAATGTCTGTCCCGGACGGGGACACAAAGCACCTCGCCATGGTGGGGTCGGGTGCAGACCTGAGGTTAACACTACCGGATCCAACAAATATTCCCCCTCTCAAAATCCGGCAACCGTGTGTCAGGGAGCAAGCGGCAGCACGCTCGCTCCCTGGGCGTCGAGCTCGAGCCGGTTCGCGGCCCAGCCCGCACCTGCCAGATCGGCGACCTTGTCGGCGCTGTCGTCATCGGCCAGCGCCAGCACGGTGGGTCCTGCTCCGGAGATCACCGCGGGGATCCCGTCCGCCCGCAGCCGCTCCACCAGCGCGGCGCTCTCCGGCATGGCCGGGGCGCGGTACTCCTGGTGGAGCCGGTCCTCGGTGGCGGGCAGCAGCAGCTCGGGGCGCCGGGTGAGGGCCTCGACGAGCAGGGCGGCACGGCCCGCGTTGGTGGCGGCGTCGACATGCGGCACGGAGCGCGGGAGCAGGCCGCGCGCGGTCTCGGTGAGGACCGGCTTTCCGGGCACGAAAACCACCGGAACGATGGAATCGGCAGGATCCATCCTGATCGCGCGGGCGGCGCCGGCCTCCATCCAGGAGAGCGTGAATCCGCCGAGCAGACAGGCCGCGACATTGTCGGGGTGGCCCTCGATCTCGGTGGCCAGCTCCAGCAGGGCGGCGTCGTCGAGGCGGGACTCACCGCCTATGGTCACGGCACGCGCGGCGACGATTCCGGCGCAGATGGCGGCGGAGGAGGAGCCGAGGCCACGGCCGTGCGGGATGCGGTTGGCGCAGACGATCTCCAGACCGCGCGGCTGGCCGCCCAGGAGGTCGAAGGCGGTGCGCAGGGAACGTACGAGCAGATGACTCTCGTCGCGCGGCAGCGTCTCGCTGCCCTCACCGGCGATGTCGATGTGCAGCCCGGAGTCGGCCACCCGGACGACGACGTCGTCGTAGAGCCCCAGCGACAGGCCGAGGGCGTCGAAGCCCGGACCGAGATTGGCGCTGGTGGCGGGGACGCGCACCCGGACGGCGGCGGCGCGGAAGGCTGGACCGGCCATCGCTCGATGACTCTCCTTGAGCTGCGTGATTGTCGAAGACATTCGATACGTACGTTGATGACCCCTGGGCCGTGGAAACGGCGCGGCGCCCCACCGGATGCTCGGGCATATGCGGCGGGCGGGTTCAGTACAGCCTATCGAAGGAAGGTTCTGTGGCGACATAGGGCGCACAGGAGGCGCACGATGCGTGTCGTAAGCCCCCCGTGCACCCCCCGTGCCGCGCTGATCAGGCCAGACCCAGCCGCTCGGCCGCGGTGGCCGCGTCGACGGGGACGGTGACGGGCTGCGGGGCGCCCGCGACGGCCCAGTCGGGGTCCTTCAGGCCGTTGCCGGTGACGGTGCACACGATCTTCTGGCCCGGGTCGACCTTGCCCTGCTCGGCGGCCTTCAGCAGACCGGCGACGGACGCGGCGGACGCCGGCTCCACGAAAACACCCTCCTGAGCGGCCAACAGCCGGTAGGCGCGCAGGATCTCACGGTCCGTCACCTCGTCGATGAGGCCGCCGGACTCGTCCCGGGCCGCGAGTGCGAACTGCCACGAGGCGGGGTTGCCGATCCGGATCGCGGTGGCGATCGTCGAGGGGTCCTTGACGACCTCCCCGCGCACGATGGGCGCGGACCCGGACGCCTGGAAGCCCCACATGCGCGGGGTCTTCGCGGCGATGCCGTCGGCGGCGTACTCGCGGTACCCCTTCCAGTACGCGGTGATGTTGCCCGCGTTGCCGACCGGCAGGACGTGGATGTCGGGGGCGTCCCCGAGCATGTCCACGATCTCGAACGCGGCCGTCTTCTGGCCCTCGATACGTACCGGGTTGACCGAATTGACCAGCGCCACGGGGTAGTTGTCGCTGAGCGCGCGGGCGAGGTCGAGGCAGTCGTCGAAGTTGCCGTCGACCTGGAGGATCTTCGCGCCGTGCACCAGGGCCTGGCCCATCTTGCCGAGCGCGATCTTGCCCTGCGGGACCAGGACGGCCGACACCATGCCCGCGCGTACGGCATAAGCGGCCGCGGAGGCCGAGGTGTTGCCGGTGGAGGCGCAGATGACCGCCTTCGCGCCCTCCTCCTTGGCCTTGGTGATGGCCATGGTCATTCCGCGGTCCTTGAAGGAACCGGTCGGGTTCGCGCCTTCCACCTTCAGGTGGACCTCGCAGCCCGTGCGCTCGGAGAGCACCTGCGCGGGCACGAGGGGCGTGCCGCCCTCGCGCAGCGTCACGACCGGCGTGGTGTCGGATACCGGCAGCCGGTCCCGGTATTCCTCGATGATTCCGCGCCACTGGTGGGTCATTGCTGGTTACTCTCCTTCAACCCGCATGATGCTGGCGACACCGCGCACGGTGTCGAGCTTGCGCAGCGCCTCGACGGTGCCGCCGAGGGCCGCGTCGGACGCACGGTGGGTCACGACGACGAGGGACGCCTCGCCGTCCTTGCCCTGCTGCCGAACCGTATCGATCGAGACTCCGTGCTCGGCGAACACGGTCGCCACCTGGGCGAGAACACCCGGTTTGTCGGCGACGTCGAGGCTGATGTGATAGCGCGTGACGACGTCACCCATGCCGGACACGGGCAGCGCCGCATACGCGGACTCGCCGGGTCCGGTGGTGCCGCTGAGCCGGTTGCGGCAGACGGCGACGAGGTCGCCGAGGACGGCGGAGGCGGTCGGGGAGCCGCCCGCGCCGGGGCCGTAGAACATGAGCTGGCCGGAGGCGTCGGACTCGACGAAGACGGCGTTGTACGCGCCGCGCACGGAGGCGAGCGGGTGGGTCAGCGGAATCATCGCGGGGTGCACGCGCGCGGTGACCGACTGGCCGTCCTCGGCCCGCTCGCAGATGGCGAGGAGCTTGATGGTGCAGCCCATCTCCTTGGCGGAGGCGAAGTCGGCGGCGGTGACCTCGGTCATGCCCTCGCGGTAGACGTCATCGAGACGCACACGCGTGTGGAAGGCGATCCCGGCGAGGATGGCGGCCTTGGCGGCTGCGTCGAAGCCCTCGACGTCGGCGGTCGGGTCGGCCTCGGCGTACCCCAGGGCGGTGGCCTCGTCGAGGGCTTCCTGATACCCGGCCCCGGTCGAATCCATCTTGTCGAGGATGAAATTGGTGGTGCCGTTGACGATGCCGAGCACGCGGTTGACCTTGTCGCCGGCGAGGGACTCGCGCAGCGGGCGGATCAGCGGGATGGCACCGGCGACGGCGGCCTCGTAATAGAGGTCCTTGTTGTTGGCCTCGGCGGCGGCGTGCAGATCGGTGCCGTCCTGGGCGAGGAGGGCCTTGTTGGCGGAGACGACGGACGCGCCGTGCTCGAAGGCGGTGGTGATGAGCGAGCGGGCGGGCTCGATACCGCCGATGACCTCGACGACCACGTCGATGTCGCCGCGTTTGACGAGGGCGGTGGCGTCGGTGGTGATCAGCTCGCGCGGGATGCCCTCCCGCACCTTGTCGGGCCGCCGCACGGCCACGCCGGCGAGCTCGATGGGGGCACCGATACGGGCGGCGAGGTCGTCGGCGTGCGTCGTCATGATGCGCGCCACCTCTGAGCCGACCACTCCACAGCCCAGCAGCGCCACCTTCAGCGGACGCGTACGCATCATCCGACCTCGTTTCCTTTACCTTCTACGGTTGGTCCAGTCTCACTCACCGGACCGGAGTTTCTATCCATAGTCCGGATCGTGAGACGTCTATTTCATTATGTTGGCGGGTGGAGACGGGAAGATCTTCCGCCGCCCTCTGTGGGCTGTGGACATTGCTCAGCCGACGTCGAGACGCAGGAGGTCCTCCTCGGTCTCCCGGCGGACGATCACCCGGGCCTCGCCCTCATGCACGGCGACGACGGGCGGCCGGAGCACATGGTTGTAGTTGCTGGCCATGGACCGGCAGTAGGCGCCGGTCGCCGGTACGGCGATCAGGTCACCCGGCGCCAGGTCCGCGGGCAGGAACGCGTCCTTCACCACGATGTCCCCACTCTCGCAGTGCTTGCCGACGACGCGGGCGAGCATCGGCTCGGCGTCGGAGGTGCGGGAGACGAGGGCGACGCTGTACTCGGCGTCGTAGAGCGCGGTGCGGATGTTGTCGGACATGCCGCCGTCGACGGAGACGTAGGTTCGGATGTGGTCGAGCGGCTTGATGGTGCCGACCTCGTAGAGCGTGAAGGCGGTGGGCCCGACGATGGCGCGCCCCGGCTCGACGGAGATCCGCGGGGTCCGCAGCTTGGCGGCCTCGCACTCACGGGTGACGATCTCGGTGAGCGCCTTGGCGATCTCGTGGGGCTCACGGGGATCGTCGTCGCTGGTGTAAGCGATGCCAAGCCCACCCCCAAGGTCGATCTCGGGAAGCTCGACCCCGTGCTCATCACGAATGTCCTTGAGCAACCCGACGACCCGATGCGCGGCGACCTCGAACCCACTCATGTCGAAGATCTGCGAGCCGATGTGGGAGTGGATGCCGATCAGCTCGAGCCCGTCGAGCTGAAGCGCCCTCCGTACGGCCTCCGCGGCCTGCCCCCCGGCCAGCGGAATACCGAACTTCTGGTCCTCGTGGGCGGTGGCGATGAACTCGTGCGTATGGGCCTCGACGCCGACGGTGATGCGGATCTGCACGCGCTGCCGCTTGCCGAGTTCGCGCGCGATGTGGGCGACGCGGACGATCTCCTGGAAGGAGTCGAGAACGATCCGCCCGACGCCGTTCTCGATCGCCCGGGTGATCTCCGCCTCGGACTTGTTGTTGCCGTGGAAGGCGATGCGGTCGGCGGGCATCCCGGCGGAGAGGGCGGTGGCGAGCTCACCGCCGGAGCACACGTCGAGGTTGAGCCCCTCCTCGTGCAGCCACCGCACGACGGCGCGGGAGAGGAAGGCCTTGCCCGCGTAGAAGACATCGGCGTCGGTACCGAAGGCGGTGCGCCAGGCGCGGGCACGGGAGCGGAAGTCGGCCTCGTCGATGACGTAGGCGGGGGTGCCGTACTCCTCGGCGAGCCGGTTCACGTCGATGCCGCCGACGGTGACTGTTCCTTCGGCGTCACGGCCGACGGTCTGGGCCCACACCTTGGGGTCGAGGGCGTTCAGGTCCGCCGGCGGGGCGGAGTAGTGCCCCTCGGGCAGAACATCGGCGTGGCGGGGCCCGGCGGGGTGTGCGGAACGGCTCATGACTCTTGTGGCTTCCTCAGAGGTGTTCGGGTGCGTCGATGCCGAGCAGGGACAGGCCACCGGCCAGCACCGCCCCGGCGGCTTCGGCGAGCGCGAGCCGGGCACGGTGGGCGGCCAAGGGTTTCTCCGCGCCACGCGGCAGCACGGCAGGCAGGAACGCGAGGGCGGCATCGGCGACGGTGACGAGGTGCCGGGCGAGGCGGTCGGGGGCGCGGTGCTCGGCGGAGGCGGCGAGGATGCGGGGGTGGTCGGCGAGGGCGGAGGTCAGGGCCTGGGCCTGGGCCTGGGCCTCGGGAGTGGGTCCCGGGTCGCCCGGGTCGCCCGGGTCGGAGGTGAAGCCGAGGGCGGAGGTGCCCGGTTGGGCCGCTGGGGGACGGGCGTCGCGAGTGGACCCCGGGTCGCCCGGTTCGGAGGTGAAGCCGAGGGCGGTGGCGTTGCGGGTGAGGGCGCGGGTGCGGGCGTGGGCGTAACGGACCCGGAAGAGGGGGTTGGCCTCGCGCTGGACGAGGTGTTCGCCGTCGATGCGGGGCCGGTCGTGGGCGGCGGGGTGGAGCAGCGCCCAGCGGGCGGCGTCGCGTCCGAGCGGCAGCGGATCGGAGGGTGCCGGAACGGGTCGTACGTTGACGTCGAGCGGCGCGGGGGCGCCGGGCCGCCCGGAGGCGTCGACGCGCACACCGAGCACGCCCACCCACCCCTCCTCGGGCGAAGCCACGCAACTGGTCCGGACTCGGGCCGCCTGCGACCGCAGCAGCCGAGCGACGACGTCCATGACGACCACGGCGCGCACCTCGTGCGGACAGTGCAGCTGCACGACCTGCCCACTCAGCCGGTCCGAGAACCCGTACCGCGCCCCGAGCCGCAGGATCTCCTCGACAAGCGCAGCGGTCCCGGCGCCCCGCAGACTGAAGTTGATGAATCCGGGCCCCGTGACGACGACGTCGGCGACCCCGTCCTCCCCCACGAGATGCGGCCGCAGGATCTCGGCGACGCGCAGAGGTGTCTGCCCCGCCGGGCGGGCGAGCTGGAGGGCGACGTTGGTGGCGTAGTCCCCACAGCCACCGGGCCCGGGAACGGTCACCAGCACCCGCTCCGGCACGGCCACGCGCAGTTCCCCCTGATCGACAGCACGACGCACCGCGCGCAGCACGGTACGGGAGAGCTCGACGGGGGTCACGGGACCAGCGTATGGGAGAAGGGGGGTGGGTAAGCGAGCGGGTTTGGACGATCGTCCGGGATATGGACGATCACCGGAGCCGCATGTCAGCCCACACCACCGTCCCTGCCGCCGGCACCGGCACTGGCACCGGTCGGAGGCTGCGCACCGAGGGCACCCCCGAGCTTGCCCTTCCGCTCCATCAACTTCCGCACCAGGCTGACGAGTTCGGAGGGCTCGAAGGGCTTGGCGAGGAAGGCGTCGACGCCGACATCGAGGCCGCTGTCCACCTCGTACTGCGTACAGGCGCTGACGATGGCGAGAGGCAGGTCACGGGTCCGGGGATCGGCACGCAGGCGCGCGGCGGTGCGGAGGCCGTCCAGCCGGGGCATGACGACGTCCAGGGTGACGACGTCCGGACGGACCTGATGAACCACATCCAGACACTCGGCACCATCGGCCGCGGTCACGACCTCGATGCCCTCCAGCTCGAGGTTGACCCTGATCAGCTGCCGGATGACCTTGTTGTCGTCCACAACAAGCACCCGGCCCGACGCGCCTGGCACAAGTCGAGAGTAGGTCCGGACCGGCCACCGCGTCCGGGTTTTGCCCACTTCCACCCCCTGCGGACGACCCCATCCCCGGAAAACGCGTTCATGAACACCCCACCGATGCTGGTAGGGTTCTACCCGTCGCCGCCAAGCAAGGCGCCCGACAAAGCCCCCGTAGCTCAGGGGATAGAGCAACGGCCTCCGGAGCCGTGTGCGCAGGTTCGAATCCTGCCGGGGGCACTCGCCAGATCACCTACGAAGTTTCGTACCTGGCCTGTGCGGATGCCGACAGAAGAGGGCGGGAGCCAGTCTCACTGACTCCCGTCCTCTCTCGTTGTCGCGCACAGTTCGCGTGTGAGGAGCGTGAGGGCCAGCAGCCGATGCCTGCCCGCTGCGTGCGCGCGGAACCACAGCCGCCGGGATCTCCGTGGCGGCGAGCCGAGCCAGCAACCGGTCGCGCTGGCGGTCAGATCCAAACCACCGGCGGTAAGAGGGTCGTACGAGCGCGTACCACCACTGCCGCCAGCCGGGGCCTTCAGTCTGTCTCTCTGACGTAGCAGTGGGAGTATTTACCGGAGGACGTGAACTTGGGCAGGTCATTTCGGAAGAAGTAGATTCCCCGATCGTCTCCCGCACTCATTTCATCGACTGCCTTCTTTGACACAATCAGGCAGAAATTCTCAGCCAACGGCTTGCGGCTCCCGGACCGACCCAACTGAATGTACCCCTCATATCGGCCCGGCTGGAGCGCCCAGCTGTCGTCTCGGAATTGAAACATTGGCTGCTGCGGTTTGTCCTGACTGACGAGGAATGGCGCTGGGTCGCCAGACCATTCGATCCTGATCTCGTCGGACTCAAAATCAAAATACGGCGTACCATTGCTCTGCCAGTAGAAATTTGGCCTCTTTGACGAAGAACTCGCGCCGACAGGTTTAATTCGCAAACGCGCGTCACTGATCACCTCGACATCTTGCGACTTAAACCTGGTGGACACTGTCGGCTGAAAGTAGATCAAGGTTCCTTGGCCTGCTGGCCCAATTCGCATGAGATGCGGAAGCGTCACATCAAGTCTCGGCTTCTGTTGAAGCTCAGCCCAGTTGTAGAGCGAAAGAGCCAGGGCGGCGAGAGCGGCAGCTGTAGCTGCCCACTTGTGGATAGCGTCGTACCAGACTCTTCGGCGCGCCGATGCCACCTCGCCACCATCTGCCATGTTCTTAGCCTGACCCTGAACCGAAGGTCTCAGCCCGTAGTGCTACTCCATATGGCCAACGGAACGAACACTTGGCCAGCGCGCCGATGCCAGCGCGTCGCATCGAGGCGAACCGAGTTGCCCCGCCTGTCCACAACGGGCGGGGCAACGAAAGCGTCACAGAACAACCTGCGCCATCGCTTATCGGCGCTGCCGCTCGTCCAGGGGGTCAGGGCACCCAGCCCATGGCCATCTCGATCCTCCCGTTGTTCTCTGCCTCGCTGTCGTCGACTACTCCCGCATAGCGGCGGTGGATCACCTCTGGGGAGTTGCCCGCAGGCCGGGCTGCTTCAGCCACAGGGAGTCCCGCGCGGAGCCAGTTCGTAATGCACGTGGCTCGCAGGTCGTACGGCTTCCGAGCGAGGGGCGAAGCAACCTTGTCCGGCGGGAGCGCAAACGGTCGGGCTTCCTGCCACACCCTCCAGTAGCTCGAGGTCCCGAGCAAGCCGCCACGCTCGTCGGGAAGAGCCGCCCACCCTTGGCCGTCCCGAATTCCGTCCGATGTGCCCGGAGCATCGCCACGAGTACGGGGGGAATCGGTACGGGCCAGTCGCTGCCAGGCTCCCGTGACTTCAGCCCCCGCGTGTCGGTCCAATTCTTTCCCGCGACAGGACGCGTCTCGCGAAGAGTGAGAGTTCCCCACTCTTTCTCGGGAAGGTGGCAGACCGCTAGTGTCCTGAGTCGTTAGTTCGCTTGCGGTTGTAGGGTGGGGCGGTGCCTGGTCCGAAGCCGTTGCCGCTGGAACTGTCCGATCACGAACGCCGGGTGCTGCGGGGTTGGTTGCGCAAACAGACCGCCTCGCAGGCGCTGGTGTTGCGGTCGAGGGTCGTGCTGGCGTGCGCGGAGGGCATGTCGAACGCGCGGGTCGCGGATGACCTGGGTGTCTCGCGGGAGACGGTGCGCAAGTGGCGGTCCCGGTTCGCCGCGGACCGGCTGGAGGGTCTGGTGGACCGGCCGCGTCCGGGGCCGCCGCGGAAGATCACGGACGAGCAGGTCGAAGCTCTGGTCGCCAGGACGCTCGGCCAGGCGCCGCCGACGGGTGATTCGCACTGGTCGACGCGTTCGATGGCCGATGCCGCGGGCATGTCGCAGTCGGCTGTCTCGCGGATCTGGCGGGCGTTCGGCCTCAAACCGCACATCGTGGAGACCTGGAAACTGTCGACCGACCCGCAGTTCGTGACCAAGGTCCGCGACGTGGTGGGCATTTACCTGTCCCCGCCGGAGAACGCCCTGGTTCTGGCGGTCGACGAGAAGTCGCAGATACAGGCCTTGGACCGGACCCAGCCAGTGCTGCCGATGGCGCCGACCACGCCGGCGAGGATGACGCACGACTACGTCCGGCATGGCACAACCAGCTTGTTCGCCGCCCTGGACATCGCCTCTGGCTCGGTCATCGCCCAGCACTACCGCCGCCACCGCCACCAGGAGTTCCTTCGCTTCCTGAAGGTCATCGACGCGGCCGTTCCCAAGCACCTCGAACTCCACCTGATCCTGGACAACTACGCCACCCACAAGACCGAGCCGGTCAAGAAGTGGCTGCTTCGGCATCCCCGCTTCCATCTGCACTTCACTCCCACCTCGGCGTCCTGGCTCAACCTCGTCGAGCGCTGGTTCGCGGAGCTGACCTGCCGCAAACTCCGCCGCTCGGCCCACCGCAGCGTCGTCGAACTGGAACGGGACATCCGCGGCTGGATCAACGAGTGGAACAAGAGCCCCAAGCCGTTCGTCTGGACGAAGACCGCCGACGACATCCTCGACACTCTTGCCGCGTACTGCACACGAATTAACGACTCAGGACACTAGTTGGAGCCCGACCACTTCCGTCGGTCGCATTGCGGCATAGAGGACGCTCCCAAAGAACGCGACAAGGCGTCTGCCACGGTTTCGATGCACCGATCCGACGTAGGAGACGGCGGTGAGGAGTTGCCACCCCTGTATTTCATTGACCAGGACTCGCGGGTACACGCCACCCGCTGGCCTTCTCCAGTTACCGGAGGCCATAAGGACGGGCAGCCAGCGGCGACGCCACCACGGCCAGCACCCGCGCTTGTGCCACAGCGGCTTCCGCAGCATCTCCCGTTGAATGTACGGGCGAGGGTGCGGCGCCAGCGCGGCGCCGGGGTGGTCAGGCGGCAAGCCTCCATGACCGAGGCGTAGCACCAGCCCGACCACGACCGAGGCGGTAGAGGTGTCGACGGGGATCTGACGCATGTGCTGAAGTTCGCGCGGGCGTTGCAGCGCTCAACTGATGCGCACCAGATGCTCAACACCTCGCTCGCACAGTATTCGGGCCCGAGTCGTTCACTGTGTGATCGCCCTCGCCGAGAGAGCCCCTCGGAGGCACTCCGTGAAGCGGGTGGTGATCGTGCCTGTGGGGTCCAGGTGGGGGTTGAAGATCGTGACGTCCAGGCCCCGGCAGCGGTCGTCGGTGAGGGCCGCGGTCAGTACGTGGTCGAGCTCCGGCCAGGTCAGGCCGTCGGGTTGGCGGTAGTCGACGGCCGGCATGACGTTGTCGTGCAGGACGTCGGCGTCCAGGTGGGTCCAGTAGGCGGCGGGGAGGGCGGTTAGGGCCTGGTGCGTTGCCGCTTCGATGCCCAGTTCGCGGATTGTCGACAGGTTCAGTGTGTGCATGGCCTCGGGCAGGGGCTGCATGCCTGCCCGGGAGGATTCCGCCTCGTCCCGGAACGCGAAAGCCACCACGTCCTCGTCCCGCACCAACGGGGCGCGGCCTTCCAGGTCCGTGAGGGTGGCGGGGCCTCTGCCCGTGGCGAGGGCCAGTTCCATCGAGGCTGCCTCGCCCCTCGGCTCGGCTGACGGCTGGTAGAAGTCGGTGTGGCCGTCCAGGAACAGGAGTCCGGGGCGGCCTCGGCGGCGCAGGGCGAGGAGGTTGCCCAGCAGGATGGTGCAGTCCCCGCCGAGGACGAGCGGGAAGAGGTCCTGGTCCAGGGCGGATTCCACGGCGTCCGCGAGGGTGAGTGAGTAGCGCGCGATGGCTGTCGGGTTGAGTACGGCCGTATCCGGGTCGCGTGCCTCGTCGTATTCCGGAGGGTCCAGCCTCTCTTCGCTCGCCACCCTGAAGCCGTCCAGCAGGCCCGCTCCGCGCAGTGCCCTCGGCAGGTCCGACACGCCGCCCGGCCGTAGGCCGAGTACCGACGGTGCCTCGATGATCGCCAAGCTCTGCGGGTTCGGCGGATTCTGCATGGGCCGGTGTCCTCTCCGACTACGTGTGACGTGACAGTTCGTCATGTGCTGCCGTGACGTTTCCCACATCGCCTTCGAGGGCCGTTCGGACAACTCGGGCCGGATCAGGGGATGTTGGGGTGCCGGGACTTCTCGTATTCGTTTGCAGAAGGCAAAGGGAAGGGAAGGTTATTCATTCAACTATGGCCTCCGGCGGCCGTATCCAGTTCACTCGGACAAGTCCGGCAAAAGAACTCGGGTCACAGGAAGCCTGTACAGACATGCACCAAGTTCCCATACGTCCGCACTCCGTCAGCGTCGCCGAGGTGATTCCCGGCGATCTGGTCGCCCTGTCGGGCGAAGACGTCGTCCAGCAGCGGTGGTTCGTCGTGATGCACACGCTGCCCGAGTCCCCCGAGTCGATCCGGGTCGTCCTGCGGCCGCCGCTCGGCGGCCTGGACCGGGAGGAACTCCTCGCCCGGGAGCGGGAGGTGACGGTCGGGTGTCGGCGGCTGGATGTGACCGAGGTGCCGCTGGTGTCGTCGGTGCCGCTGGACGGCGTCGAGTTCCGGGACGGCGACCGGGTCACCTCACTGCGGGCTGTCGATCCGCTCGCCGATGAGGTGACGTACGTGCGGCGGTGGGGGGTGTGGCACCGGGATCTCGACACGGACGGGGGCGAGGCGGTCGCGGACGACGACGTGCGGCTGTGGGCCCGTGACGCCGGTCGGGACGGGTTCGTCGTACGGCATCACGCGCGGCCGGAGTCGTCGGCCGCGGTGGGGTTCCGGGGGCGGCGGGTCGTCGTGACCGGGCTCGGGGCCGTGTCGCCGCTCGGTGTCGGGGTCGGGGAGTTGTGGCAGGGGCTGCTCGAAGGGCGGCACGGGATACGGGAGTTGGACGGGAGGGAGTTCGCGGAGCTGCCCGTGCGGGTGGCGGGGGTGGTGCCCGTGGACCCCGCTGAGCTGTTGCCGCGGGCTGCCGCTCGGCGGATGAACCGGGCCGCGCAGTTCGCCGTACTCGCCGCTCGGGAGGCGTGGGCGGACGCCGGATTCGTGGCGGGCGGGACCCTGGAGAGCGGGGTCGATCCGGAGCGGGTCGGGGTGAGCCTGGGGGCGATTCTCGGGGACGCGTCCGTACTGGTCGGCGGGGACCGGAAGTTGCGGGAGAAGGGGCCGCGGGGGGTGTCACCGCTCACCACGCCGATGACGGTGCCGTCGCAGGCCGCCTCGCAGGTCTCGCTCGATCTGCACATCACCGGTGAGGCGCGGACCGTCACCAGCGCGTGTGCCTCCGGCACCGAGGCGATCGGGGAGGCCATCGACCGCATTCGGTACGGCCGTGTCGACGTCGCCCTGGCGGGCGGTGCGGAGGCTGTTGTGACGCCGGCCATCATGGCGTCCTTCGCGTCCATGCGGGCCTTGGCCTCCGGTGGAGTCGACGACGGGTCGCCTTCTCGGCCCTTCGGCAAGGGGCGGGACGGGTTCGTGAACGGGGAGGGGGCGGGGGTGCTCCTCCTTGAGGCCGAGGAGCATGCGCTGGCCCGGGGTGCGCGAATCTACTGCGAGGCCGCGGGATGGGGACTGTCCGCCGACGCGCATCACATGGCCGCGCCCGATCCCTCCGGGACCGGGGTCGCACTCGCCCTGCGGCGGGCCGTGCGGGACGCCGGGGGGCACATGGTGGACGTCGTGCACATCAACGCGCACGCCACGGCCACGGTGGAGGGCGATCTCGCGGAGGCCGAGGCGGTGCGGGCGGTGTTCGGGGAGCGCCCTGTTCCGGTCACCGGGCTGAAGGGGCACCTCGGGCATCTCCAGGGCGCCGCGGGCGGGGTGGAGGCCGTCGCCGCCGCGCTGACGCTGCATCACGGGGTGGTGCCGCCGACCGTGGGAAGTGGCGAGGTCGACGGGGCGATGGGGCTGGACGTGGTGGTGGGGGCGCCGCGGGAGCTGCCTTCTCGTGGGGATCTGGTGCTGAGCAACTCGTTCGGGTTCGGTGGGCACAACGCGGTGCTGGCGCTGCGGAGGGCGGGCTGAGACCGGAGCACGGCAGGGGAGTCACGCCGTACGTTTGCGAGACGTCGTCTTCTTCGCGGGTGTCTTCTTTGCCGTGCTCTTCGCCGACGACGCCGACTTCGAGGTGGCCGACTTCGAGGAAGCCGCCTTCTTGGCGGTCCCCGTCGACTTCTTCGCGGAAGCCGTCGTCTTCTTCGCCGCCGTCTTCTTCGCGGTCGACTTCTTCCCCGTCGTCTGCTTCGGAGTCGCCCGGGAGGTCTTGCGGGGCAGTTCGGTGACCTCCGCCGGTTCCTCGCCCCGGGACTCCTTGGCCGCCCGGACGCTCTTCTCCAGCGCCGCCATCAGATCCAGGACCTTGCCGCCCTCGGCCGGTTCCGGGGACACGGGTGGGGTCTCGCCGGCCGCCTTCGCCGCGATGACCTCCTCCACCGCTTCCCGGTACTCGTCATGGAGGTCTTCGAGGTCCACCTCGCCCAGCGTGTCCATCAGGGCGTCCGCGAGGTCCAGTTCCTTGTCGCGGACGGTCACGTCCACGTCGGGCGCCACGCCCTCGGGGGCCCGGACCTCGTCCGGCCAGAGCAGGCCGTGCATCGCGATCGCCTCCCCCACCACCCGGAGCATGCCGAGGCGTTCCCGGCCCCGCAGCGCGAACTTGGCGATGGCCACCTTGTTGCTGCGCTTCAGGGCCTCGCGCAGCAGGGTGTACGGCTTCGCCGCCGGGGCGCCGCTCGCGGCCAGGTAGTACGCCGCGTCCATCTGGAGCGGGTCGATGCTGTCCGCCGGGACGAAGGCCACGATCTCGATCGTCTTCGCGGTCGGGAGGGGCAGCTGGGCCAGGTCCTCGTCCGTGATCGGGACGATCGTGCCGTCCGCGTCCTCGTACCCCTTGCCGATCTCCGACTGGGTGACCTCCCGGTCCTCCAGCTCGCAGAACTTCCGGTACCGGATGCGCCCGCCGTCCTCCGTATGGATCTGCCGGAAGGAGATCGAATGGCTCTCGGTCGCGTTCACCACCTTGATCGGGATGCTGACCAGACCGAACGAGATGGCGCCGTTCCATATGGATCGCACGTGCAGCACCCTTCATCCGGTTTGGACTAGTTCGCGGCAGCTTCATCCCATTTCCATGGGATTCTCATCGTATGACGCCGATCACAGAGGTGGAGGGGCGACGGCTCGCGCTCAGCAACCTGGAGAAGGTGCTGTACCCGGCGACCGGCTTCACCAAGGGCGAGGTGCTGCACTACTACGCCACCGCCGCCGACGTACTGCTGCCCCATCTGCGTGACCGGCCGGTCTCCTTCCTGCGCTACCCGGACGGGCCGGACGGACAGGTCTTCTTCACCAAGAACGTGCCGCCCGGTACACCCGACTGGGTCACCACCGCCGAGGTCCCCCGTTCGGAGGGGCCCGCCCGGATGGTGCTCGTCCAGGACCTCCCGAGCCTGATGTGGGCGGCGAACCTGGTCGCCGAGTTCCACACCCACCAGTGGGTCGCCCAGGCGCCCGGCGCCGCCGACCGGCTCGTCTTCGACCTCGACCCGGGTTCCCCGGCGACCGTCGTGGAGTGCTGCGAGGTCGCCCTGTGGCTGCGCGAGCGGCTCGCCGCGGACGGGATCGAGGCGTACGCCAAGACGTCCGGGTCCAAGGGGCTGCATCTGCTCGCAGCGGTCCGGGGTTCCCCCTCCGACGAGGTGTCCGAGTACGCCAAGGGGCTCGCCGTGGAGGCCGAGAAGGCCATGCCGCGGCTGGTGCTGCACCGGATGACGCGCAGCCTGCGGCCGGGGAAGGTCTTCGTCGACTGGAGCCAGAACGCCGCCCGGAAGACGACGGCCACGCCCTACACCCTCCGCGCCCGCCCCGAGCCCTGGGTCTCCGCGCCCGTCACCTGGGCCGAGGTCGAGGAGTGCCGCTCCCCCACCCAGCTGGCCTTCACCGCACCGGACGTGGCCCCGCGCATCCAGGACTACGGCGATCTGCTGGCGCCGCTCTTCGCCCAGGACCGGGCGGGGACGCTGCCGCGAAGCTGACCGCCCTTCGTCAACCAGGCAACGCCCCTACCCGGCCGCTGACCACCCCGCCAACCGGGCAGGAACCCTGCCCGGCCGCTGACCACCCCGCCAACCGGGCAGGAACCCTGCCCGGCCGCCAACCACCTCCGCCAACCGGGCGGGGTCGCGCCCCAGAGCTGACCGCCCCACCCGAACCGCCGAACCCAAGGAGACGCATGCCCACCCCCCGCACCCTCCTCGTAGCCCTCTCCACCCTCGCCCTCGGCGCCGTACTCCCCCTGGCCCCGCCCTCCCAGGCCACCGAGCGGACCCCGGACTCCGAGGTGATCACCGACTGGAACCGGACCGCCGTCGAGGTGGTCAGCGTCGACGCCCGCAAGCCCACCGCCGAGCCGTTCATCTGGTACGGCTTCGTCTCCGCCGCCGTCTACAACGCGGTCGTCGGCATCGAGGGCCGCTACACGCCGTACAAGTGGGACGTACGGGGACCTCGGCACGCTTCCTCGGAGGCGGCCGCCGCCGCTGCCGCGCGCCGGGTGCTGCTGACGTACTTCCCGGCCTCCGAGGGCCGGATCAACGCCGCCTACAGCGCCTCGCTGGCGAAGATCCCCGAAGGCCGGGCCAGGGACGCGGGGGTCGCCTTCGGGGAGCGGGCCGCCGAGCACCTCGTGGAGCTGCGCGAGGGGGACGGGCGGGACGCGACGGTGCCGTTCGAGCGAGCACCGGAGCCCGGGGTCTGGCGGCCCGAACTGCCCGGCTACCGGCCCTTCGCCAACCCCTGGCTGGGGAAGCTGCGGCCGATGCTGCTGGACTCGCCGGAGCAGTACCTGCCGGGGCCGCCGCCCGAGCTGACCTCGGAGCGCTACACGCGCGACTTCGCCGAGGTGAGGGCGATGGGCGCGCGGGACAGTGCCGAGCGGACGCCGGAGCAGACCGAGACGGCGCTGTTCTTCACGGATCCGCTGCCGCAGCAGCTTCAGGCCGCCTACCGGGAGCGGGTCACCCGGCGCGGCGCGGACATCGTCGAGGCGGCCCGGCTCTTCGCGGCGGCGAACACCGCGTCGGCGGACGCGACGATCACCACCTGGAACGCCAAGCAGACCTACGCGCTGTGGCGGCCGATCACCGCGATCCGGCAGGCGCACACGGACGGCAATCCCTCGACCGGGGGCGATCCGACCTGGCTGCCCCTGACGAACACTCCCCCGTACCCCGAGTACATCGGGGGGCACTGCGCCAACGACGGGGCCGTGATGGCCGTACTGGACCGGCTGACCGGCGGTGACATCGATCTGCGGGTGCACTCGGCCGTCACGGGTACGACGCGGACGTACAGGGACTCGGCGGACTTCAACCGGGACGTCATCGACGCGCGGGTGTGGGAGGGCATCCACTTCCGGACCGCGGACGTGGTGGGCAACCGGGTCGGGCGGAAGATCGGCCGATTCGCGGTCGCGCACTACTTCAAGCCGGTCCGTCAACCACTTTGACCCCTCACACCCGCGTCCACGTGTTCCGGTCCCGCGCCATCGCGTGCAGGGCCTCCACGTCCGCCGGTTTGAGGACCCCGCCCTGCCGGGCCAGCTCCCCGAGGTCCGTGTCCTGGAGGACGCGGACCTCGCGGAGGCGGGCGGTGACCGAGACGTCCGCCGCGCCGACCAGGGCCAGCACGGGGTGGACCTCGGCGGTCAGGGCGTACGAGGCGCGGTCGGCGTCGGCGCGAACGCGGCGCAGCAGCGGCTGCGGTTCGCGGCGGCCCACCGTGACCAGGGGATCCGCGACCCTGATCCGCTGCTTGCGGGCGTACAGGGTGTGGATCGAGAACAGTCCCGCCGGGCCGATGGCCAGGTGGTGGATCCGGGAACCGCCGGGCAGCGGGATCGAGTGCAGGGTGTGCCAGCCCGCGCCGTCCAGCCGGTCCAGGGCCTCCCCCACCGTCTGTTCCGCGGTGAGCGCGTGCTGCCTGGGGTCCGCGCGGAGCCGGCGGGGCGGCCCCGGGTCCCGGTCCAGGGCGATCAGCAGCGCCTCGCCCGGGCGGTTGGGCGCCAGATCGTCGTCCGGGTGCAGGGTCAGCCGGGCCAGTTCCGCAGGCGTGGGGACCGGCGGCGGGCCCACAGCCACCGGGCCGGTCAGGAAGGGTCCCAGGGCTTCCAGGACGTCCTCTCTGCGCTCGTCGCTGAGCAGGTTGACCCTGGCTGCCTCACGGTCGTACCAGGCGATGTTCCTGCCGTCCGTGAGGCAGACGTACAGCCGTTCCTGGCCGTGGCGCCAGGTCGGCACGACACGCAGTCCGCTCATGCACCATCACCCCTTTGACCATGGGAACAGGCGGGGTGCTCCAGGGGCAAGAACCTGGTTACCTTTGAGAGGAGTTGGGTGGGGAAGTTGGGGGAGGCGCCAATTGCGTACCCGCGGAAATCAACCCGAAGTTCCGGCCCCGGACACTCCCTGGGACGAGATCGTGCCCGGCCTGTGGATGGGCGGTCACGAGGTCCGGGCGAGGTCGGGGCAGCTGGAGTTCGTCGTCGTCAGGGACGAGTTCGATCTGGTGCAGACACTGCTGCGGCTGCCCGGGCACGGGCCCGACCGCGGGGTGGAGCACCAGGTGTGGCCCATCCCGGACGGGCCGCTGGACGGGACGCAGCTCGCGGGCGTGATCCGGCTGGCGCAGGCCGCCGCCGAGGCGCTGGACGCGGGCCGCTCGGTCCTGGTGCGCTGCTATCACGGCTACAACCGATCGGGTCTTGTCGTCGCGCAGACACTGGTCCGGCGGGGCCACTCGACGGAGGAGGCGATCCGGCTGATACGGTCCCGGCGCTCCCCCTGGGCCCTGCACAATGACCTCTTCGTCGAGTACCTGCGTGCGGGCCTGTCCACCGCCCGGCTGCTGGAGGAGCTCACGGAGTGATCGCTCCGGCCCGCCTCGGGCGGGCAAAAGGGACTTCCTTATGAATAAGGTGTCCGGGCCACCATGAACAAGGTGTCGGGGCCACCGCTCACCTCGGAACCACAGGAGCACCGTGCCCCTCAGCCGTGTCCGTACGACCGCAGCCGTCGCCCTGGTGGTGGCGGCCGCCGCGGGCTGCGGTGACGCCGGCGGGCTCAAGGGCGCGGGCGCCACGCCCACCGCGGTGAGCCCGGCCCGGCTGTGGCCGGAGCTGACGCCCGCCTCCAGCCCCGCCTTCGAGATCGGCGAGGTGACCACCGAGGTCGTCAAGGGCGTCGAGGTGCCCGGTGACGACATCCGCCGGGTGGACCTGGTCGCGGTGGTCCGCGCGGAGATCGAGTCGAACCCCGACGACTACGAGGGCGCGAAGGCGCCGTACCGCGAGACGGCCCGCCGGATGGCGGACTGCGGGCCGAGCGGCGGCGACGCGTCCCGCTGCCCGGTCCTCACCCCGTACTTCCGGGACCTGAGCGGCGACGGCCACGAGGACCTGACCCTCGGCTTCCAGCTGCTGCCCGACAAGCTCACCGCCATCCGCGTCTACACCGTCCAGAAGCACCGCCTGGTCCGCGTCATGTCCTACGACGACGCCGTCAGCGGCGTCGAGCTGGCTGGGCGGTCCGTGATCATCCGCGCGCCCTCGGAGGTCGCGGGGTACGAGTACCGGCTCCAGTGGACCTGGGACGCGCAGGCCAACGCGATGCTGCTGACGCATGACGAGATGCTGCGCACCGGCTCGCGCCAGCACTCCCCCAAGCCGTCGGCGACCTCCTCCGCGAACGCTTCCTCCGCGAGCGGTCGATGAGGCTCGCGCTGCCCCGCTGGGCCGGGACGCTCGCCACCAAGGCCGCCGTGTTCATCACCGTGATGTGCTGCGCGCTCACGGCGCTGCTCGGGGTGCTCGTGCATGTCTCGGTGACCAACCAGACCGTCGGGCGGGCCCGCAGCGAGGCGCTGTCCCGGCTGACCGACGCGACGGCCGCGTACGAGGCCGGGGACCGGCCGGCGCCGGGCGCGGGCGTCGATCCGCCGGGGCTGCCCGGGGCGCTGCGGAAGCTGGCGGTCGCCGGGGACCGGGGCACGATGGTCGCCGACCACCAGGGCCGTCCGACGATGTGGGCGGCGGGGCCGGCCGACGGTTCGCGGGCGCTGGCGGTGCAGGTCGACTACTCGCAGCAGGCCCGCACGATCGACGGCCTCGACCGGGCGATCCTGTGGTCCTCGGCGCTGGCCATCGGGATCACGCTGCTGGTCGGCGCGCTCGCGGTGACGCGCGTGACCCGGCGGCTGCACACCACGGCGCAGGTGGCCCGCCGGATCAGCGGCGGCGACCTGGACGCCCGCGTCGACGATCCCCGTACGAAGGATCCGACGCGCCCTCAGGACGAGGTCGCCGCGGTGGCCGCCGCGCTGGACTCCATGGCGGCGTCGCTCCAGGGCAAGCTCCAGGCCGAGCAGCGGTTCACCGCGGATGTGGCGCATGAGCTGCGGACGCCGCTGACGGGGCTGCACGCGGCGGCTGAGCTGTTGCCTCCGGGGCGGCCGACGGAGCTGGTGCGGGACCGGGTCGCCGCGCTGCGGACGCTGACGGAGGATCTGCTGGAGATCTCGCGGCTGGACACCGGGCGGGAACGGCTCGATGTGGACACCGAGCAACTGGGGGCGGTGGCCGAGCGGGTGGTGCGGGGCGCGGGGGAACCCACCGAGGTCGTCGTGGTTCGGGATGTCGCGGTGGAGACGGATCGGCGGCGGCTGGAGCGGGTGCTGGGGAATTTGGTGGCCAATGCGCATCGGCATGGGCGGGGGCCGGTGTCTCTGACGGTGGATGGGGCGCAGGTCGTTGTGCGGGATCACGGGGATGGGTATCCGGTGTATTTGCTTGAGCATGGGCCGCAGCGGTTTCGGACTGAAGGGGGTGCGAAGGGGCATGGGCTGGGGCTGACTATCGCGTTGGGGCAGGCGGAGGTTTTGGGGGCGCGGTTGTCCTTTGCCAATGCGGAGGATGGTGGGGCCTTGGCGACACTGTCTCTGCCGGTCGGTGGGGGTTGAGCGCGCAGTTCCCCGCGCCCCTAGGTTCTTCCGGATGGCCCATGTTGAGAGGCGGCCGGAGTCTTGCGCTCATAGCGTGGCGGATAGTCAGGTTTCGCCCCCTTCATGGAGGTACACCCCATGTCGCTTCGCTCCCGTCTCTCCATATCCCTCGTCGCCGGCGCACTCGTCGCCGCGGCTGCCGCCGCTCCCGCCGTCGCCGGCGAGGACTGGGGCGGGCATCACCAGAACCACCACCCCCGGCTCTACAAGGGCGTCGTGACCGCCAACACCCTGCTGTTGCGCAGCGCACCCAATCGAGGGAGCCAGGTCATCCGGACCGCGCACCGCGGGCAGATCGTGAAGATCTTCTGCAAGACGGTCGGCCAGAACATCCAGGGCAACCCGCTCTGGTACCTCCTGCCCGACGGCACCTGGGCCTGGGGCGCCGCCCGCTACATCAACAACATCGGGCCCGCGCCACGCTGGTGCTGAGCCGCAAGGCACACAAGACGCCCTATTTGGGTAAGTTCCGGACATGAGCAAGGCCGGAACCACCGAGGCGCAGGCGGACGCACCCGCTCCCGCCGTACGCCTCCCCCGGCGCCGTGGCATCGAACTGGCCCTCATCGTCGTGGCCGTCCTGCTCTCCGTGTACGGCTACTGCGCTGTCGGTCTCGCCCGCGCCGGCACCGTCCCGCCCGGCGCCGCCGGTTACGGCGCCGGGCTCGGTGTGCTGGCGCTCGTCGCCCATCTGGCGGTGCGACTGCGGGCGCCGTGCGCGGACCCGCTGCTGCTGCCGATCGGCGTGCTGCTCAACGGTCTCGGACTGGTCCTGATCTACCGGCTCGACCTGGAGACCCCGGGCGACCGGGCGGCGCCCGCCCAACTCGTGTGGTCCACGCTGGGGGTGGGCTTCTTCATCGTGACCGTGGTGCTGTTGCGCGACCACCGTGTCCTTCAGCGTTATGCGTACGTCAGTGTGGTCGGCGCCCTCGGTCTGCTGATTCTGCCGATCCTGTTCCCCTCGGTGAACGGGGCCCGGATCTGGATCCGGATCGCCGGATTCTCCATCCAGCCGGGCGAGTTCGCGAAGGTCCTGCTGGCGGTGTTCTTCGCCGCGTATCTGGCCGCGAACCGGGGGGCGCTTGCCTATGCGGGCCGCCGGGTGTGGCGGCTGCAACTGCCGACCGGGCGGGTGCTCGGGCCGATCGTCGCGATCTGGCTGCTGAGCGTCGGCGTACTGATCCTGGAACGGGACCTCGGCACCTCGCTGCTGTTCTTCGGCCTGTTCGTGGTCCTGCTGTACGTCGCGACCGGGCGCACCGGATGGATCGCCGTGGGGCTGCTGCTGGCGGCCCTCGGCGCGGTCGCCGTCGGCTGGCTGGAACCGCATGTGCACAGCAGGGTCGACGACTGGCTGCATCCGCTCGCCTCGATCGAGGCGGGCCAGGGCCCCAACCAGCTCTCCCAGTCGCTGTTCTCCTTCGCGTCGGGCGGCATGCTCGGCACCGGCCTGGGGCTCGGCCACTCCGTGCTGATCGGGTTCGCCGTGAAGTCGGACTTCATCCTGGCCACCGCGGGCGAGGAACTGGGCCTGGCCGGACTGTCCGCGATCTTCCTGCTCTACGGCCTGCTGGTGGAGCGCGGCTACCGGGCGGGCCTCGCGCTGCGCGACCCCTTCGGACAACTGCTCGCGGTGGGGCTCGCCTCGATCGTCGCGCTCCAAGTCTTCGTGATCGCGGGCGGTGTGACCGGGCTGATCCCGCTCACCGGCATGGCGATGCCGTTCCTGGCGCAGGGCGGTTCGTCGGTGGTCACCAACTGGGCGATCGTGGCGCTGCTGGTCCGGGTGAGCGACTCGGCGCGCAGGCGGTACGAGACGGACGGGACGGAGACCGAGTGACCCGGCACATCCGGCTCGCGGCCGTCTTCTGCGCCTTGTTGCTGGCCGCGCTGCTGGTGAACGCCACCCGCATCCAGGTCTTCGAGGCGGGCGGGTACGACGAGAACCCGGCCAACCGGCGGCAGACCATCGCCCGGTACGGGCAGCCGCGCGGCGACATCCTGGTCGGCGGCCGGCCGGTCACCGGGTCGAAGGACACCGGCGAGCAGCTCCGCTACGAACGCACGTATCTGGACGGCCCGTTGTACGCGCCGGTGACCGGCTTCGCCTCGCAGGTGTACGGAACGAGCCTGCTGGAGCACGCCGAGGACGGGGTGCTGTCCGGCGCGGATCCGATGCTGGCGCCGTTCCCGCTGCTGGGCGAGCTGACCCGGGCGCGGAATCCGGGCGGCGATGTGGTGACGACGCTGCACGCGGGCGCACAGCGGGCGGCCTACGACGGGCTCGGCGGGCGCAAGGGCGCGGTGGCGGCGGTGGAACCGTCGACGGGGCGGATCCTGGCGCTGGTGTCGACGCCGTCGTACAACCCGGAGGCGCTGTCGGGGAACGGGCCGACGGTGGCGCGGTCCTGGATCGGGCTGAACGAGGACCCGGACAAGCCGATGCTCAACCGGGCGGTGCGGCAGACGTATCCGCCGGGGTCGACCTTCAAGGTGGTGACCGCGGCGGCGGCGCTGGACGCGGGGGTCGTCGGGGATGTCGACGAACCGACGGTCTCCCCCGACCCGTACACGCTGCCGGGTACCTCGACGAGCCTGACGAACGAGGCGACGGGGTGCGCGGACGTGTCGTTGCGGGCCGCGTTCATGTGGTCGTGCAACACGGTGTTCGCGAAGCTGGGGGTGCGGGTGGGGGTGGGCGATCTGGCGGCCACCGCACAGGCGTTCGGGTTCAACGACGCGGGGGTGCGGATCCCGTACTCGGTGGCCCCGAGCACCTTCGACACGACGGTCGACCGGGCGCAGCTCGCGCTGTCGGCGATCGGGCAGTACAACACGCGGGCGACGCCCCTTCAGATGGCGATGGTGGCGGCTGCGGTGGCGAGCGGGGGGCAGGTGCGCGAGCCGTATCTGGTGGAGCGGACGGTGCGTTCGGGGGGCGCGACGCTGACCACGGCCGGGTCCCGGCCGGTCCGGCAGGCGATGCATCCGGCGACCGCGCTGCGGCTGCGGGAACTGATGACGGACGTGGTGCGGGAGGGCACCGGTACGAACGCGGCGATCCCAGGGGTGACCGTCGGCGGCAAGACCGGTACCGCACAGCACGGCATCGGCAACTCCGGGACGCCGTATGCCTGGTTCGTGTCGTGGGCGGAGGGTGAGCGGGACGTGGTGCCGAAGGTGGCGGTCGCGGTGGTGGTGGAGGACGCGGAGGCGGACCGCGGGGAGATCAGCGGGGGCGGGGACGCGGCGCCGATCGCGCGGGCGGTGATGGAGGCGGTGCTCGGTGGGTGAGACGGGGGTTCCCGCGCCCGGTGTGCCCGACCTAACGTTCGGTCTATGACTCCCGCATTCGAGCTTGCCGAAGTCAACATAGCCCGCCTCAAATTCCCGCTGGACTCACCACAGTTGAAGGACTTCGTCGACGCACTCGATCCGGTGAACGCCGACGCCGACTCCGCCGACGGATTCGTCTGGCGCCTCCAGAGCGAGGGCGGCGACGCGACGGACATCCCCGTCCTCGGGGACGAGTGGCTGATCATCAACATGTCGGTGTGGCGCGACACCAACTCCCTCACGGCCTACATGTACCAGGGCCGCCACCGCGAAATGCTGGCCCGCCGCCGCGAATGGTTCGAGAAGGTCCAGGAGGCCATGCTGGCCATGTGGTGGGTCCCGGCCGGCCACCGCCCGACGGTCGCCGAGGCGGAGGCACGCCTGCTGCACCTGCGTACGAACGGCCCGACCCCGTACGCCTTCACCCTGCGCACCTCGTTCCCGCCGGGCGCGTCCCAGCCGGTCCTCGGCGAGGTGCCGGAGGGGCTCGGCTGCTCGGTCTAGCGACCGTTCTCGATGGCTTCCCGCACCTCCGCGACCCGCTCCCGCTCCTCCACCGCGAAGCGCTCCGCGTCCAGTTTCTCGGCGATCTCCTCGTCCTCGGTCATCAGCAGGTCGAGGTTGGAGTTGCCCAGGTCGAAGACGCCCATGTCGACGTAGGCCTGTTGGAGGCGCTTGCCCCACAGGCCTATGTCCTTGACGCAGGGGACTATGCGGGAGAAGAGCAACTGGCGGAACAGGGCCAGGAATTCGGACTGTTCGCTGTACTGCTCGGCCTCGGGGGTGGGGATGCCGAAGTTCTCCAGGACTTCGACGCCTCGCAGGCGGTCCCGCATCAGGTAGCAGCCCTCGATGACGAACTCCTCGCGTTCGCGGAGTTCGGCGTCGGTGAGCTGCTTGTAGTAGTCCCTGAGCGCCATCCGGCCGAAGGCCACATGGCGGGCCTCGTCCTGCATGACGTAGGCGAGGATCTGCTGCGGCAGGGGCTTGTCCGTGGTGTCGCGGATCATGCCGAAGGCGGCGAGGGCGAGGCCCTCGATGAGGACCTGCATGCCGAGGTAGGGCATGTCCCAGCGGCTGTCGCGCAGGGTGTCGCCGAGCAGGGACCGGAGGTTGTCGTTGACCGGGTAGAGCATCCCGATCTTCTCGTGCAGGAAGCGGCCGTAGATCTCGGCGTGCCGGGCCTCGTCCATCGTCTGGGTCGCCGAGTAGAACTTGGCGTCCAGGTCCGGGACCGACTCCACGATGCGCGCGGCGCAGACCATCGCGCCCTGTTCGCCGTGGAGGAACTGGCTGAACTGCCAGGAGGCGTAGTGGCGGCGTAACTCGCCCTTGTCGGCTTCGGTCAGCTTCGCCCAGTGCCGGGTGCCGTAGAGGGACATCGCCTCGTCGGGGGTGCCGAGCGGGTCGTAGGGGTCGACCTCCAGGGTCCAGTCGATGCGTTTCTGTCCGTCCCACTGCTTGTCCTTGCCCTTCTGGTACAGGGCGAGCAGACGGTCGCGGCCGTCGTCGTACTCCCAGGCGAAGCGGGCCGCGCCGGTCGCCGGCACCTGCCAGTGAGGGTCTCCCGGGTCGGTGGCGTACAGGTCGTAGGTCGGCATGTCCCGCAGGCTCCCGCGCGGTAGACGCGGGGTCAACAAGTGCCGCGCGAGGGATTGACGAGCTTGCTGACGCGCAGTCTCATAAGGGGACGGAGGATGTGACCGCGGGTAACGAGTGGGGAGAACCATGACGCCGTTCACGGACGCCGACGCGGTGGAGGGGCTGCGCGACGCGCTGGGTCTGCTGAAGGACCGGGAGCAGGTGGCCGAGCGGCTGCTCGACTCCTCCGCGAAGCACTCCTTCGACCCCGACAAGGAGCTGGACTGGGACGCGCCCTTCGAGGAGGGCAAGTGGTTCTGGCCGCCGGAGCTGGTGTCGCTGTACGACACCCCGATCTGGAAGCGGATGAGCGAGGAGCAGCGGATCCTGCTCTCGCAGCACGAGGCGGCGGCGCTGGCCTCGCTGGGGATCTGGTTCGAGCTGATCCTGATGCAGTTGCTGGTGCGGCACGTCTACGACAAGGCGGCGACGAGCGCGCATGTGCGGTACGCGCTGACCGAGATCGAGGACGAGTGCCGGCACTCGAAGATGTTCGCGCGGCTAATCTCCCGTGGGGAGACGCCGTGGTACCCGGTGAGCCGGGTGCATCAGAACCTGGGGCGGCTGTTCAAGACGATCTCCACGACTCCGGGGTCCTTCACGGCGACGCTGCTCGGTGAGGAGGTCCTGGACTGGATGCAGCGGCTGACGTTCCCGGACGAGCGGGTGCAGCCGCTGATCCGGGGCGTGACGCGGATCCATGTGGTGGAGGAGGCTCGGCATGTCCGCTACGCCCGTGAGGAGCTGCGGCGGCAGATGGTGACGGCGCCGAAGTGGTCCCAGGAGTTCACCCGGGTCACCTCCGGGGAGTTCGCCCGGATCTTCTCGGTGGCCTTCGTGAACCCCGAGGTCTACACGAATCTGGGGCTCGACCAGCGCGAGGCCGTGGCGCAGGTGCAGGCCAGCGGGCACCGGCGGGAGGTCATGCAGACGGGGGCCAAGCGGCTGACGGACTTTCTGGACGACATCGGGGTGCTGCGGGGGGTGGGGCGGCGGCTGTGGAAGTCGTCGGGGCTGCTGGCGTAGGAAGCGGCTCGAACAGGCTGGTACGAGGCGGCTCGGGTACTGGTGCAGCGGTTAGTCTGCACGTCATGAGCCCCTCGGCACCCACCCCCGCCTATCGACGCCTCAGTGTCGAGGAGCGGCGCAGTCAGCTGCTCGCGGCCGCCTTGTCGCTGTTCGCCCACCGGGCGCCCGAGGAGGTGTCGCTCGACGACGTGGCGGAGGCGGCCGGGGTGTCGCGGCCGCTGGTGTACCGGTACTTCCCCGGCGGCAAGCAGCAGCTCTACGAGGCTGCCCTGCGGTCCGCCGCCGAGGAGCTGGAGCAGTGCTTCGACGAGCCTCGGGAAGGGGCGCTGATCGAGCGGCTCGGGCGGGCGCTCGACCGGTATCTCGCCTTTGTCGACGAGCATGACGCCGGGTTCAGTGCCCTGCTTCAGGGCGGGAGTGTCGTCGAGACCTCTCGGACCACCTCCATCGTCGACGGGGTGCGACGGGCCGCCGCCGAGCACATCCTCAGTCATCTGGACGTCAGCGAGCCGGGCCTCAGGCTGCGGATGACCGTCAAGCTGTGGATCACCTCGTGCGAGGCGGCCTCCCTGCTCTGGCTCGACGAGGGCAAGCAGCCGCCCGTGGACGAACTGCGCGACTGGCTCGTCGACCAGTTCATCGCCGTGCTCTCGGTCACCGGCGCCCGCGACCCGCAGACCGCCGCCCTGGTCAAGGCCCTGGGCGGGGATGACTGACACTGGTCCCGTGAAGAGCGAAGACACCCCCTTCGAGGGCGGGCCCCTGGACGGGCGCGTGCTGCCCGTGCTGCTCGGGGTCACCGGGCACCCGCCCAAGACGTACCGCGTCCCCGTCCCGGACCCCGACGGCGGCCCGCCCACCGTGCTGCTCTACAGCCGCGTCCCCCGCGTCGAGGGCCGCCAGATCGGGCTCACCCGGCGCTGGAAGTACCTCTACGACCCCGAGGGGCGGCACACGCACAAGCTGAAGTGGCCGTGGACGAAGCCAGGCGCCACGCCGGGCGGCAAGCCGGACGACGCGGACGGGTGATCCCGTTGCGCCGAACCGCGCACACCCGGCGCGCGGACCCGGCGCCCCCGTTCGATGCTCGCGGTGCGGAGCAGAGGGGCTGCCCGCACCGGAGGTGATGACGTGTCAGGAAGGCTTCCGCGTCTGGTGTGTACGGCGGCGATGGCGGCCGGCACGGTCCTCGCGCCGCTCCCCGCCGCGGCCGTACCGGAGCCCGGCGAGCCGTCGGTGTCCCGTCTTCTGACGGACCTTCAGCGTCTGTACCGGGAGGCGGAACGCGCCACCGAGACGTACAACGCCACCGAGGAGCGGCTCAAGGAACAGCGCGCCGAGGTCAGGCGGCTGGACGGGGAACTCTCCCGGGTGCGGCTCTCCCTGCACGACAGCCGGGGCGCGGCGGGGCGGCTGGCCCGGCAGCAGTACCAGGGCAGCACCGAGATCTCCTCGTACGTACGGCTGCTGCTCGCCCGTTCTCCGCAGCACGCGCTCGAACAGGGGCATGTGATCGGGCAGTTGGCGCGGGAGCGGGCCGAGACGGTGGGGCGGCTGACCGGCAGCGAGAAGAAGGCCGACGAGCTGGCGCGCAAGGCCCGTACCGCCCTGGACAAGCAGCTTGCGCTCGCCGAGCGGCAGAAGAAGGACCGGGACGAGGTGCGCGGGCGGCTGTCGGACGTCGAGGAGATGCTCTCCTCGCTCACCGCCGAACAGCTGGGGGAGATCGCCGAGTTGGAGGAGAAGGGCGTCCAGGACGCCCAGCGGGACCTCGTCACCTCCGGGGCGCTGGGCGCCGGGCCCGCCGAGGCGTCGAGCGCGGGCGAGAAGGCGGTGCGGTACGCCATGCGGCAGCTCGGGAAGCCGTACGAATGGGGTGCCGAGGGGCCGCGGACGTACGACTGCTCCGGGCTCACCTCGGAAGCCTGGGACCACGCCGGTACGTCCATCCCCCGCACCAGCCAGGAGCAGTGGGCGCGGCTCCCCAGGGTGGAGCTGGACGGACTCCGGCCGGGCGACCTGGTCGTCTATCACCGGGACGCCACGCATGTGGCCATGTATCTGGGTGCGGGCGAGGTGGTCGAGGCGCCCAGGACGGGTGAGCGGATCAAGGTGTCCCCGATCGCTGCCCACCCGATCCTGGGGGCGGTGCGTCCCGACGGGGATCAGGCCAGCGAGGCGAGGTAGGCCTCGGTCTTCTCCGGCTCGTAGAAGAAGTTCTCGAAGTCCGCGGGGTCGTTGAAGGCGTTGGCGAAACGGTCCGCCGCGGGCTGGATCTGGCCGGCCGCGCCGATGAGGTTCAGGATGTGCTCCGGCGGCGGGGCGAGCATGGCGTTGGTCCACTTGGTGACGTGCTGAGCCGTCTCCCAGTAGCGGTCGAACGTCGCCTGCATCCACTCCTCGTCGAACGGCTTGTCACCGTGTTCGAGGATGGACGCGAGGTAGGCCGCGGCGCACTTGGACGCGGAGTTGGAGCCCTGACCGGTGATCGGGTCGTTCGCGACGACGACATCGGCGACACCGAGGACAAGCCCGCCGCCGGGCAGCCGGCCGATCGGGTTGCGGACCGTGGGCGCGTAGCGGCCCGCCAACGTGCCACCGGCGTCGGTCAGTTCGACCTTCGTCGCCCGCGCGTACTCCCACGGCGTGAACTTCTCCATGAGTTCCAGGGTCAGGGAGAGGTGTTCCGCCGGGTCCTTGACGCCGTTGAAGACATCCAGCGGGCCGCCGGGTATGCCCTCCCAGAACAGGATGTCGGCGCGGCCGGAGGTGGTCAGCGTCGGCATGATGAACAGCTCGCCGACACCGGGCACCAGGCTGCACCGGACCGCCTCGAACTCGGGGTGCTCGGGGCGCGGGCCGAGGCCGTGGACGTAGGCCACCGCGAGGGCGCGCTGCGGCTCGGTGTACGGGGAGCGCTCCGGGTCCCGGGCGAACATGGACACCAGCTCGCCCTTACCCGCCGACACCAGCACCAGGTCGTACGTACGGGAGAAGTAGTCGAGGTCCCCGACCGCCGCGCCGTGGATGACCAGTTGGCCGCCGCGCTGGGCGAAGGTCTCCATCCAGCCGGCCATCTTCACCCGCTGGTCCACGGACTGGGCGTACCCGTCGAGGTGCCCCACCCAGTCGATCGCGCGGGCCGCCGGGCCCTCGGCCCAGGAGCCCGGGGCCGCCACCGAGATGCCGAGTCCTTCGATCTTCGGGGCCTGGGACTCCCAGAAGTTCAGCTGGAGATCGCGCTCGTGCTGGAGGGCGGTGTCGAACATGCACTGCGTCGACATGACCCGGCCGGTGCGGATCTCGTCCGCGGTCCGGTTGGACATGAGGGTGACCTCGTACCCGTTCGACTGGAGTCCGAGGGCGAGCTGGAGGCCGGACTGGCCGGCCCCGACGACGAGTATCTTCCGCATGCGGGGCAGTTCTCCTACTCGGGGGTTTCGTCCAGCGCGTGGCCCACCAGGGCCAGCAGGGTCTCGATCGCCGAGATCCGGCGCCGCGCATCCATGATCATGACAGGTATGTGTGCCGGGATCGTGAGCGCCTCCCGCACGTCCTCCGGCTCGAACCGCTCACTGCCGTCGAAGTGGTTGACCGCGACGACGTACGGCAGCCCGCAGCTCTCGAAGTAGTCCAGCGCCGGGAAGCAGTCCTTCAGCCGCCGGGTGTCGGCCAGCACGACCGCGCCTATCGCGCCGCGCACCAGGTCGTCCCACATGAACCAGAACCGCTGCTGGCCCGGGGTGCCGAAGAGGTAGAGCACCAGGTCGTCGTCGAGCGTGATGCGGCCGAAGTCCATGGCCACGGTGGTGGTCAGCTTCTGCGGCGTGGCGGTGAGGTCGTCGGTCTCCTCGCTCGCCTCGGTCATCAGCGCCTCGGTCTGGAGCGGCGTGATCTCCGAGACGGCGGTGACCAGGGTGGTCTTGCCGACGCCGAACCCGCCCGCGACGACGATCTTCGTGGCGATGGGGGCGCGGGTGCGGTCCGTCTGCCAGGACTTGACGTCCTCGTCGGTGGCTTCGGCGATTGCGGTGACGTCGGTGACTTCAGAGACGACGGAGTCCACTCAGCACCCTTTCGAGCAGAGCGCGGTCCGGGCGGCCGGTGCCGTGACCGGTGCCGGTGCCGTACACACGGATCTTTCCCTGGTCCGCGAGGTCGCTGAGGAGCACACGGACCACGCCGAGCGGCATCTTCAGCAGCGCGGCGATCTCGGCCACCGTGCGCATACGGCGGCACAGTTCGACGATGGCCCGCAGCTCCGGCATGACCCGGGTGTTGAGGGAACCATTCGTCAGCTCCTTGCGCTCCTCCGGGGCCTCCAGCGCGGCCACGAACGTCTCCACGAGCAGGACGTGGCCGAAGCGGGTACGGCCGCCGGTGAGCGAGTAGGGGCGCACGCGGGCGGGCTTGCGGTCGCCGCCTCGGACGGGGAGCTTCTTGGGTGTGCCGCTGCTCATCGGGGGCTCCCGGTCGACTCGGCTGCCAGGGATTTTCGTAGCTCGCTGCGGAGTTCGGGGGTCAGGACGTGGCCGGCGCGGCCGACGAAGAGGGCCATGTGGTAGGCGATCACGCTCATGTCGCAGTCGGCGGAGCCGTGGACGCCGAGCAGGGAGCCGTCACTGATGGACATCACGAACAGGCTGCCCTCGTCCATCGCGACCATGGTGTGCTTCACACCGCCGTACTCCATGAGGCGGGCGGCGCCGATGGTGAGGCTGCCGATGCCGGAGACGATGGTGGCGAGGTCGGCGGCGGAGCCGCGGGGGCCCTTTCGCGGGCGCTGTGCCTTGGCCGCCTCGTTTCTGTGCGGGTCAGAGGAGAGCAGGAGAAGGCCGTCGGAGGAGACCACGGCGACGGACTCGATGCCGGGGACTTCCTCCACCAGGTTGGTCAGTAGCCAGTGCAGGTTGCGGGCTTCACTGCTCAGTCCGAAGGTACTGGGCGCGGTCAACTGCTTGCCTCCTCGACTGTGCCCCCCGTGGCTGCTTCGGATTGCGGTGCCGTTGTCTGGCCCGTCTGTTCTGCGATCTCTGCTTCTACGTCGCGGTAGCCGGCCTCTGCCCCCCGGCGGAAGCCGCCCAGTCTGCGGCGCAGGGCGTCGGCGTCGACGCTTGCCGTTCGCTGACGCGGTGTGTGGGTGGGTGTGCTGATCTTCGGGGTGCGCTTGGGGAGGCCCTTGGCGGTGAGCTCGTCCTCGGTGGCGCGCTCGTGTTCCGTCTCGGCTTCGCCATCGCCGTCGGCGGCTGCGGGGTGGGTGGGGGCAGGGGGTGCGGGCTTCTCCGCATCCGGTGCCTGGTCCGTGCCCGTCGTCGTGGTCTCGGGTTCTGTTGCCTCCGGCAGGAGGAGCTCCATCGTGGTTTCCGCTGGAGTTTCAGGTGCCGGGGTGGCCGCGGTCTTGTGTAGGGCCTCCTCTGCCAGCGCCACCAGGCGGTCGCCCCGGGTGCCGTGCAGGACGTTGGAGTTGGCCTCTGCGTCTGCGCCGGGGAGGGAGACCGTGTGGGTGGACGAGGACACGGGGTCCGTGGCCGGTACCGCGGTGGGCTGGGCCGGGGCCAGGAGGGACGCCGGGAGGACCGCTACCGCTGCCACTCCGCCCTGCTTCTGTTCCCTGAGCTGGACTCGGACGCCGTGACGGTGGGCCAGGCGGGCCACGACGTAGAGGCCGAGGCCCAGGCCCTCCTCGCCTTCCTGGTCGTAGGTCGCCTCGGGGTCGAAGTCGGACAGGCGGGAGTTCAGGCGGGTCAGGCGGTCGTCGGTCATGCCGATGCCCTCGTCCTGGACGGAGAGCATGACCTCGCCGCTCTCCAGGAGCCAGCCGGAGATCTCGACGGGCAGGTCCGGCGGGGAGAACGAGGTGGCGTTCTCCATCAGTTCGGCCAGCAGGTGTGAGAGGTCGTCCGCCGCGAAGCCC
The DNA here is from genome assembly GCF_000349325.1 of Streptomyces davaonensis JCM 4913. Lineage (GTDB taxonomy): Bacteria > Actinomycetota > Actinomycetes > Streptomycetales > Streptomycetaceae > Streptomyces > Streptomyces davaonensis. Next base: position 3,507,497 of record NC_020504.1, read on the forward strand.
GCGATGTGGGCGTGAGGAGGCAGCGAGGCGATGCGGACTCGCTCGTACCGCTCGATCTCGCTGACCGCGGCCCGGACCACGTCCACCAGCGGCACCGGACCCGCGCTGTGCTGCACATGCTCCGTGCCCGCCAGCACCAGCAGGTTCTCGCTGTGGCGGCGCATCACCGTCGCGAAGTGGTCCAGTTTGAAGAGGGTGGCGAGGCGGTCGGGGTCCTGTTCGCGCTCCTCCAGGCCCTCGATCACCGCCAGTTGGCGTTCCACCAGGCCCAGCGTGCGCAGGGCGAGGTTGACGAAAGTGGAGCCGATGCTGGTGCGCAGGCGCTCCAACTGGGCGGCGGAGTCGGCCAGTTCGGCGCGCAGCTCCTCGCGGGCGTCGGCCATCTTCTGGCGCTGGCCCACGAGATGCTTGCGGTCGGACTCCAGCGTCGCGATGCGCTCGTGGAGGGCGACCGCCTGCGCGTGCAGGGCGTTGACGGAGTCGACGACCTTCGCGAACTCGTCCTTGCGGCCGGTGAACCGGACCGGCTCCTCCGTTCCCGGGTCTCCGGCGCCCGCGAGCCGGGCCGAGCCCAGGCGCAGGACCGCGAGGGGGCGGGTCAGGCTGCGGGCCATGCCGGTGGCGACGCCGATCGCGAGCAGGACGAGTACGCCGAGGATCGCGATGCGGATCTCCAGCTCGGTGACGTCGTCGTCCCGGAGCAGGGCGAGGTCCTTGGTGCGGCGGTCGTGCAGGGCCGACTCCGCGCCGCGCATCATGTCCACGCGCGCGGAGAGCGCCTCGTCCAGCTTCTTCACGCCGGTGCCGAGTTCGCCGTCGGAGAGGGTCGGCTGGTCGGTGAGGGAGGCGAGGTACTTCTCGGCGGCCTCCGCCTCCGGTCCGGTGACCGTGGAGTCGTAGGAGGCCACCGACTGCTGGGGCGCGGTCGCGCGGAAGTCGGCGAGCGCCGCGTCGGAGCGCAGCCGCGCCTCCTGGGCGGCGGCGCTGAGGGCGTCGCGCTGCTTGGTGTCGGCGTCGGAGGAGGTGCTGACCTGGCTCGGCAGTCCGGTGATCGGGTCGATCACGGTCTGGGTGGAGCGGGGCACGCTGAGCGCGGCGAGCAGCAGTCCCCGCGTGGAGGCGGCCTGTTGTACGGCGGTGTCGAGCTCGGCGAGGGCGTAGGCGCCGGACCCCGCGCGGGGCGGCATGTCCTCGGCCAGTTTCTCGGCGAGGCGGTGCAGCTCGGTGAGCGCGTCGGAGTACGCCTTGTGCGTTTCGAGAGCGGTGCTCTTTCCGGTGAGCGCCGCTCTGCGCAGGCCCGCGATGTCGTCCAGGTCCGTCCGCAGCGACGCGGGGATGTCGGGGTTCGCGCGCAGTTCGTCGACCAGCCGGTCGACGCGGGCGCCGCGCTGCTCCGAGGGCGCCTTGGACTTGGGGCGTCCGGCGGCGACGTAGGAGGTGACCTCGTCGCGTTCGTCGGCGAGCGAGTGGGCGAGCGCGAGGGCGTCCTCGGACTGCTCGGAGAGGGTCACCAGCTCCTGACTGTCGTGCACCTGCGCGGAGGCGGTGACGATCGACGGGGCTCCGGCGGCCGCTATGGCGGCGGCGACCACGGCCACGGCGATGATGAGCCGATTGCGTACATGGGTGGGCCGGCCCTTGCCGGCCGAGACAGTACCGGCCCCTGTCGTGGTGCCGGGCGGTTGCTCGGGGCTCCCTGCGGAGGCCGTCTGCTTGCCTGAGCGACGAGGCCGCGTCTTCTGCACCGGTGCTCGCATTCCTGAACTCGTGATACCCATGGGCCCGGGTGACGCTCCGTCAACTGGCGCATACGCCCGGTACGCTTCCCGACCCTCCCAGTGCCGGTGGGCGGTGGTCTCGCATCACCTGACCCGCCACCCGAAGGAGTGAACCCCGGAGGGGAGTTGGCGGGCAAGTTCCTGTGGCGTTTGCAGCGCCCGTCCCCGGCGGGCCGGTTGGACGTCTGCGGCGGGCGGTGGCAGGATTCGCCACCACGCCTGCCCGGCAAGCGCCATTCCACCCCAAACCCGGCGCCTGACCTGCGTGAGTTCGCCAATTGCGCAACTGTTGCCAGCCTTTGGCGAACCTTGTGAAGGGCTCGTGCAGACTGACCGGATGCGCACTGAACTTGTTTCGGAACCGGGCGATCCCGCCCGCCCCAACGAGGACTTCGCGAGCGTCGGACTCCCCGCTTCCGGACAGGGCGGCACCGTGGTCGTCCTGGACGGCGTGACGCCGCCGCAGGGCGGGACCGGCTGTCTGCATTCCGTCCCCTGGTTCACCGCGCGGCTCGGCGGGGCACTGACCGAACTGACCGTTTCACTCCCGGATGTTCCGCTCGCCGACGCCCTGTCGGCTGCCCTCGCGCGTACCGCCGATGCGCACCGGGAAACCTGTGACCTTTCTCACCCGCGCACCCCACAGGCAACGGTCGTCGTCGTCCGCTGGTCGCCCGGGTCCGTGGAGTACCTGATCCTGTCGGACTCGGCCCTCCTGGTGGAGGCGCCCGACGGCACGGTCACGCCGTATCTCGACGACCGGCTCTCCCGGCTGCCCCGGTCCGCCCTGGCCACGGACGCGATGGTCGACGCGGATCTGCGCAACAAGGAGGGCGGCTTCTTCACGGCCGCCGCCGATCCCTCGGTGGCGCAGCGGGCGGTGACCGGGACCCTGCCCCGTTCCGGTGTCCGCGCCCTCGCCGCGCTCACGGACGGTGCGACGCGCTGGGTGGAGAAGTTCGGCGCCGGGGACTGGGGCGACCTCTTCGACGTCGTACGCAAGGAGGGGGCGCAGGCGCTGGTCGACCGGGTGCGGGCGCTGGAACTCGCGGACACCGAGCGGCGGTTCCTGCGCCGGGGCAAGACGCATGACGACGCGACCGTGGTGTTCGTGGAGTTCTGAATCCGGGCAGCCGCGCAGGTCGGCCCTAGCCCTCCATCTCCTGGTTCAACTGGTTGAGCAGGCGGGCCAGTTCCGAGACCTCTCGGGGGTCCCAGCCGGACAGGCGGCGGGCGTAGCGGGCTCGGCGGGCGTTGCGCACCTTGCCGACCCGGCGGCGGCCCTCCTCGGTGAGGTGGACCAGCCAGGCGCGGCCGTCGGCGGGGTCGGGCTCGCGGGCGACCAGACCGAGGTCCTCCAGGGCGCGCAGCTGACGGGACATGGTGGCCTTGCCGACGCCGATGTAGGCGGCGAGCTCGGTCGCGCGTTGGCGGCCGCACTCGTCGAGGCGGATCAGCAGGCCGTACGCGGCGGACTCCAGGTCGGGGTGGACCTCCCGGGCCATCTCGCCCTGGCTGGCTCGGGCGCGCCGCAGCAGCACGGTCAACTCCCGCTCCAGGGAGAGGAACTCGGGCTGTTCGGTGCCGGGACCTGGCTCCCCGGGAAGTCCGGCGGACACCCCGGATCCGACCCCTCGGCCGTCGCCGTTTCCGTCTTCGCGCACGTCAGCCCCTGCCTCGGTTTCCCAGTTCTGAAAGTTTCCGTCACATGCCGTCATCGCCGCAGCTCCGTCAGTATTTCTCAGGCGTAGACCAACGGCAGCCCCCAGGCCCCCTTCCACCCGTCGGCACACGTCCGTAGCGTCTTTGCCAGGCACTGACTGGCATGCCCACGCCAGCATCTTCGGACGGCGCACCAACAGCGGGCCAACGGCGCCCCGCCCCCTTCGTCCCGGCCGGCATGCCCCGCGTTCCCGCGTCTCCCCACCGTGCGTCACCGAGCCTTCGGAGGCACGCTATGCCCGTGCACAGACCCGGACCGCTCCGCCTCGTCCTCACCGGACTCCTGCTCACCGCGCTCTCGCTCGTCCTCGCCCCCACCTCACCGGCCGCCGCCGCGGACACCCCCGCCCGGGGCTCCGCCTACATGGGCATGGGCGTCCCCGCCCACGACGGCGTCCACGGCCTGCCCCGCGACACCCGCGCCGTCCAGACGGAAGGCGTCGACGTCTCCTCCCACCAGGGCAACGTGGCCTGGTCCACTCTCTGGAGCAGCGGTGTGAAGTGGGCCTACGTGAAGGCCACCGAGGGCACGTACTACACCAACCCGTACTTCGCGCAGCAGTGCAACGGCTCCTACAACGTCGGCATGATCCGCGGCGCCTACCACTTCGCCACGCCCGACACCACGTCCGGCGCAACGCAGGCCAACTACTTCGTCGACCACGGCGGCGGCTGGTCCCGTGACGGCAAAACCCTGCCCGGCGCCCTGGACATCGAGTGGAACCCGTACGGCGCGGCCTGCTACGGCAAGTCGCAGAGCGGCATGGTCACGTGGATCCGCGACTTCCTGAACCAGTACAAGGCCCGCACGGGCCGGGACGCGGTCATCTACACGGCGACCAGCTGGTGGACCCAGTGCACGGGCAACTACTCCGGCTTCGCCACCGCCAACCCGCTGTGGATCGCGCGGTACGCGTCGACGGTGGGGACTCTGCCAGCCGGGTGGAGCTACTACACGATGTGGCAGTACACCTCGACGGGACCGACCGTCGGTGACCACAACCGGTTCAACGGCGCGCTGGACCGGGTGCAGGCCCTGGCCTACGGCTGAGCGCACGACGAAGGCCCGGGCCTCCCTCACGGGACCCGGGCCTTCGCCTTCATCCGGCAGCGTCCGTCACGCCGCCACCGGAACCTCCGGCTGCGCGCCGTTCGTCGCCGGGGACAGGGCCAGGTCGAGGACCTGGCGCACGTCCGTCACGGCGTGCACGTCGAGCTTCTCCAGGACCTCGGCGGGGACGTCGTCGAGGTCGGGCTCGTTGCGCTTGGGGATGATCACCGTGGTGACCCCGGCGCGGTGGGCGGCCAGCAGCTTCTGCTTCACGCCGCCGATCGGCAGGACGCGTCCGGTCAGCGAGACCTCGCCCGTCATCGCCACGTCCGTGCGGACCAGCCGGCCCGACAGGAGCGAGGCGAGTGCCGTCGTCATCGTGATGCCCGCGCTCGGGCCGTCCTTCGGCACCGCGCCCGCCGGGAAGTGGATGTGCACGCCCCGGTCCTTCAGGTCACCGACCGGCAGTTCCAGTTCGGCGCCGCGCGAGCGCAGGAAGGACAGGGCGATCTGCGCGCTCTCCTTCATCACGTCCCCGAGCTGGCCCGTCAGGGTCAGCCCCGCCGCGCCCGTCTCCGGGTCGGCCAGGGACGCCTCCACGAACAGCACGTCACCGCCCGCTCCGGTCACCGCCAGACCCGTCGCCACACCCGGGACCGCCGTACGGCGCTCGGCCGGGTCCTGGGCCGACTCGGGCACGTGGTGCGGGCGCCCGATCAGCGCACGCAGCTCGCCGTCCGTGACGGTGAACGGAAGCTTCCGCTCGCCCAGTTCGTGCTGCGCCGCGACCTTGCGGAGCAGTCGCGCGATGGACCGCTCCAGGGTGCGCACGCCCGCCTCACGGGTGTACTCACCGGCGAGCTTGCGCAGCGCGCTTTCGTCGATGACGACCTCGTCCTTGTCCAGACCGGCCCGCTCCAGCTGGCGCGGGAGCAGGTGGTCACGGGCGATGACGACCTTCTCGTCCTCGGTGTAGCCGTCGAGGCGGACCAGCTCCATACGGTCGAGCAGGGCCTCCGGGATGGCCTCCAGGACGTTGGCCGTGGCGAGGAACACCACGTCGCTGAGGTCGAGTTCGACCTCCAGGTAGTGGTCGCGGAAGGTGTGGTTCTGCGCCGGGTCGAGGACTTCGAGCAGGGCCGCGGCCGGGTCGCCGCGGAAGTCGGAGCCCACCTTGTCGATCTCGTCGAGGAGCACCACCGGGTTCATCGACCCGGCCTCCTTGATGGCCCGCACGATCCGGCCGGGCAGCGCGCCGACGTACGTACGCCGGTGGCCGCGGATCTCCGCCTCGTCCCGGACGCCACCGAGGGCGACCCGGACGAACTTCCGTCCCATCGCGTGCGCGACGGACTCACCCAGCGAGGTCTTGCCGACGCCGGGCGGGCCGACGAGCGCGAGCACGGCACCGCCGCGCCGCCCGCCGACGACCCCGAGACCCCGGTCGCTACGACGCTTGCGCACCGCCAGGTACTCGGTGATCCGCTCCTTCACGTCCTCCAGGCCCGCGTGCTCGGCGTCCAGGACGGCCTGCGCGCCCTGGATGTCGTAGGCGTCCTCGGTCCGCTCGTTCCACGGCAGTTCGAGCACCGTGTCGAGCCAGGTGCGGATCCAGGAACCCTCGGGCGACTGGTCGCTGGACCGCTCCAGCTTGTCGACCTCCTTGAGCGCGGCCTCGCGGACCTTCTCGGGCAGGTCCGCGGCCTCGACGCGGGCCCGGTAGTCGTCGGACTCCTCGCCCTCCGCCTCGCCGTTCAGCTCGCGCAGCTCCTTGCGCACGGCCTCCAGCTGGCGGCGCAGCAGGAACTCGCGCTGCTGCTTGTCGACGCCTTCCTGGACGTCCTTGGCGATGGTCTCGGCGACATCCTGCTCGGCGAGGTGGTCACGGAGCTGCTGGGTGGCGAGCTTCAGCCGGACCACCGGGTCGGCGGTCTCCAGCAGCTCCACCTTCTGCTCGGTGGTGAGGAACGGCGAGTAGCCGGAGTTGTCGGCGAGCGCGGAGACGTCGTCGATGGCCTGGACCCGGTCCACGACCTGCCAGGCGCCGCGCTTGCGCAGCCAGGCGGTGGCGAGCGCCTTGTACTCCTTCACCAGATCGGCGACCTGCCCCGGCAACGGGTCCGGCGCGCTGTCGTCGACGCGCAGGCCCTCGACCCACAGGGCAGCACCGGGACCGGTCGTCCCAGCGCCGATCCGCACCCGGTCACGGCCCCGGATCAGGGCACCCGGGTCACCGTCGGCGAGCCGGCCGACCTGCTCCACGGTGCCGAGCACACCGGTGCTCGCGTAGGTGCCGTCGATCCGCGGCACCAGCAGCACGCGCGGCTTGCCCGGCTGGGACCTGGCGGCGGCCTGGGCGGCCTCCACGGCGGCCCGTACATCAGCGTCGTTCAAATCCAGCGGGACCACCATTCCGGGCAGCACGACCTCGTCGTCGAGCGGCAGCACAGGCAGGGTGAGCGAGGTGGACGTCGAAGCCATTATCTCCCCTTCGGCAGTCAAGTTGAGTTATGCCGACTCAATGCTTGGCGGCCCGCGATTGTTCCCCGCCCGCCGTTCGCTGTGAGCGATCATCGGCACCACACCCGGTGACCTGGCGCTTCTCCGATAACCGGTTGCCTCGCCCACCGCATTCCCCCACCGTCACTTCCGTGACAGACACAGAGACCCTTCTCGCCGCCTACGACGACCAGATGCGCGGCGCGCCCCCGACCCCGCCCGCCGGGGTGACGTACGAGCAGGACGGTCCGCTGCTGCGGATCGTCGGCGGGTTCCGGGGGCTGGTCAGCGGACCGCGCTCGCTCGGTGTGCGCGGTGCGGACCTGGACCGGCTGATCGCCCGGCAGCGCGACTTCTTCGCGGCACGCGGGGAGGCGGTGGAGTGGAAGACCCGCTCCCACGACGACCCGGCCGACCTCACCGACCGGCTCCGCGCGGCGGGCTTCGTGCCCGAGGAGCAGGAGACGGTGCTGATCGGCCGGGCCGCCGAGATGGCCGTACGGGAACCCGTGCTGCCCGAGGGTGTGACGCTGCGGCAGGTGACGGCGGACGCCGACATGCGCCGGATCGCCGGGATGGAGTCGGCGGTGTGGGACCAGGACTGGAACTGGCTCGCCGACGATCTGATCGGACGGGTCGCCTCCGCGCCGGACGACATCGCCGTGTACGTCGTGGAGGCGGACGGGGAGGTGGTGTCGGCGGCCTGGCTGGCGTTCCGCCCGGGCAGCGAGTTCGCGAGCCTGTGGGGCGGGTCGACGCTGGCCGAGTGGCGAGGGCGCGGCATCTACCGGGCCCTGGTCGCCACGCGCGCGGCGCTCGCCGTCGCCCGCGGGGTCACGTATCTGCACGTGGACGCCTCCGACGACAGCGCGCCCATCCTGCGCCGGCTGGGCTTCGAGGCGGTGACGACGACCACGCCGTACGTGTGGAGTCCCTGACCGGGGCGCTGATCGTTTCGGTTCGCGGCGATCGCAGGGTTCCCGTGTTGTTCCCGCAATACCGTTCACAGGGAACGACCGCACACTGCAAGCTCGTTCACAGCCTGTGAGTGACTTGCGTGGTTTCACGGGGACTTGGGGACGCGGATGGCCGAGGGAGAGCGGCGGGGGCGGCCTGCCCGGCGTGCGCTGATCGCGGGCGGGGTGGTGGCGGCCGCGGGGACGGCCGTGCCGTTGGTCGCGGGCGCGGTGAGCAGTGACAGCGGCCCCGAGCCGCGAACGACCCGCGCAGCCCGTCGTACCGCCGCCCCGGCCGCCGCCACCCGGCGCCCCCGCTCCGACGACCGGCCCAACATCCTCCTGGTACTCACCGACGACCAGCCGAAGGAGACGGAGTGGGCGCTTCGCCACACCGTCGACTGGCTGGGCGGCAGCGGCGTCACCTTCGAGAGGGCGCACGCCAACACCCCGCTGTGCGCGCCCTCCCGGGCCTCGGTGATGACGGGCCGGTACGCCCACCGCCACGGCGTCCTGGACACCCGCCACCCCTATTACCTGGACCAGCGCACAACGGTCCAGCGCCGGTTGCGCGAGGCGGGCTACCGCACGGGCCTGTTCGGCAAGTACCTCAACTTCTGGCGCACCGGCGACAACCCACCGCACTTCGACGAGTGGCTGCTCCAGGAGCCGGTGCGCTATGTCGACGGCCACTACAACGACAACGGCGCCGTCCGCAGGATCCCCGGCTACAACACGACCGTCATCAAGGACCGCGCGCTGGCCTTCATGGAGGCGTCCCGCACCGACCAGCGCCCCTGGTTCGCGTACGTGGCCACACGCTCGGCGCACGAGGTGAACGTCCCGGAGCCGAAGTACGCGCACACGCGCGTGCCCGACTGGAAGGGCCGCCCCTCGGTCTTCGAGACCGGCAAGGACGACAAGCCGCCCTTCCTGCGCGCCGCCGGCCACCCCTTCGCGGCGGGCCGGGACCTGCGCGCCCGCCAACTGCGCACCCTGCTCTCCGTCGACGACGCGATGCACGACTTCCGCGAAAAGCTGCGCGCGCTCGGCCAGTTGGAGAACACGCTGGTGGTGTTCACCAGCGACCACGGCCTGTGCTGGGGCGACCACGGCTGGCTGCGCAAGTCGGTGCCGTACCGCCCGAGTCTGGAGGTGCCCTTCCACGCGTCCTGGCCCGCGGGCGGCCTCGGCACTTCACGCGCCGACGACCGGCTCACCGGCCTGATCGACATCGCGCCCACCTTCCTGGACGCGGCGGGCCTGCCGCCCGATCCGGAGCACGACGGCCACTCCCTGCTGGACCCGGGCAACGACCGCCCGCGCCTGCTCGCCGAGTGGTGGTGGAACCAGCAGGACCAGCGGCCGATCCACAGCTGGGCCTCGTCCATCGGCAAGGGCGACCAGTACACGGAGTACTTCCGCATCCGCCTCGACCACGGCGGCCGCCCCACGATGGGTGACGGGAAGGTGCTGTTCCGGGAGTACTACGACCTGCGCGCCGACCCCTTCCAGCTCACCAACCTCCTCAACGGGGCGAGCGCGGCGCAGGAACGGCGGCTGGGGATCCCGGCGCTGGCGAGGGGGCTGGCGGCGGCACGCGGGGCCCGGACCGGCTCCGGAGTCGCCCAACTCCTCCGGCCGGACCTGACAGGATGAGCGGATGCCCACTTCGTACGAGATCCCCGAAGTACTGGACCGTCGCGAGGGCCCGCACGGCGAGGTCGTGCTGCGGCGCCACGGTGAGCTGCTCCAGATCATCGCCAACGGCTGCTTCCTGATGGACACCTCCGACGGCCGCTCCGAGCGACTGCTCGTCGACGCGGCCCGGGAGGCCCTCGACGACCGCCCCGAACCGGCCGTGCTGATCGGCGGCCTGGGCGTCGGCTTCTCGCTCGCACACGCCGCCGCCGATCCGCGCTGGGGCCGCATCACCGTTGTGGAACGCGAACGGGCCATCATCGGCTGGCATCGCGAGGGCCCGCTCTCGGGCCTCACCGAGCAGGCCAGGTCGGACCCCCGCACCAAGATCCTCGAAACGGACCTGGTCAGATACGTCAATGAGACTTCCGACACGTTCGACGCGCTGTGCCTGGACATCGACAACGGCCCCGACTGGACTGTGACCGAGGGAAACAGCGGACTGTACTCGGACGCCGGACTGGCAAGCTGTGCAAGGGTGTTGAGCCCCGGCGGGGTACTCGCCGTATGGTCCGCGCAGCCCTCTCCGGAATTCGAAGAAACCTTGTGGAATGCCGGGTTCAAACAGGTGCGTACCGAAGAGATCCCGGTTGCCCGGGGCGTTCCGGACGTCGTGCACCTTGCCGTCGGACCTGGATAGCCGAGCTGCGGTGACTCCCCGTACGCTGCTTCCCTGGCGCGGATCATTCAAGCGTCAATCGCAAGCATGCGCAGGCATGTGCAGTAGACGGATCACCCCACGGATTCCGGAAAGCAACTTCAGGGGCGGGCGATGGAGCAGACACACACCTCCCACAGCGGCACGGCGGCGAGCCCGGGCGCACAGCGCCGGGTCCTGGTGGTCGAGGACGATCCGACCATCGTGGACGCCATCGCGGCCCGCCTGCGCGCCGAGGGATTCCTCGTGCAGACCGCGGGCGACGGGCCGTCGGCTGTGGACACGGCGGAGGCCTGGCAGCCCGACCTGCTGATCCTCGACATCATGCTGCCGGGCTTCGACGGCCTGGAGGTCTGCCGTCGGGTGCAGGCCGCGCGGCCGGTGCCGGTGCTGATGCTGACGGCTCGCGACGACGAGACCGACATGCTGGTGGGCCTCGGCGTCGGCGCCGACGACTACATGACGAAGCCGTTCTCGATGCGGGAGCTGGCGGCACGCGTGCATGTGCTGCTGCGCCGGGTGGAGCGGGCGGCGATCGCGGCCTCCACGCCGCGCAGCGGCATCCTGCGCCTCGGCGAGCTGGAGATCGACCACGCGCAGCGCCGGGTGCGGGTGCGCAGTGAGGACGTTCACCTCACGCCCACCGAGTTCGACCTCCTGGTGTGCCTGGCGAACACCCCGCGCGCGGTGCTCTCCCGTGAGCAGCTGCTCGCGGAGGTGTGGGACTGGGCCGACGCCTCCGGCACCCGGACCGTCGACAGCCACATCAAGGCGCTGCGCCGGAAGATCGGCGCCGAACGCATCCGTACGGTGCACGGCGTGGGCTACGCCCTGGAGACCCCGACGCCATGAGCGACGGGCCGGCCGCGCGGAGAGGCCCCGGGGATCCCTGGGGCGGCGTACGCCCGTTCTCGATCAAGACCAAGCTGGGCGTGCTGGTCGTCATCTCGGTCCTGATCACCACGGGCCTGTCGATGATCGCGGTGCGCACCGCGACGGAGCTGCGCTTCATCACGGTCTTCTCGATGATCGCCACCCTGTTGATCACGCAGTTCGTGGCGCACTCCCTCACCGCGCCGCTGGACGAGATGAACGCGGTCGCCCGCTCGATCTCGCACGGCGACTACTCGCGCCGGGTGCGCGAGAACCGCCGGGACGAGCTGGGCGACCTGGCCGAGACGATCAATGTCATGGCCGATGAGCTGGAGACCCAGGACCGGCAGCGCAAAGAGCTGGTCGCCAACGTCTCGCACGAGCTGCGCACCCCCATCGCGGGACTGCGCGCGGTGCTGGAGAACATCGTCGACGGGGTCACCGAGGCCGACCCGGAGACGATGCGCACCGCGCTGAAGCAGACGGAGCGCCTCGGCCGGCTGGTGGACACCCTGATGGACCTGTCCCGCCTGGACAACGGCGTCGTACCGCTGAAGAAGCGCCGTTTCGAGGTGTGGCCCTATCTGTCGGGCGTGCTGAAGGAGGCCAACATGGTCGCCTCCACGCGCGCGGGCATCGCCTCCGGCTCGGGCGGCCACACCCGTACGGACGTCCATCTGACCCTCGACGTCTCCCCGCCGGAGCTGACCGCGCACGCGGATCCCGAGCGCATCCACCAGGTCGTGGCCAACCTCATCGACAACGCGGTCAAGCACAGCCCGCCGCACGGCCGGGTGACGGTGAAGGCGCGGCGCGGCGAGCGGCCCGAGTCGCTGGAACTGGAGGTGCTGGACGAGGGTCCCGGCATCCCGAAGTCGCAGTGGCACCGGGTGTTCGAGCGGTTCAACCGCGGCGCCGTGCCCGCGCCGCACGGTCCGGGCAGCGACGGCGGCACGGGTCTCGGCCTCGCCATCGCCCGCTGGGCGGTGGATCTGCACGGCGGCAGGATCGGGGTGGCCGAATCCGCTCGCGGTTGCCGGATTCTTGTCACTCTTCCGGGAGAGCCATCCGCGTCGAGTTGACGTAGGGTTCGAACCGGAGCCACAAGATCCACGGGCGTCCGGGCTGACGGACACGTGTGATCAGGCAGAGGCCCGCGCCTTCCGTGCGCCTGGCCTGGGATGACGCATACCTCGACAACCGGAACCGCGTTTGTTTCCCGCCATTTCCAAGCCCGAAACACGCTTTCCGATGTGACTTACACGACGATGACCTTGCCCGGCCTCACCTTCCCGGCCATGGGGGCGTAGCCTTTATTCCCGCTGTCCATAACCTTGTGAAGCGGAAGAGGGCGGTTGCCGCCGTGTCGCCACAGTCCCCCAGTAACTCGAGCATCTCGACCGACACCGACCAAGCGGGCAAGAACCCCGCGGCCGCGTTCGGGCCGAACGAGTGGCTCGTCGACGAGATCTATCAGCAGTACCTCCAGGACCCGAACTCGGTGGACCGAGCCTGGTGGGACTTCTTCGCCGACTACAAGCCGGGCGGGGTCGCCGCCCCGGCTCCGGCGGGTAACGCCGCCCCGGCGCCCGCTCCGGCTCCGGCGGCGCCCGCCGCTCCGGCCGCGCCCCCTCAGGACGCCGCTGCGGCCCCGGCGCCCGTAGCCCCGAAGCCGGCCGCCGCCGCTCCTGCGCCCGCCGCAGCCCCGGCCCCGGGCAAAGCCCGCCGCCGCCAAGCCGGCCGCGCAGGCCGCGCCCGCCGCCGCGGCCCCGGAGGGCCCCGAGCTGGTGACGCTGCGCGGCCCCGCCGCCGCGGTCGCGAAGAACATGAACGCCTCGCTGGAGCTGCCGACCGCCACCTCGGTCCGCGCGGTCCCGGTGAAGCTGCTGTTCGACAACCGCATCGTCATCAACAACCACCTCAAGCGCGCCCGGGGCGGGAAGATCTCCTTCACGCACCTGATCGGCTACGCGATGGTGCAGGCCATCAAGGCTATGCCGTCGATGAACTACTCCTTCGCGGAGAAGGACGGCAAGCCGACCCTGGTCAAGCCGGCCCACGTCAACTTCGGCCTCGCCATCGACCTGGTGAAGCCCAACGGCGACCGCCAGCTGGTCGTCGCGGGCATCAAGAAGGCCGAGACGCTGAACTTCTTCGAGTTCTGGCAGGCCTACGAGGACATCGTCCGCCGCGCCCGTGACGGCAAGCTGACGATGGACGACTTCTCCGGGGTCACGGTCTCCCTGACCAACCCCGGCGGCCTCGGCACCGTCCACTCGGTCCCGCGTCTGATGCCCGGCCAGTCGGTCATCATGGGCGTCGGCTCGATGGACTACCCGGCGGAGTTCCAGGGCACCTCCCAGGACACCCTGAACAAGCTCGGCATCTCGAAGGTCATGACGCTCACGTCGACCTACGACCACCGGGTCATCCAGGGCGCCGCCTCCGGCGAGTTCCTGCGGGTCGTCGCGAACTTCCTGCTCGGCGAGGGCAACTTCTACGACGAGATCTTCGAGGCCCTGCGCATCCCCTACGAGCCGGTCCGCTGGCTCAAGGACATCGACGCGTCGCACGACGACGACGTGACGAAGGCCGCGCGCGTCTTCGAGCTGATCCACTCCTACCGGGTCCGCGGCCATGTCATGGCCGACACCGACCCGCTGGAGTACCGCCAGCGCAAGCACCCCGACCTGGACATCACCGAGCACGGCCTCACCCTGTGGGACCTGGAGCGCGAGTTCGCCGTCGGCGGCTTCTCCGGCAAGTCCCTGATGAAGCTGCGCGACATCCTCGGCGTCCTGCGCGACTCGTACTGCCGCACCACCGGCATCGAGTTCATGCACATCCAGGACCCGAAGCAGCGCAAGTGGATCCAGGACCGCATCGAGCGCGGGCACACCAAGCCCGAGCGCGAGGAGCAGCTGCGCATCCTGCGCCGGCTGAACGCGGCGGAGGCCTTCGAGACCTTCCTCCAGACGAAGTACGTCGGCCAGAAGCGCTTCTCGCTGGAGGGCGGCGAGTCCGTCATCCCGCTGCTCGACGCGGTGCTGGACTCGGCCGCCGAGTCGCGCCTGGACGAGGTCGTCATCGGCATGGCCCACCGCGGCCGCCTGAACGTCCTTGCCAACATCGTCGGCAAGTCGTACGCCCAGATCTTCCGCGAGTTCGAGGGCAACCTCGACCCGAAGTCGATGCACGGCTCCGGTGACGTGAAGTACCACCTGGGCGCCGAGGGCACCTTCACGGGCCTGGACGGCGAGCAGATCACCGTCTCCCTGGCCGCGAACCCGTCCCACCTGGAGACGGTCGACCCGGTCATCGAGGGCATCGCCCGCGCCAAGCAGGACATCATCAACAAGGGCGGCACGGACTTCACCGTCCTGCCGGTGGCCCTCCACGGCGACGCGGCCTTCGCGGGCCAGGGCGTGGTGGCCGAGACCCTGAACATGTCGCAGCTGCGCGGCTACCGCACCGGCGGCACGGTCCACATCGTCATCAACAACCAGGTCGGCTTCACGGCGGCTCCCGAGTCGTCGCGTTCCTCGATGTACGCCACCGACGTGGCCCGCATGATCGAGGCGCCGATCTTCCACGTGAACGGCGACGACCCGGAGGCCGTGGTCCGCGTGGCGCGGCTGGCCTTCGAGTTCCGCCAGGCGTTCAACAAGGATGTGGTCATCGACCTCATCTGCTACCGCCGCCGTGGTCACAACGAGTCGGACAACCCCGCCTTCACCCAGCCGCTGATGTACGACCTGATCGACAAGAAGCGCTCGGTGCGCAAGCTCTACACCGAGTCCCTCATCGGTCGCGGCGACATCACCCTGGAAGAGGCCGAACAGGCGCTCCAGGACTACCAGGGCCAGCTGGAGAAGGTCTTCACGGAGGTCCGCGAGGCCATCGCGGCCCAGCCGGCCGCGGGACCGGTGTCGGACCCGCAGGCGGAGTTCCCGGTCGCCGTGAACACCGCGATCTCCGCGGAGGTCGTGAAGCGGATCGCCGAGTCCCAGGTCAACATCCCCGACACCTTCCACGTGCACCCGCGTCTGCTGCCGCAGCTCCAGCGCCGGGCGTCGATGATCGAGGACGGCACGATCGACTGGGGCATGGGCGAGACCCTCGCGGTCGGCTCCCTCCTCCTGGAGGGCACCCCGGTCCGTCTGTCCGGCCAGGACTCGCAGCGCGGCACCTTCGGCCAGCGCCACGCGGTCCTCATCAACCGTCAGACGGGCGAGGAGTACACCCCGCTCCAGTACCTCGCCGAGGACCAGGCTCGCTACAACGTCTACAACTCCCTGCTGTCCGAGTACGCGGTCATGGGCTTCGAGTACGGCTACTCGCTGGCCCGCCCCGACGCGCTCGTGATGTGGGAGGCCCAGTTCGGCGACTTCGTCAACGGCGCGCAGACGGTGGTCGACGAGTACATCTCGGCGGCGGAGCAGAAGTGGGGCCAGACGTCCGGCGTCACCCTCCTCCTCCCGCACGGCTACGAGGGCCAGGGCCCGGACCACTCCTCGGCCCGCGTCGAGCGCTTCCTCCAGCTCTGCGCCCAGAACAACATGACGGTCGCCATGCCGACCCTCCCGTCGAACTACTTCCACCTCCTGCGCTGGCAGGTGCACAACCCGCACCACAAGCCGCTGGTCGTCTTCACGCCGAAGTCGATGCTGCGTCTGAAGGCGGCGGCCTCGAAGGCGGAGGAGTTCACCACGGGCCAGTTCCGCCCGGTCATCGGTGACGCCTCGGTCGACCCGGCCGCGGTGAAGAAGGTCGTCTTCTGCGCCGGCAAGGTCTACTACGACCTGGAGGCCGAGCGTCAGAAGCGCGGTGTCACGGACACGGCGATCATCCGCATCGAGCGCCTGTACCCGCTGCCGGGTGCCGAGCTCCAGGCCGAGATCGCCAAGTACCCGAACGCCGAGAAGTACCTGTGGACCCAGGAGGAGCCGGCGAACCAGGGCGCGTGGCCGTTCATCGCCCTGAACCTCATCGACCACCTGGACCTGGCGGTCGGCGCGGACGTCCCGCACGGCGAGCGCCTGCGCCGGATCTCCCGCCCGCACGGCTCGTCCCCGGCGGTCGGTTCCGCGAAGCGCCACCAGGCCGAGCAGGAGCAGCTGGTGCGTGAGGTGTTCGAGGCGTAAGCCTCTGTCCTACGGCAGGGCCGCACCCCCAATTGGGGGTGCGGCCCTGCCGTTTATCCTGGTGGGCATGTACTTCACCGACCGAGGCATCGAAGAACTGGAGAAGCGGCGCGGCGAGGAGGAGGTCACCTTCGAGTGGCTCGCCGAGCAGCTGCGCACGTTCGTCGACCTGAACCCGGACTTCGAGGTCCCGGTGGAGCGACTGGCGACGTGGCTGGCCCGCCTGGACGACGAGGACGACGAGTAGCAGTCGGCGGTCGCCGGGGACTCGTACGGCCGTCTCAGTCGCGGGGCCGGGTCACGTCGTACGCCAGTCCCAGGGCGCCGTGCGCCAGCAGGAGCGCGCCCGCTGCGGCCCAGCCTGCGCTGCGGCGGTGCAGTCCGAGGGCGGTCAGCGGGAGGCCCGCCGCGATCTGGGTGAGGGCGAGCGCGCGGGCGAGGGGGGTGCCTGACCAGGGCAGCCAGGTGCCCAGTCGGCTCGCGTCGACGGCGTCGAGTTCCGCGCGGACCGCCTCACGCCAGCCCGTCCGCTCGATCGCCCGGACGTGCGGCTGAACCCGCGCTGACTCGACGAGACGGTCCGCGCGGTCGCCGGGAGCCAGCCCGGCGGGCAGCTCGACTCCCGCGCGGGTGAGGACCGCCAGCAGGCCACTGAGGCGGGCGCGGGCATCGGCCCCGGAGTCGGGCCGGGTGAGCTGCTCAAGGGACTCCATGTCCAGGACGGGATCCAGACCCAGGCGGGTGGCGAAGGTCCGCATGGCCTCGTCCTCGCCGACGGGGGTGCCGTTGCTGAGCCAGATGTAGCCGACGGGGCGGCGGAAGCCGGACGCGAGGGTGAACCCGGCGCGGTCCCCGTCCCACCACAGCGCGAGTACGGGCCAGGGGGCGCCGACGGCGAGCGCGGTGGCCCAGCCGGTGAGCACGCGGTCGACCGGTTCGTCCCCGTCGGCCCAGGGCGTGCTCTCGGGTACGAGCACGCTCCACTCCCCCGCCGGAACCAGCAGCATGGGTTCGCGGAGCAGGTGGGCGGCCGGGGCTACGGAATCCGGCTCCGCCCGGCAGAGCAGCAGGGCTCCGGGGGTGGGACCTCCGGATGCGGGACCGGTACGGGGAGATTCCGTCGACATGGTCACACGCTAGGGCGATTTGTATTGGTTAGTCATATTCGGCGGCGTCGACGCTCCCCGAAAGAGTGTCTTGACTTTCCTCGGGCGCGATATATCGTGATTGACAGGAGACGCGATATGGCGCGTTGTCACGGGGAGGTCGTCACCATGTCGGAGTGGTCCGTCGCGGAACCGAGGAAGCTCACCTTCGACGAGCCCGTGCGCGAGCTGCACGTACGGATCGTCAATGGAACGGTGAACGTGGTGGGGACCGACGAAGGTTCCGCCCGCCTCGAAGTCTCGGAGATGGAGGGCCCACCCCTTCAGGTCACCCAGCAGGGCGGGACGCTCACGGTCGCCTATGAGGACCTGCCCTGGAAGGGCTTCCTGAAGTGGCTCGACCGCAAGGGCTGGCGGCGCAGCGCCGTGGTCTCGCTGGCGGTCCCGGCCGACACCCGCGTCGAGGTGGGCGTGGTCGGCGCGGCCGCCGTGGTCTCCGGGGTGAGTGGCCCCTCGGTGGTGAAGGGCGTCACCGGCGACACGACTCTGGTCGGGCTCTCCGGCCCGGTGCGCGCCGACACGGTCTCCGGGAATCTGGAGGCCCAGGCGGTGACCGGCGACCTGCGCTTCAACTCGGTCTCCGGGGATCTGACGGTCGTCGAGGGCGCGGGCTCCTCGGTGCGGGCCGACTCGGTCAGCGGCTCGATGATCGTCGACCTCGACCCGGAGGGCCCCACGGACGTGCGGCTCACCAGCGTCTCCGGCGAGATCGCCATCCGGCTCCCGCATCCGGCCGATGCCGACGTCGAGGCCAACACCGCGAGCGGCACCATCTCCAACGCCTTCGACGGGCTCCGCGTGCACGGCCAGTGGGGTGCCCACAAGATCACCGGAAAGCTGGGCGCGGGCAACGGCAGGCTGCGGGCGACGACCGTCTCCGGCTCCATCGCGCTGCTGCGCCGCCCGGCCCGCGAGGAGGAGCCGTGGGACGCGGAGGCCTGGGAGGACGCCCCGGTGGAGAGCACACCGGCCGGCGCAGGGGAGAATTCCGACTCCGGCCAGGACTCCACGCCCGCCACCGAAGCCGACCCGGGCGACCCGGCCGACGGCACGACCGACAAGAAGGTGCTCTGACATGCCTCCCGTCTTCGCCCACGGCCGCCTCCGCCTGTATCTGCTGAAGCTGCTGGACGAGGCCCCGCGCCACGGCTACGAGGTGATCCGCCTCCTCGAGGAGCGCTTCCAGGGCCTGTACGCGCCCTCGGCGGGCACGGTCTACCCCCGGCTGGCGAAGCTGGAGAGCGAAGGGCTGGTCACCCACACCACCGAGGGCGGCCGCAAGGTGTACGCCATCACGGACGCCGGGCGGGCCGAACTGGCCGACCGCAGCGGGGAACTGGCCGACCTGGAGCTGGAGATCCGGGAGTCGGTCGCCGAGCTCGCCGCCGAGATACGGGCCGATGTGCGCGGCGCGGCCGGTGATCTGCGGCGCGAGATGCGGGCGGCGGCGTCGGAGGCCCGGCAGGGCGGCGGCGCCAAGGCCGAGACGCCGCTCGGGGACTTCACGGAGTACACCGACAAGGAGGCCTGGCGCGCGGCCAAGGAGGAGATGCGCCGGGCCAAGCAGGAGTGGAAGGAACAGGCCCGGCGCGCCAAGGACGAGAGCCGCAGGGCCCGCGAGGAGGCCCAGCGTGCCCGGCGCCAGGCCAAGGAGGCGCAGGACCGGGCGCGCGCCCAGGCCCAGGAGGAGATGCAGCGCATCGCCCAGCGGGTCCAGGACCACGTACAGGACCACTTCGCCCGGGGCGACTGGCCGACCGGCGTGCGCGAGGGACTGACGGAACTGGCCAAGGAGTTCGGCGAGTTCGGAAAGGACTTCGGCAAGGGGCTGGGGAAGGACTTCGGGTTCGGGCGGACGGGCGCGGGCACGGGCACGAGTGCAGCGGCCGGTACCGGCAGCGGCACGGCGTCCAAGCCGCGTCCCGAGGGCTCCGGCACCCCCGAGTACTCCGAGACCCCGGAGGACTTCCCCGCCGAGTTCGAGCCTTCCTGGGCCCACGAGGACCCCACCGGCGACCCGGTCCGTGATCTGGACCGCCTCCTGGACCGGTTCCGCGACGGCATCCGCGACGCGGCCCGCGACCACGGTGTCACGGAGGGCCAGCTCCGGGACGCCCGCGGGCACCTGTCGACAGCGGCGGCGCGCATCGGCGCGCTGCTCAGGACGCCCAAGCCCTGAGTCCGGCACAGCGGCGCAGGCTCGGGTGGCCCGCCTCCGGTCACCCGGCCTTGGCCTCGCCCTCTCCGTAGAGGACCCGGGTCAGCGTCAGGTTGGTGACTCCGTGGTCGGCGAGGGTCTCGGCGGGTACTCCGGGCTGGGTCGTCAGGGCGAGGAGGATGTGCTCGTCGCCGATGTGCCGGTCACCGCGGGCGACGGCGACGCGCAGGGAGCGCACCAGGGTGTCCTTGGCCTCCCGGCTGAAGGGACGGTGACCGGACCGCCGATCCTTGCCCTTGCGGTCGCCGGACATCGCGCCGACGCCGTGCACCTCCTCGACCCGGGCGACGATCTCGGCGACATCGATACCGAGCCCCGCGAGGGCGTCGGCCTCGGCCTGGGAGAGTCCGGCACGACGACGGGCCTCGCCCAGCGCCTCCCGTACCGACTCCTTGCGCTCCGCGAGCCCCAGCGCGGCCAGCGCGAAGGAGCCCCGGCTGGCTTCCCGGTCGAGCAGGGCGAGCAACAGGTGCTCGGCGTCGACGGTGCGGGCGCCGGACCGTTCCGCCTGCTCGACCGCTCCGGTCACGACCGCGCGGGCGTCCTTGGTGAATCGTTCGAACATCAATGCCTCCCGTACTTCTTGTGCACGGCCTGCCTGCTGACCCCGAGTTCCGCGGCGATCTCCTGCCACGACCACCCCTGATTGCGCGCGCTGCGCACCTGCACGGACTCCAGCTGCTCCAGCAGTCGGCGCAGCGCGGCGACGGCACGCAGGCCGACCCTCGGGTCACGATCGCCGGCGCGCTCGGCGAGATCGGTTGCCTCACTCATGCCTGTCAATCTAGGTTGACAGAGCAGCATCCGTCAACCCTGGTTGACACGATGGATACGCAAAAGGCGGGCCCGGACAGTCCCGGACCCGCCATATGCCGATGGAGGGGTCAGTTGGTGAGCACGACCTTGCCGAACAGCTCCCCCGACGCCATCTTCTCGAAGCCCTCGCGAGCCCGGTCCATGGGCAGGACCTCGTCGATGACGGGACGGACACCGGTGGCGGCGCAGAACGAGAGGAGGTCCTCCAGCTCGTCCTTGGTGCCCATGGTCGAGCCGACGACCTTGAGCTCCAGGAAGAAGATCCGGGTGAGTTCGGCGTGGGAGGGCCGGTCACCGCTGGTGGCGCCGGAGATGACGACGGTGCCGCCGGGACGCAGGGACTTGATGGAGTGCGACCAGGTGGCGGCGCCGACGGTCTCGATGACGGCGTCGACACGCTGCGGCAGCCGGGCGCCAGGCTCGACGGCCTCCACGGCACCGAGCTCAAGAGCCCGCTTCCGCTTGGCCTCGTCACGGCTCGTCGCGAAGACGCGCAGCCCGGCGGCCTTGCCGAGGACGATCGCGGCGGTGGCGACGCCTCCGCCGGCGCCTTGGACGAGGACTGAGTCACCGGGGCGGACACCGGCGTTGGTGAAGAGCATCCGGTAGGCGGTGAGCCACGCGGTCGGCAGACAGGCCGCCTCGGCGAAGGACAGCTCCTTGGGCTTGGGCAGGATGTTCCAGGTGGGCACGGCGACCTGTTCGGCGAAGGTGCCCTGGTAGTGCTCGGTGAGGATCGAGCGGGGTTCCCTGGGACCCACGCCGTGACCGCTCTGGCCGATGACGGAGTGCAGGACGACCTCGTTGCCGTCCTGGTCGACTCCGGCGGCGTCGCAGCCGAGGATCATCGGCAGCTTGTCCTCCGCGAGGCCGACGCCGCGCAGGGACCAGAGGTCGTGGTGGTTGAGGGAGGCGGCTTTGATGTTGACGACACTCCAGCCGGGACGAGCCTCGGGAGCGGGCCGCTCCCCCAACTCAAGTCCGCTGAGCGGCTGGTCGCGGTCGATTCGGGCGGCGTAGACAGCGAACATGACCTTGACGATAGGCCCGCACCCCCAACTCCGGAACCGCCACCCCCTGTGACACATGCCCTCTTGTGCTTCGGGCGGGCCACATCGCAGGACGCCACATCTCAGCCCGTCCGGCGTTTGAGGACGAGGCCCGTTCAGGGCCGACAGCGGGGGTCTGGGGGCGGCAGCCCCCAGTGGGGGTCCCCCTTCTGGGGGAGGGACGGGTAGGGGCGGCGGGGGCGAAGGACAAACCACCCGCCCAGCCCAACCCCCAGGTAAAAAATGACCCCGGCCAGAAAACCCGGCCGGGGCCACCTCAGCTACCGCACACGGCTCAGCGCCGCGCCACACCCTCCGCCCGAGCCGCGGCAGCAACCGCCGCCGTGACCGCCGGAGCGACCCGCTCGTCGAAGGGGGACGGGATGACATAGTCCGCGGCGAGATCGTCACCGACCACCGACGCCAGCGCCTCCGCCGCCGCGATCTTCATCCCCTCCGTGATCCGGGAGGCCCGGACCTGAAGGGCGCCCGCGAAGATCCCGGGGAAGGCGAGGACGTTGTTGATCTGGTTCGGGAAGTCCGACCGCCCCGTCGCCACGACCGCCGCGTACTTGTGCGCGACCTCGGGGTGCACCTCGGGGTTCGGGTTGGCCATCGCGAACACGAAGGCACCCTTGGCCATGGAGGCGACCGCGGACTCCGCGACCGTACCGCCGGAGACGCCGATGAAGACGTCGGCGCCGGACAGGGCGTCCTCGAGGGAACCGGAGATCCCGGCCTTGTTCGTGAACCCGGCGACCTCGCGCTTGACGTCGGTCAGATCCGTACGGTCCGCCGAGATGATGCCCTTGCGGTCGGCCAGCGCCACATCGCCGATCCCGGCCCCGACCAGCATCTTGGCGATGGCGACCCCGGCCGCCCCGGCGCCGGAGATGACCGCCCGCAGCTGCCCGATCTCCCGCCCGCTCAGCCGCGCGGCGTTCCGCAGCGCGGCCAGCGTCACGACCGCCGTACCGTGCTGGTCGTCGTGGAAGATCGGAATGTCCAGCCGCTCCTGGAGCTTGCGCTCGATCTCGAAGCACCGCGGCGCCGAGATGTCCTCCAGGTTGACGCCCCCGAAGGAGGGCGCGAGGCGCACCACGGTCTCGACGATCTCGTCGACGCCGGTGCAGTCCAGCGCGATCGGCACCGCGTCCACGCCGCCGAACTGCTTGAACAGAATCGCCTTGCCCTCCATCACCGGAAGGGAGGCCTCGGGCCCGATGTCTCCGAGCCCGAGCACGGCCGTACCGTCGGTCACGACGGCGACCACGGAGGACTTCCACGTGTAGTCGTGGACGAGCTCCGGCTGCTCGGCGATGGCGCTGCACACTTTCGCCACGCCGGGCGTGTACGCCAGGGACAGGTCGTCCTTGTCGCGGACCGGCACGGTGGCTTGCACTGCCATCTTGCCGCCGCGGTGCAGCGCGAACGCGGGATCGAAGGAATCGAGGGGCTCGGCCCCTCCGTCCTGACCCGTATCGCTGTCGCTGCGAGGATTGACGATCTCCGCTGCCACTTTGTCTGACCCCTTAAGTATTCATGGTTTGAGGGTGGCCACTCCCAGGTGAGGGGTGGGCGGGCACCGCGCACGGCCCAGTTACCGATACGTACGGTCAACTGCGGGCGTATACGCGACGGGCGCGCCGCACACGCGCCCTGAGCCCCGGATGAGGGGTGTAAAGCACCTTCTTACCGGACGGACGGCATCGAGGACGAGTCCAATACGTGCAAGCTCACATGGCGGAACGAAGAACGATCATCGATCACCGCTCAGCGGTGACATGAATCATGCGATGTCATACGGACAAGCAGCCGATGCCCCTTGACGGGCGCCCGATTCGCGCTCAAGCGCCGCAGGTCAGGGCCGCCCGGTTCATCCGGATCCTGAGACATGCCGAAGATCTTCCGGCCGGAAGGGAAGATTCCCGCAGAAGGTGCGGCCGTGATGTACCGACCTGATGGGGTTCGGGGGTAATCCGTTATCCGATTTTGACATAGCGGGCACCCTGAATCGCCGAGTCCGAATGGCAAGATGCCGTAATCACACGAGGTCGCGACACTCGAAGGCGTGTGCTCTCGTCGACCCATCGGCAACTCCACCCATCCGCCGGAGGAACCCACCATGACCGCAAGCACCACCCGTCGTACGACCGCCACGCGCTCTCGGCTGGCAGCGGTCGCCTCGATCGCGGTCGCAGGCGCCCTGATTCTCACCGGCTGCGGTGACCAGACCAAGGACAACGGCTCCGACAGCAGCGAGACCAGCGCGGCGCCGCTGGCCGACAAGCTGCCCCAGGCCATCCGCGACAAGGGTGTGATCCGCGTCGGATCGGACATCGCGTACGCGCCCGTCGAGTTCAAGGACGACTCCGGCAAGACCGCCGGCATCGACCCGGACCTCGCCGCGGCCATGGGCAAGCAGCTCGGCGTAAAGTTCGAGTTCCAGAACGCCACGTTCGACACCCTCATCGGTGGTCTGGCGTCCAAGCGCTACGACATCGCGATGTCGGCCATGACCGACACCAAGGACCGCCAGGAGGGCATCGACGGCGACACCGGCAAGAAGGTCGGCGAGGGCGTCGACTTCGTCGACTACTTCACCGCGGGTGTCTCCCTCTACACCAACAAGGGCGACGCGCAGGGCATCAGCACCTGGGACGACCTGTGCGGCAAGACGATGGCCGTCCAGCGCAACACCTTCTCCCACGACCTCGCCAAGGACCAGGCGGAGAAGTGCAAGAAGGACGGCAAGGGCACCCTCAAGATCGAGGACTTCGCCACGAACCCCGAGGCCGAGACCCGGATGCGGTCCAAGGGCGCGGACGTCGTCTCCGCCGACTTCCCGATCGCCGCGTACTCCGTGAAGAACGCCGGCGGCGGCAAGTACTTCGAGATCGTCGGCGACCAGGTCGAGGCGGGCCCGTACGGCATCGCCGTCGCCAAGGACAACACGGAGCTGCGCGACGCGCTCCAGGCCGCCGTCCAGGCGATCATCGACAACGGTGAGTACAAGAAGATCATCGAGAAGTGGGGTGTCGCGGACGGCGCGATCACCGAGGCCAAGATCAACGGCGGTTCCTGAACCGGCACCGTTCGACTCGGCTCTGAAAGGCACCACCCGTGACTGTTGACGTCAACAAGACGGACGGTCCCGACGCGACGC
Organism: Streptomyces davaonensis JCM 4913; assembly: GCF_000349325.1. GTDB lineage: Bacteria > Actinomycetota > Actinomycetes > Streptomycetales > Streptomycetaceae > Streptomyces > Streptomyces davaonensis. The sequence goes on from NC_020504.1 coordinate 3,532,294, forward strand.
CCCCCGCCGGGCCGGAGGCCATCAAGGCCATCCCGGTCCGGCACCCGGGGCGGTACGTTTCGGCGGTCGTCGCCATCGCGCTGCTGGGCGCGGTCGTCTACGCCTTCGCGCAAGGCAACATCAACTGGGGCGCGATCCCCGACTACTTCTTCGACGACCGCATCCTGCACGGCGTCTGGAACACCCTGCTGCTCACCGTTCTCTCGATGGTGATCGGCATCGCGGGCGGCATCCTGCTCGCGGTGATGCGCCTGTCGAAGAACCCCGTGACCTCGTCGATCGCGTGGTTCTACGTCTGGTTCTTCCGCGGCACCCCGGTCCTGGTCCAGCTCTTCGTCTGGTTCAACCTGGGTCTGGTCTTCGAGTACATCAACCTGGGCCCGATCTACAAGGACTACTGGTCGTCCTTCATGACGCCGCTGCTGACGGCGCTGCTGGGCCTGGGCCTGAACGAAGCCGCGTACATGGCGGAGATCTGCCGCGCCGGTCTGGTCTCGGTCGACGAGGGGCAGACCGAGGCGTCGCACGCCCTGGGCATGAGCCACGCCAAGACGCTCCGCCGGATCGTCATCCCGCAGGCGATGCGAGTGATCGTGCCGCCGACGGGCAACGAGGTCATCAACATGCTGAAGACGACCTCGCTCGTCTCGGCGGTGCAGTTCGCGGACCTCTTCAAGGAGGCCCAGGACATCGGTCAGAACGCGGGCTCTACGGTGGAGATGTACTTCCTCGCCGCCGCCTGGTACCTGATCATGACCTCGATCCTGAGCGTCGGCCAGTACTACGTCGAGCGGTACTACGCCCGTGGCTCCAGCCGCAGCCTGCCGCCGACGCCGCTCCAGCGACTCAAGGCAGTCGTCCTGCCCACGCGCCGCCCGAAGGGAGTCACGGCATGAGCAGCCTCCCCATGGTGAAGGCCGAGGGCGTCCACAAGTCCTACGGCTCGATCGAGGTCCTCAAGGGCATCGACCTTCAGGTGCAGACCGGCGAGGTGTTCTGCCTCATCGGCCCGTCCGGCTCCGGCAAGTCGACGTTCCTGCGGTGCATCAACCATCTGGAGAAGATCAACGCCGGTCGGCTGTACGTCGACGGCGACCTGGTCGGCTACCGCCAGAAGGGTGACAAGCTGTACGAGCTCAAGGACAGCGAGGTCGCGCTTCAGCGCCGGGACATCGGCATGGTGTTCCAGCGGTTCAACCTGTTCCCGCACATGACGGCCGTCGAGAACGTCATGGAGGCGCCGGTCCAGGTCAAGGGCGTGAGCAAGAGCCAGGCCCGGGAGCGGGCCCGGGAACTGCTGGAGAAGGTCGGTCTCGGTGACAAGGCCGGGAGCTACCCCACGCAGCTCTCCGGCGGTCAGCAGCAGCGGGTGGCCATCGCCCGTGCGCTGGCCATGGAGCCGAAGCTGATGCTGTTCGACGAGCCGACCTCGGCGCTCGACCCGGAACTGGTCGGTGACGTCCTCGACGTCATGCGCGATCTGGCCGAGTCCGGCATGACGATGGTCGTCGTCACCCACGAGATGGGCTTCGCCCGCGAGGTGGGCGACAACCTCGTCTTCATGGACGGCGGTGTGGTGGTCGAGTCCGGCAACCCGCGCGACGTCCTGACGGACCCGCAGCACGAGCGGACGAAGGCGTTCCTCTCGAAGGTGCTGTGACCTTTCACTGAAGATGGGGCGGTACGGGATTCCCGTACCGCCCCATCTCGCTGCTACGGCCGCAGTTCCGGCTTCAGCGCCAGCTCGCGCAGTTGCTCCCGCGTGATCGGGTATTTCTTCAGCAGCGGGCCCGGAGAGCCCTTGCCGAGGTAGCCGGTGATGTCGCGCAGCCGCAGCAGGGCGCCGCCCTCCAGGCGCAGGCTCGCCTCCACACCCGGCCCCCAGTCGGGGTGCCCGTTCTCGTCACCGAGGGTCCCGGTGTCCTCCCAGACGGACAGCCGTGAACCGTCGGGCAGTTTCTCCGTCTCGCAGTTCTTCATGTACGGGCTCTCCCCGGTGAGCACGCAGGGGTCGGGGACGATCCCCTTCCTCCGCACGTCCTCAGCGGTGTAGCCCCGCACGGTGATGTACCCGACGCCCCCGTCCCGCTCGACGGCATAGTCACCGTCGTACGGCCCCACGTCCTCGGGCAGTTCGGCCTCGGGCGCCAGCTTGACCAGCCGCACCAGCGACACCTCCTCGACCTCCCCGATCCCGTCCGGCAGCAGCGCGGCGAAGCCTTCGGCGCCGGTGGCGGTGCCGCCGCCCGTCGGCGCCGCCGCGACGCTCTCTCCCCCGCCCTCGGGCAGCACCCCGGCGCCCAGCACGAGCCCGCCCGCGACGACGGCGGCCAGCGCGCCGGTCGCCGCCACACGCCGCCGCCTGCGCAGGAGCGCGGCCCGTGCGAAGACGGCCGCACCGCCCCGGTCGGCCGGTACCGGCACTTGGTCGACGGCCCGGCCGAGCAGTTCCCGAACGGACTGGTTGTCGTTCATACGTGTTCCTCCCGCACCGCGGCCCTCAGCGCCGCGAGTCCCCTGGCCGTGTGGCTCTTGACCGTGCTCTCCCGCATCCCGAGCAGTTCCGCGGTGGCCGCCACGCTGAGGTCCTCCCAGTAGCGCAGCACCAGCACCGCCCGCTGCTTGGGCGCGAGCCCCGCGAGAGCGGCCCGCACCATCAGTCCGGTGTCGCTGTCCACCAACCGCTCGGGCACGTCCGGCAGTTCGCCGTACGCGTGCTCCCGGCGCCAGAACCGGCGGCGGGCCGAGATGAACGTGTTGACCAGCGTCCTGCGCGCATAGGCGTCGAGGTTGTCAAGACGCCGGTGTCTGCGCGCGCCGAGGACGACCTTGACGAGCGTCGTCTGGACGAGGTCCTCCGCCTCGTCGCGGTTGCCGCACAGCAGATAGGCGCTGCGGAACAGCGCCGTGCGTCTGCCCTCGACGAAGGCGTGCAGAGCCGCTTCCGCGCCCCGCGTCATCCCCCACCCCATTCCGGTTGTCTGCGGACCGTCTCACTCCTTCCAGTGCGGTGGGGGGCGGCCCAGGACGCAGCAGAGGCGGTACGAATTTCTCGTACCGCCTCCTGGCCGGGAACCGGGGGCTACTTCAGCGCGAGGAGCAAGGTGTCCGAGGGGGAGCACCACACCGGACGGGCCTCCGCGAAGCCCTGTTCGCGCAGCACGCGCGCGTGCCACTGCGCGGACGGTGTGTCCCCGTCGGCGTGCTCGCCGTAGATCTCGAAGCGGCGGGCGGTCGGGGCGGCGAGGACGGGGTCCTTCGCGGCGACCTGCCACCACTCGGCCCAGTCCAGGGCGCCGTCGCTCTTGGCCCGGTCCATGCGCGCGTGCCGCAGTTCGCGCTCGGCGGCGTTGATCCGGGGCGTGGACTCGTCGATCATGTGGTCCGCGTTCATGAAGACACCGCCGTCGCGGACCAGCCCCGCGACCTGACCGTAGAGGGCCGCGAGGGGTTCGCTGTGCAGCCAGTGCAGGGCGGTTGCCGTCAGCACCGCGTCGTAGGAGTCGTACGGCAGCTTCGCCGTCCAGTCCGGGTCCTTGAGGTCGGCGGTGACGAAGGTGACCCGCTCGTCGCCCGCGAAGGTGCCCTCGGCGATGGCGAGGAGCGCCGGGTCGAGGTCGACGCCGGTGCTGGTGGCGCCGGGCAGGCGGGTGAGCAGGCGGGCGGTGATGGAGCCGGTGCCGCAGGCCAGGTCGAGCACCCGGGGCGCGGGCCCGACGAGCGCCTCCACCATGTCCAGCATGATCCGGAAGCGCTCCTCCCGGTCGGGCATGTACCACTCCTGCTGCCGGTCCCAGCTCTCCTGCCAGGCCTGCCAGTCGGTTCCGGTACTGGTCGTCATGGGAGCCCCCTCTTCGGACGTACGCGTAATACCCTGGAAGCACGATCAGCTGTTACCCCGACCGCACCACGACCATAGAACGCCTCCGTAAGGACTACAAGTGGAACTGGCCTATTACTCGGACTACGCCGTACGTCTCGTCAACAGCGAGGACCCGGCCCGGGGCAAGGACTCGCTGACGTCGGTCGAGGCCATCCGCGACCTGTTCGGCGCGAACCAGTCGGCGGCCCGGCGCGCGACGGACGCGGACGTCACCCGCTTCCGCTCGGTGCGGGCCCGGCTGCGCGCGGTCTTCGAGGCGGCCGACGGCGGCGACGAGACCCTCTCCGTGGACCTGTTGAACTCACTGCTGCTGGAGTTCCCGGTCAGCCCGCAGATCTCCGGGCACGACTACCGGGACGACGACGGGCGCCCGCTGTGGCACATGCACCTCGCGGACCATCCGTCGAACGTGACCGCGGGCTACGCGGCCATCGCGGCGATGGGCCTCGCCTTCCATCTGACCGAGTTCGGCGTGGACCGGCTCGGCCTGTGCGAGGCAGCGCCGTGCCGCAACGCCTACCTCGACACCTCGACCAACCGGTCCCGGCGCTACTGCTCCGACCGCTGCGCCACCCGCGCGAACGTGGCCGCCTACCGCGCCCGCAAGCGCCTGGAGGCGGACCGGTCGGAGAGCACCGGCCGGACGGCGGACAGCACCCAGAGCGCCAGCGCGAACGGCGAGCGCTGACCCGTCTTGCGCGGCCGGAAGCGGGCCCGCACCCGGCCCAGCACCAACTCCGCCGGGACCGTCCCGTAGTCGGTGCTGTCCCCACCCGCGTACGCGTTGTCCCCGAGCACCCACCAGCCGCCCTCGCGGCGCTCCGCCGCGCGCTTGACGACCAGCAGGTCCTGCTGGAACGGATGACGCAGAACGACCACGTCACCGGGCCGGATCCGGGCCCCGTAGTGCACCAGCAGCCGGTCCCCGTGGTTGAGCGTGGGCACCATCGACGGCCCGGTCACCTCGGCCGGTCCGAAGGGCAGCAACGGCCGCCCGCGTTCGGTCTCCTGCGACAGTTCCGGCATCACCGGCACCTCCCCGGTCCTATCCTCCACCAGTCTCAGTCTGACCCTGGACTTTTGTCCTAAGCCCATGGGGGCACTCGCGAAAACGCGTCCCGCAGGGAGTAATGTCCCACCTGAGAAGACGATCACGAGGAAGGAATGCTCCATGCTTTCCCGCCTGTTTGCCCCCAAGGTGAAGGTCAGCGCGCACTGCGACCTGCCCTGCGGTGTGTACGACCCTGCCCAGGCCCGCATCGAGGCGGAGTCGGTCAAGGCCGTGCAGGACAAGATGGCCGCCAACGACGACCCGCACTTCCAGGCCCGTGCGACCGTCATCAAGGAGCAGCGCGCCGAGCTCGCCAAGCACCACGTGTCGGTCCTGTGGAGCGACTACTTCAAGCCTCCGCACTTCGAGAAGTACCCGGAGCTGCACCAGCTGGTCAACGACGCCCTCAAGGCCCTCTCGGCCGCCAAGGCGTCCACGGACCCGGCGACCGGTCAGAAGGCCCTGGACTACATCGCCCAGATCGACAAGATCTTCTGGGAGACCAAGAAGGCCTGACGAACTTCCGAAGGGGCCCGACCGCTCACCGGCCGGGCCCCTTTTGGCTTCTGTCATCCTGGACCGGTGAACACCGAGGACCTGGTCCGGCTGCGCCGGGCGCGCGACCGGATGGACCGCGAGTACACCGAGCCCCTCGACGTCACGGCGCTCGCCCGGACCGCGCTGATGTCCCCGGGCCACTTCCAGCGCAGCTTCCGCGAGGCGTACGGCGAGACTCCGTACGGCTATCTCATGACGCGCCGCATCGAGCGCGCCAAGGCCCTGCTGCGGCGCGGCGACCTGTCCGTCACCGAGGTCTGCATGGCCGTGGGCTGCACCTCGCTCGGCTCCTTCAGCTCCCGCTTCACCGAACTGGTCGGCGAGACACCGAGCGCCTACCGGGCCCGCTCCCACGAGGACAGCGCGGCGATCCCGCCCTGCGTGGTCCGCCGCTTCACCCGGCCGAAACGCGCCTAGCGGCCTAGCCTGCTGCCATGGACATCAAGCTCAAGAACTGTTTCCTCGCCGTCGACGACCACGACAAGGCGATCGCCTTCTACCGGGATGTCCTCGGCATGGAGGTCAGGAACGACGTCGGGTTCGAGGGCATGCGCTGGGTGACGGTCGGTTCGCCGCTCCAGCCCGACGTGGACATCGTGCTGGAGCCGCCCGGCGCGGACCCCGGCATCTCCCCCGCCGACCGGGAGGCGATGGCCAACCTGCTGGCCAAGGGCGTACTGCACGGCGTCAACTTCACCACCGACGACTGCGACGCCCTGTTCGCCCGGGTGCGGGAGGCCGGCGGCGACGTCATCCAGGAGCCGATGGACCAGCCGTACGGCGTGCGCGACTGCGCGTTCCGGGACCCGGCCGGGAACATGCTGCGGTTCATGGAACCGAACAGTTGAACACATCAATTGATCTACGATCGCGTCCATGAGCATCCGCTGGACGTACGCCTTCGTCGACCGGCCCGCCGTCGGCTTCGGCGCCGCGTGTGACTTCTGGACCGCCGTCACGGGCACCCGGCTCTCCGAACTCCGCGGTGATCAGGGCGAGTTCGTGACCCTGCTGCCCGAGTCGGGCGACGCCTGCGTCAAGGTCCAGGGCGTGGCGGACGGGCCGGGCGGCGCTCATCTCGACTTCTCCGTCGAGGACGTCGCTGGCTTCGTCAAGGACGCGCTGCGGACCGGGGCGGACCTGGTCGCCGACCACGGGGACTGGGCCGTACTGCGGTCGCCTGCCGGGCAGTTGTTCTGCGCGGTCCCTTGGAGCGGGGAGTCGCGCCGCCCGCCGGTCGTCCACGGCTCCCGCCTCGACCAGGTCTGCCTGGACCTCCCGCCTTCCAACTACGACGCCGAAGTCGCCTTCTGGACGGCCCTGTTGCCCGAGTGGGAGTCCCGCCCCGGCTCGCTCCCGGAGTTCCATGTGCTGCGGCCACCGGCCGGACTGCCGATCCGCATCCTGCTCCAGCGGCTCGGCGAGGAGCGGCCCACCTCGGCCCACCTCGACCTGGCCTGCGCGGACATCGACGCGACCCGCACCGAACACGAGGCCCTCGGCGCCGCGCTCGTCCACCGCGGCGCCCACTGGCGCGTACTGCGCGACCCGGCGGGCGGTGTGTACTGCCTGACGGGGCGGGATCCGGAGACGGGCGGGCTGCCGGGCTAGGGGCCCGTCGCATAGGCGCACAGCACGACCGTGTTGTCGTCCCGGGGCGTTGGCGTTTCCCCAAGGCCCGGGCAGTCGGAGTCGTCGTAGGGCTCGGATTGCGGCTCCGACCGCTGCTGCTGTTGCGGCCGCTCGGGCTCCCCGGCGTCCTGGAGCCACAGCGTCAGTCCGCCGGCGACAGTCACCATGACTGCCCACGCGACCACTATCCCTCGCCATAACCGGCGCCGTTGCATGCGATCGATCCCTTCTCAGCTGGCGGGTGTGTGGAGGATGCCGGTGAGCAGGACGTCCACGCCCCAGGTGTCGCGGTCGCCCGGGGAGAGCAGGGGGCCCCGCAGTGCGGTGACCATCGGGTAGCGGTCGGCGGGGAGGGCGGCATAGCGGCGGTCGGCCGCCGCGACCGTGGCTTCCTCGCCCGCCGACTTCGTGTCGTAGGTGCTCTGTTCGGCCGCCGCCGCCGCGATGTGGAGGTAGAGCAGGTCCACGGCCCAGGCGGCGGTGGTGTCGTCGAGGCCGCCCTCCTTGAGCAGCGCGAGCATGCGGTCGACGACCAGCAGGGCGTTGTCGCCCGTCGGGATGGCGCCCAGGGCGACCTGCGCGAGCCCCTCGTGGCGGCTCATGGCCTCGATCGCGGCACCGATGAGGGCGTGCAGCCGGGCGCGCCAGCCTCCCTCGGCGGGCAGCGGTGCCCGCGGGACGGGGGCCAGGGCCTCGTCGAGCATGGCCGCCATCAGGTCGTCGCGGTGGGCGACGTAGACGTAGAGCGAGGCCGGTCCGGTGTCGAGTTCCTTCGCGACGCGGCGCATGGTCAGGGCGTCCAGGCCGTCGCGGTCCAGGATGTCCAGGCCGGTACGGACGATGACGTCGCGGCTGAGGGGCGCCTTGGCGGGCCGTGCGCGGCGGCTGACCGGTTGCGTGCTCATGGGGGAAGCCTAGCCGTAGGACGAACACCGTTTGACACGAACACCGTTCGTTCCCTACGGTCGATCACGAACGATGTTCGTCACGTACATCGTTCGCCAACCGATGCCTCAACAGGGGGAAGCACTGCCATGTTCTTGATCACCGGCGCCCGTGGCGCCGTCGCCACCCACCTCGCCGACCTGCTCCACCGTCAGGGCCTGCCCGTGCGGCTGGGCTCCGCGCGGCCCGACGACCTCGCCCCGCCCGACGGCGTCGAGGCCGTACGCCTCGACCTCACCGACCCGGCCGACTTCCCCGCCGCCCTGGCCGGCGTCGGCTCGGTCTTCCTCTACGCCCGCCCCGAAGGCATCGCCGACTTCGTCGACCACGCGGTCAAGGGCGGCGTCGAGCACATCGTGCTGCTCTCCTCGGCGAGCGTGGCCGGCGCCGACGCCGAGAACGACCCGTTGGCCAGGTCACACCTGGACGTGGAACGCGCCCTGCTCGCCTCGCCGTTGACCACCACGGTCCTGCGCCCGGGCGCCTTCGCCTCCAACGCCGGAGCCTGGGCCTGGCCCATCCGGTCGGGACAGCCGATCAGCCTCCCCTACCCCGGCGCCCACAGCGACCCCCTTCACGAGCGGGACATCGCCGAGGCCGCCCACGCGGTCCTCACCGACCCCCGACACCGCGGCGGCCACTTCACGCTCTCCGGGCCCGAGTCCCTGACCTTCGCCGAGCAGATCGACCAGCTCGCCGCCGCCCTGGGTCGCCCCGTCGCCGTCCGCCACGTCACCCGGGAGCAGTGGAAGGAGGAGATGTCCGAGTACCTCCCCGGCCACTACGCGGACGCCCTCCTCAACTGGTGGGAGTCCAACGACGGCAAGCCCGTTCCGCTCACCGAAGCCGTGGCGGAACTGACCGGCCACCCGGCCCGCCCCTTCACCACCTGGGCCGCCGACCACGTGGCCGACTTCGGCTGACCGCGCCTCACCGCCAGGGCTCCACCCCCACCACGGCCTCCACCGGGATCGGCCCGTACACGTGCGGGAACTCCTCGCCACCGGGCTCGGCCGCCTCGTAGCGCACGGGCACGGCGAGCCGGTCGGGGTCGACCACCAGGACCACGAGGTCGTCCAGATCCGCGTAGAAGGCCGCCGCGGTGCGCGGGAGTTGGGTGCGCGTGGAGCAGTGGATGAACCCCTCCTGCTGGAGGGTCCTGCCGCGCGTCGAGATCTCGTACACGCCCTGCGCACGGGCCGCGTCCCACTGGTACCGCTGGGTGAGATGCAGGATCGGATCGCTCATGCGTTCACATTACGGTCCCAGCCGCGCCGCCCGCCCTCGCAGATACCGCTGTTCGGGCAGGCTCATGGTCTGCTCGGCCGCCGACTCGTAGGCGGCCCGCGCCTCCTCGTAGGCCCCGGCCCGCTCCAGCAGATGCCCCCGTACGGCGTCCCGCCGGTGCCCCAGCTCCCCCTCCAGCGCGTCCACTTCGGCGAGCCCTGCCGCGGGCCCGCGCACCATGGCGACGGCAACCGCGCGGTTCAGGCGCTCGACGGGCCCGGGGACGAGGCCCACCAGCACGTCGTACAGGCCGAGGATCTCCCGCCAGTCCGTGGCGTCCGCACTGGGTGCCTCGTCGTGCACGGCGGCGATGGCGGCGCGCAGTTGGTAGGGGCCGGCGGGGCCGGTGGACAGGGCGTGGGTGATCAGGGCGACGCCCTCCTCGATCGCGGCCTTGTCCCAGCGGTCGCGGTCCTGTTCGTCGAGGGGCACCAGATCGCCCTTCGGTCCGGTGCGGGCGTCGCGGCGGGCGTCGGTGAGCAGCATCAGGGCGAGCAGTCCGGTCACCTCGCCGGTGTCCGGGAGCAGCCTGTGGACCATCCGGGCCAGCCGGATCGCCTCGCCCGCCAGTTCGCGCCGCTGGAGGCTCGCGCCGGAGGTCGCCGTATAGCCCTCGTTGAAGACCAGGTAGAGGGTGTGCAGTACGGCGGGCAGCCGGTCCGCCCAGTTGTCGGGGCGGTCGAAGCCCACCCCGCGCACCTTCTGCTTGGCCCGGCTGATCCGCTGGGCCATGGTCGCCTCGGGCACCAGATAGGCGCGGGCGATCTCCGCCGTGGTCAGACCGCCGACCGCGCGCAGGGTGAGCGCGATCTGCGCGGGCGGGGTCAGATCGGGGTGGCAGCACAGGAAGAGCAGGGAGAGCGAGTCGTCCTCGCGGGGCGCGCGGTCCGCACCGGAGGCGAGGCGCTCCCCGAGGGCCAGCGCCTTCTCCTCCCGCGCCCGCCGGGCGTCCTCCGCCCGCAGCGCGTCCATCAGCCGCCGCGAGGCCACCTTTATCAGCCACCCGCGCGGGTTGTCCGGCACCCCGGCCGAGGGCCACTGCCCGGCCGCGGCGAGCAGCGCCTCCTGTACGGCGTCCTCGGCGGCGTCGAAATGGCCGTACCGGCGCACGAGCGCACCGAGGACCTGCGGCGCGTTGTCGCGCAGCAGGTCCTCGACGGTGGCGCTCACGGGGTCAGACGTCTCCGGTGCCCTCGCCGATGGGCCGGATGACCACCGGGTAGACGGGCGCCCCGGCGGGCTGGGGGCACTCGAGGACGCGGGCGGCGATCTCGGTGACGCGCTCCAGGCTCGCGCAGTCCAGGACCCAGTAGCCGGCCAGCAGCTCCTTGGTCTCGCCGTACGGGCCATCGGTGATGACGGGCTTGCCGTCCGCGCCGAGGCTGACGTGCCGGGTGCGGGCGGGCTCGACCAGGCCCTGGGCATCGACCAGTTCGCCGCTCTCGGCGAGGTCGTCGTTGATCGCACCCATGAACGCGAACATCGCCTGGATGTCCTGCTCGGTCCAGGCCGGCGAGTTCTCCGAGGCCCTGCCCTTCTGGGCCTCGTAGTCCGCCTGGCTGCCCTGCACCATGACCAGATACTTCATGACTGGCTCCTTCGTCTCGCACCGCCCCTGCGGGCGGCTCTCACAGGGGACGTCGGAGCCGGGGACGCGTTCTCGACATGGTCGGCACGACGTTTTCCAGGAATCGCTGTTCTCCCAGGAATCGCTCGGGTTTCAGGGACCGCTCGCGGCGGGTTCCTCGGGTTCCTCCCGGCGCTCGGGCTGCTGCTGGGGCTCATGGTGGGGGCGGCGCCGGTGATGGTGGTGGTGCTCCTGCGGCTCCTCCTCGGTGCCGGGCACCACGAACGCCTCGCACTGGGGGTTCCGGCACGGGCCGGCCACCCAGCGCGGAACCCATGCGCCCAGCGTCTTGTGGCGCCGGACGACCGTTTCGACGGACTGTCCGCAGACGGGACAGGCGTGTTCTTCGCTGTCCATGTCCTCAGGGTAGGCCGGTCAGCGCTTCCGTGCGTAGGTGCGGACAAGCACTCCGTTACCGAACGTGCGGATCCCCTCCAGAGCGAAGTCGGTGACGGCGAACCCGGCGCCGAACATCGGCATGCCCGCGCCGTACACCTGCGGATAGGTCTTGATCACCAACTCGTCGATCTCGTCGAGCAGTTCGCCCGCGACCTGGGAGCCTCCGCAGAGCCAGATGCCGAGGTCGCTCTCCTCGGCCTTCAGCTCGCGGATCCGGCCGACCAGGTCGTCCTCGATCACGGTGACGTTCGGGTCCTTCGAGGGGCCGAGGGAGCGCGAGGCGACGTACTCGCGCAGATGGCCGTACGGGCTGGTGACGCCCATGTCGAGGGCGAGCTGGTAGCTGGCGCGGCCCTGGATCACCGTGTCGAAGTGCAGGTTCTCGGCGTCCTTGAGGCCGAGCTGTTCGCGGCCCTGGACGGCGACGGTCTCCGGCCAGGTGGAGCCGAGATAGCCGAGGAACTCCTCGTCCAGGTAGGCGAACATCGAGGTGGCGTCGCCGTTCGGGTCGCCGATGAAGCCGTCGATGGAGCAGGCGACGAAGTACGTGAGCTTTCGCAAGCCGGTCTCTTTCCGTAGGCTGGGTTGTGAACCACTCTAGTTGTAGTACTTCGGTTGTAGTGGTTGCAAGCCCATTCGGGGACCGAATTGAAGTGGGAGAGGAGATTCCGCATTGGCCAGGAATCCGGAGCGCCGGGCCGCTCTCGTGGACGCCGGGGTGGAGGTGCTGGCGCGGGAAGGGGCGCGCGGGCTGACGTTCCGCGCGGTGGACTCCGAGGCGGGGGTGCCGGTGGGCACCGCCTCCAACTACTTCACCGGCCGCGACGACCTGCTCCGCCAGATCGACGCGCGGCTGCACACCCGGCTGGCGCCCGACCCCGCGGTCATCGCCGAGCTGCTGGAGCGCCCCAGGGACCGGGCGCTGGTCACGGCGTTCATGCACGACCTGATGGGCCGCGCGACCCGCGACCGCACCGGCTATCTGGCGCTGCTGGAGATGCGCCTGGAGGCCACCCGCCGGCCCGAACTGCGCGACTCCTACACCAAGTCCGTGCGCGGTGACCTGACCGAGGGCATGGACTTCCACCGGAACGCCGGTCTCCCCGGCGGCGACGAGACCGTCACGGTGCTCTATCTCGCCATGCTCGGCCTGATCCTCGAGCACCTGACCCTGCCGGGGGTGCTGGACGGAGTACTGCCGGGGGTGGGCGTTCCGGAGGGTCTGATCGAACGGATCGTGGAGACGGTGGTGCCTCAGGCCTGACGCGGCGGTCCTAGCTTGCGGTGGCCCGGGGCTCGCGCCACATCGGGAACATCGGCGGGCCGTCGGGCAGTTCGAGGGGGCTGCCGAGGAGTTCGAAGCCGAGCCGCTCGTACAGCCTCCGGCTACGGGCGCTGCTCGCCTCCAGGTACGCGGGGACGCCGTCGTCGTCACAGCGGTCGAGTACGGAGCCGATGAGCGCGCCGCCGAGCCCCTCGCCCTGTCGGCCGGGCCGGACGCCGATCATCCACAGGTACTCATGGGCCCGCTCGGCGGGGTGGATCTCCGCGGTGAGCCTTCCGATCAACTCGACCCGCTCGTTCGCCGGATCGACGGCCTCCCGCACCAGCGCTGGCCCGTCGTCGTCCTCGTCGTGCTCCCCGGCGGGCGTCGGCATCCACAGCGCGCAGGCCGAGCCGTCCTCGGTCAGGTCGATCCGCCCCGCGTCGAGCACTATGTCGGTGAAGGCCGCCATGAGGCGGTGGTGGGTCGCCCGGCGGTACTCGGCGCCGGGGAACACCCAGCCGCTGACCGGATCGTCCTGGAACGCCTCGTCCAACAGCCCCACGACCAGCTCCCGATCAGCCCCGGTCGCCGTCCGGATCACCACACCCATGTCCCGCCCCTTCGTCTCAATCGGCCTTGATCGTATGGGGGTTGGGGGGTGGGTGGCGCAGGGCGGCCGAAGTTTGTCGGGATTCCGCACTGACAGGCATCCGGCGTATCAACGGGCCCCGCACACCGTGGGGATGTGCGGGACCCGTCCGGCCGGAGCCGGTGGCCGTGCGGGGTCAGGAGCCGCGCGGCCACCGGTCCGGGGTCTACGTGGTGCGCCGGGTGACGAACTCGGCCAGGGCCAGCAGGCCGCCCGCCGACTCCGGTTCGGGCACCGCGCGGGCCAGCTCCTGCATGGCGCGGGCCATCCGGTCGGCGGCCTGGACCTGCGCCCAGTCCCGCCCGCCCGCCTGCTCCACCGCCAGCGCGGTACGCGCGGTCTCCTCCTCCGCCGCCATCCCGCCCTTGCCGTACGGCACTTCGTACAGCTCGGCCAGCTCCGCCGCAGCCGGGGTGCCGGAGGTGAGCGCGGCGACGACCGGCAGCGACTTCTTGCGGGCGGCGAGGTCCGCGCCGGCCGGTTTGCCGGTGCGCCGCGGGTCGCCCCATATGCCGATCACGTCGTCGATCAGCTGAAAGGCGAGCCCGGCCTCACGGCCGAACGCGTCCATGGCCTCGACGTCCTCCCGCGTGGCACCCGCGTACAGCGCGCCGAGGGCGCAGGCGCAGCCCAGCAGCGCTCCCGTCTTGGCCTCGGCCATGGCGAGCGCCTCGTCGAGGCCGACCTCGCCGCAGGCCCGCTTCTCCATGGCGGTGTCCGCGTGCTGCCCCTCGCACAGTTCGACGACACAAGCGGCGAGCCGGGCGGCGGCCGCGGTGGACGCCGGATGCGGGTCCTCGGCGAGCAGTCGCAGGGCGAGCGCCTGGAGGGCGTCCCCGGCGAGAATCGCGTCGGCGTCGCCGAACACGGTCCACGCGGTGGGCCGGTGCCGTCTGGTGGTGTCCCGGTCCATCACGTCGTCGTGCAGCAGCGTGAAGTTGTGCACCAGCTCCACCGCCGCCGCGGCCCGTACGGCGGCCTTGCGGGCCGGGGGTCCGCCGAGCGCCTCGGCCGCGGTGAGGACGAGCGCGGGGCGGATCGCCTTGCCCGCGTTGCCCGTCGCGGGGCTGCCGTCCGCGTGCTGCCAGCCGAAGTGGTAGAGCGCGGTCCGGCGCATGGCACCCGGCAACGATTCGATGGCAGACCGCAGTTCGGGGTCGACGGACCCCCGCGCGCGCTCCAGGATCGCCATGGCCTCCTGCCCGTCGAGCGGACCCGGCCCGGCGTGTGTCTGGGTCCCGATGGGCCTCCGCCTTTCACGCGTCTCGCTCGGTCGCCGTACCCCGAGGATGTACCCGCCCCGGAGGGCGGGGACACCGGTTGCCGGGGGCTGGGTCACTGCCAGCGCCCGATCTCGACGTTCTCCAGCACGCCGAGCGCGTCGGGCACGAGGACCGCGGCCGAGTAGTACGCGGTCACGAGGTACTTGATGATCGCCTGTTCGTTGATGCCCATGAACCGCACCGACAGGCTCGGCTCGATCTCGTCCGGGATGCCGGACTGCTGGAGTCCGATGACACCCTGCTCGGCCTCGCCGGTACGCATGGCGATGATCGAGGTCGTACGGGCCTCGGTGACCGGGATCTTGTTGCAGGGGAAGATCGGCACACCGCGCCAGGTGGGGATGCGGTTGCCTGCCATCTCGATGGACTCGGGGACGAGCCCGCGCTTGTTGAGCTCGCGGCCGAATGCGGCGATCGCGCGCGGGTGGGCGAGGAACAGCTTGGTGCCGCGACGCCTGCTCAGCAGCTCGTCCAGGTCGTCGGGGCTGGGCACACCGTCGTGCGGCTGAATCCGCTGGTCGTACTCGCAGTTGTTGAGCAGGCCGAACTCGCGGTTGTTGATGAGCTCGTGCTCCTGGCGCTCCTTGAGCGCCTCGACGGTCAGCCGGAGTTGCTGCTCTGTCTGGTTCATCGGCTGGTTGTAGAGGTCGGCCACGCGGGAGTGGATGCGCAGCACGGTCTGGGCGATGCTCAGTTCGTACTCGCGGGGGCGGGCCTCGTAGTCGACGAAGGTGTGCGGGATGTCCGGCTCTCCGCTGTGGCCGGAGGCGAGTTCGATCTCCTTCTCGCCGTACTTGTTGGCGCGCTGCGCGGGGATCGCGCGCTGCGCCTGGAGATGCTCGCGGAGCGAGTCGGCGCGTTCCGCGACCTGCTCGACGTCCTGGCGGGGCAGGACGAGGACGGTGCAGCCGGTGACCGTGCGGACCGTGTGCTCCCAGATGGCGTCCTCGGCGAGCAGGGCGTGGTCGCCGAGGTAGGCGCCGTCCGCCAGCACTCCGAGGGACTCGTCGTCGCCGTAGGGGCCGGTGCCGACCTTCTCCACGCGGCCGTGCGCCAGCAGATAGACCTCGTCGGCGGGGCTGCCGAAGGAGGCGAGCACCTCGCCCGCGGCGAGTTCGCGCTGCTGACAGCGCTGGGCGAGCTCGGCGAGCACGTCCTGATCCTCATAAGAGCGCAGCGCGGGCAGTTCGCCCAGTTCGGCGGGGATGACCTCGACCCGGTCACCGGTCTTCACAAAGGTGATACGGCCGTCCCCCACGGCGTAACTGAGGCGGCGGTTGACTCGGTAAGTGCCGCCCTGCACATTCACCCACGGCAGCATGCGCAGCAGCCAGCGTGAGCTGATCTCCTGCATCTGGGGTGCGGACTTGGTCGTGGTGGCCAGGTTCCGCGCTGCGGCAGTGCCGAGACTCTGCTGCGGCTTGCTCTCGTCAGTGCGGATCTCTTCGCCTACCGACATAAGGAATTGCCCTCCCGGTCATGCACCGACGCCGAAGTGCACCGGTGCATCGATTCGCAGGACCAAGCCTTCCTCACGGAACGTGTTCGTGCTATTACACGAAAGAGCGGGAATGGATCACTGCCGGTTGGGCACGTGGCCCGTTCCGTCCCCCGCTGCCACGCCGGGCGACAATGGCACGGTGACCAGCCTCGACGTCCTTCATCCCCGGCTTCCCTCGCCGCTCGACGAGGTCGTCGACGACCGGTTCGCCCGCTTCGGCGTCCGTCTGCTGCTCAAGCGCGACGACCTGATCCACCCGGAGCTGATCGGCAACAAGTGGCGCAAACTCGCGCCGAACCTCACCGCGGCGGCCGGCCGGACCGTCCTCACCTTCGGCGGCGCGTACTCCAACCATCTGCGCGCCACGGCCGCCGCGGGCCGCCTCCTCGGCCTCCCCACGGTCGGCGTGGTCCGGGGCCAGGAACTGGCGGACCGCCCCCTCAACCCCTCCCTCGCCCGCTGCACGGCCGACGGCATGCGCCTGCACTTCGTCGACAGATCGACGTACCGACGAAAGACGGAGGCGGACGCCCTGGCGGCGATCCTGCGCGCGGCGGGCGCCGAGGAGGCGTATGTCGTCCCGGAGGGCGGCAGCAACGCCCTCGCCGTGCTCGGCTGCCAGGCCCTCGGCCAGGAGCTCCGGGGCCGCGCCGACCTCGTCGCCCTCGCCTGCGGCACCGGCGGCACCCTCGCCGGCCTGGCCGCGGGCCTCGCCCCCGACCAGCGGGCGCTCGGCGTCCCCGTCCTGATGGGCGGCTTCCTGACGGACGAAATACGGGCCCTCCAGCACACCGCGTTCGGCGGCCCCCGCGGCACCTGGACCCTCGACGACCGCTTCCACTTCGGCGGCTACGCCCGCACCACCCCCGAACTGGAAGCCTTCGCCACCGACTTCGAGCACCGCCACGCCGTACCGCTCGAGCGTCTGTATGTCGCCAAGCTGCTGTACGGCCTGCTCACCCTCGTCGAGGAGGGCGCGTTCCCGCGCGGGACGACGATCGTGGCGGTCGTCACCGGCCGCCCGTTCCCGTAGACGCGCGGCCCCGTCACTCCGCCTCCCGGAACGCCGCCGCCTCCTCCAGGTCCAGCCGGCGGAGCAGGGTGCGGAGCATTTCGTCGTCGATGTAGCGCAGGTCCCGGAGCTTGACGAAGACCTCGCGTTCGGCGCTGATCATCTCCCGGGAGAGTCGCCGGTAGGTGTCGTCGACCGTTTCGCCGGTGACCGGGTTGACCTGGCCGAGGCGTTCCCAGACGGCGTTGCGGCGGCGTTCGAGGACGGTGCGCAGCCGGTCGGCGAGCGGGTCCGGCAGGGCGTTGCGCTCGTCGGAGAGGAGTTCGTCCAGGCGCCGTTCGGCGGCCCGGGACGCCTGCGCCTGGGCGTTGGCCTCGGCGAGGGTCTCGGCCTGGACGTCGCGGCCGGGCAGTTTCAGCATCCGGATCAGCGGGGGCAGTGTGACGCCCTGGACGACCAGGGTTCCGATGACCGTGGTGAAGGTCAGGAACAGGATCAGATTGCGCTCGGGGAAGTCCTCGCCGCCGTGCACGGTGAGCGGGATGGAGAAGGCGATGGCCAGGGAGACCACGCCGCGCATGCCCGCCCAGGCGATGATGAACGGCGCCTTCCAGGTGGGGTTCTCCTCCCGCTTCCGGATCCGCGCCGACAGCATGCGCGGCAGGAACGTCGCCGGGTAGACCCAGACGAACCGGGAGACCACGACCACCAGGAAGATCGCGATCGCGTACCAGGCGGCGCGCCCGCCCTCGTACTCGCCGAGGTCCTTGAGGACCACCGGCAGCTGGAGTCCGATGAGCGCGAACACCGCCGATTCGAGGACGAAGGCAACCATCTTCCATACGGCCTCCTCCTGGAGGCGGGTCGCGAAATCGACCTCCCACGCGCGGTGCCCCAGATAGAGCGCGACGACCACCACGGCGAGCACTCCGGAGGCGTGCACCTGCTCGGCGACCGCGTAGGCGACGAACGGGATCAGCAGCGACAGGGTGTTCTGGAGCAGCGCCTCCTTCACATGGGTGCGCAGCCAGTGGATCGGCACCATCAGGACGAGACCGATGCCGATGCCGCCGATCGCCGCGACCAGGAACTCGCCGATCCCGCCGGCCCAGGTGGCGCCCTCGCCGACCGCGGCAGCGAGCGCCACCCGGTAGGCAGTGATCGCGGTCGCGTCGTTCACCAGGGACTCGCCCTGGAGAATCGTGGTGATCCGCGAGGGCAGCCCCACCCGGCGGGCGACCGCCGTGGCCGCGACCGCGTCGGGCGGCGCCACCACCGCGCCCAGCACCAGGGCCGCGGTCAGCGGCAGTTCCGGCACGATCATGTAGGCGGCCCAGCCCACCACGAACGTCGCGAAAAGCACGTACCCGACCGACAGCAGCGCCACGGGCCGCAGTTGCGCCCGCAGATCGAGATAGGAACTGTCGGTGGCGGCCGTGTGCAGCAGCGGCGGCAGGATGAGCGGCAGCACGATGTGCGGGTCGAGGGTGTACTCGGGCACCCCCGGCAGATACGACACCACCAGGCCCACAGTGACCAGCAGCAGCGGCGCCGGGACCGGGGTCCGCCGGGCGGCCGCGGCCACCACGGCGCTGCCCGCCACCAACAACAGCAGGGGCATCACGTCCATGGACCTCGCCCGCTCTCACTCATCCCGTTCGCCCACCCTGGTTTTTCCGCGCGGCCTTCCGCGCGCCCGTCGTAACCTGGCAATCATGAAACAGTGCACGCACGCCGATGCGCTGCCGCACCCGGAACCCGGTCCGCTCAGCGAGACCTGTCCGGAGTGCCTGGCGGACGGCACCCATCCGGTACAACTGCGGCTGTGCCTCACCTGTGGTCACATCGGCTGCTGCGACTCCTCGCCCGGACGGCATGCCGCCGGGCACCACAAGGATTCCGGTCATCCGGTGATGCGGACCTTCGAACCCGGCGAGAGCTGGCGGTGGTGCTTCGTGGACCACGTTCTGGTGTGACCGGTACGACTCCGGATCCGGACGGTTCGACCGTCTGACGCCTGGGTACGTCAACCCGGCGCGCGCTCTTCCCATTTGGGGCCGCCGAACCCCTAGCCACGGAGCGTATCCGTAGGTTTACTATGAGTGACAGCAGGGGGTTGGGGTCCCGGGGACAGAAAAGTTCGGAGCGCGATAGCGTCACCGCTGAACCACACATCGCGTTACCCCGGGGGGCGACCCTCGGCCCCGAAAAGCTTGTACCACCTTGGAGGTGAGGGTGTCCCAGATCGCAGGCGAGCCCGCGACCCAGGACTTCGTGGAAGTCCGGCTGCCGGCTGCGGGTGCCTACCTGTCGGTGCTGCGTACGGCGACTGCCGGCCTCGCGGCCCGTTTGGACTTCACCCTCGACGAGATCGAGGACCTGCGCATCGCAGTGGACGAGGCCTGCGCGATCCTGCTTCAGCAGGCCGTGCCCGGCTCGGTGCTCAGTTGTGTCTTCCGGCTCGTCGACGACTCGCTGGAGGTCACCGTCTCGGCGCCGACCACCGACGGTCACGCACCGTCACGAGACACCTTCGCCTGGACCGTGCTGTCCGCTCTCGCGGGCAAGGTCTCCTCCGCCGTGGACGACGACAAAACCGTTTCGATCAGCCTCTACAAACAGCGCGGCGCGGGACCCGGGCCGGCGTGAGGGACGGGGACGGGCCGGTGCGGGACGAAGAGCGCGGCACACGGGAGCTGCCGGCCGAGAACGCTGGCGACGCAGTCGCTCCGGGCGGTTCCCGACACTTGGCGGACGGCGTTGACGGCATTCCCGAGCAGGCCAGGCCGCACCCCGAGGACAACGCGGCCACCGCGCGGGCGGGTGTGCCGGACAGCGCCGTGCAGGACTCGCCTCACCAGAGGCAAATCGGGGGCACCCCCGGCCGGGCTGAGACTAGAGCTCGACAGAGGGCGACGGGCGGGACGATGAGCGAGCACCAGCGAGACGACGATCAGGCCGTGCCGGCCACGCAGCACGAGGCACCGGACCGGGAGCCGCAGGACCGCAGCGGGGCGCGCGCCATGTTCGTCGAGCTGCGCGAGCTGAAGGACGGCAGCCCGGAGTACGCGGAGCTGCGCAACCAGCTGGTCCGGATGCATCTGCCGCTCGTCGAGCACCTCGCCCGCCGCTTCCGCAACCGCGGCGAGCCGCTGGACGACCTCACCCAGGTCGCCACCATCGGCCTGATCAAGTCGGTCGACCGCTTCGACCCGGATCGCGGGGTGGAGTTCTCCACGTACGCGACCCCGACGGTCGTCGGTGAGATCAAGCGGCACTTCCGCGACAAGGGCTGGGCGGTGCGCGTCCCGCGCCGGCTCCAGGAGCTGCGCCTCGCACTGACCACGGCCACGGCGGAGCTGTCCCAGCAGCACGGCCGCTCCCCCACGGTCCATGAGCTCGCCGAGAAGCTGGCCATCTCGGAGGAGGAGGTGCTGGAGGGCCTGGAGTCCGCCAACGCCTACTCCACGCTCTCCCTGGACGTCCCCGACACCGACGACGAGTCGCCGGCCGTGGCGGACACCCTGGGCGCCGAGGACGAGGCGCTGGAGGGCGTCGAGTACCGCGAGTCCCTCAAGCCGCTGCTGGAGGATCTGCCGCCGCGCGAGAAGCGCATCCTGCTGTTGCGGTTCTTCGGCAACATGACCCAGTCGCAGATCGCCCAGGAGGTCGGCATCTCGCAGATGCATGTGTCGCGCCTGCTGGCGCGCACCCTGGCCCAGCTGCGGGAGAAGCTGCTGGTCGAGGAGTAGGTCCGCCAGGACCTACTGCGACGCGTTGCCGGGCCCCCGGATCCCGAGGGCCCTGGTGGTCTCCCCGTTCAGCAGCAGCACCAGCGCGGCGACGGCGACCACCGCGAGGGCGATCCCGGCCGGGATGGCCATGCTGTCGGCCTGGAGCAGGTTGTAGGCGACGGGCAGCGCCATGATCTGGGTGATGACGGCCGGACCGCGCGACCAGCTGCGCCGGGCGAGCAGCCCGCGGGCGGCCAGCAGGGGCAGCAGCGCCAGCACCACCAGCGTCACTCCGCCGGTGACGGCCTGCTGACGGTCGTCCGGGTCGCCGGTGAGCCCCAGGACGAGGATCCAGACCCCGCCGACCACCAGGGCGAGCCCCTCCAGCGCGGCGAGCGCCGCCGCGTACGTCAGCCGCCGCGGGCGGGGTCCGGCTTCCGGGGCGGGGTTCGCTTCAGCACTCACCCCTGAAGGGTAGCCGTCGCCTGGTCCGCCCCCGTGGGTGCCCGGGGCGTGCGACAGGCGCCCGTGGCAAGGTTCACGCACCGATTCTCATATTGGATCTCTGTTCGGTGTGGGATCGGTACCCCCCAGTAGGTACCCTGCCATCCATGCGTGCACTTCTCGTGGTCAATCCGGCGGCAACCACCACAAGCGCACGTACGCGCGATGTCCTGATCCACGCACTCGCCAGTGAGATGAAGCTGGAGGCGGTCACCACCGAGTACCGCGGCCATGCGCGCGACCTCGGCCGGCAGGCGGCGGAGAGCCAGAACATCGATCTGGTGGTGGCCCTCGGCGGCGACGGCACGGTCAACGAGGTGGTCAACGGCCTCCTGCACGCCGGCCCTGACCCCGAGCGCCTGCCGCGGCTCGCGGTGGTCCCCGGTGGGTCCACCAATGTCTTCGCCCGCGCCCTGGGTCTGCCCAATGAGCCGGTGGAGGCGACCGGCGTCCTGCTGGACGCGCTGAGCGAGAGCAGGGAGCGGACGGTCGGCATGGGCATCGCCGCGGGGACGCCGGGCACCGAGGACGAAGGGGTGCCCGAACGGTGGTTCACGTTCTGCGCGGGGCTCGGCTTCGACGCGGGTGTGGTCGGCCGGGTCGAGCAGCAGCGCGAGCGGGGCCGGAAGTCCACCCACGCCCTCTATATGCGCCAGGCCCTGCGTCAGTTCCTCCAGGAGCCGCACCGGCGGCACGGCACGATCACCCTGGAGCGGCCGGGCGCCGAACCGGTGACCGATTTGGTGCTCTCCATAGTCTGCAACACCGCTCCGTGGACCTATCTGGGCAATCGCCCGGTGTACGCGGCGCCTAAGGCTTCGTTCGATACGGGGCTCGACGTACTGGGTCTCAGCCGGATGTCCACGGTCGCGGTTGCCCGGTATGCGACCCAGTTGCTCACTTCGTCCCCCGAGCGGGGACCGCAGGGCAAGCATGCCGCCTCATTGCACGACCTGGACCAGTTCACCTTGCATTCGAAGGTCCCGTTGCCCCTCCAGATGGACGGCGACCACCTGGGACTGCGAACCAGCGTGACGTTCACAGGCGTACGCCGTGCACTGCGTGTGATTGTGTGAGCAGAAGGGGCCAAAGTCCTTTCACTCGAACGTTTAGGCCAGGGTCCACCCCATGGAAGTACGGCTGTGACCTAGTCGACACCGAGGAATCAAAAAAAACTTTCCGGAAGGGGTTGTATCCGCCGCTGAGGTTTGCGAGTCTCTACGTGGCGGTCGGGACAGCCCGCAACACCAGCGTCCACAGGCCACCGGAACCCCTCTTCAAAACCCAGGACCACGCCAGGGAAACCTGACGGTCGGCCCTTCACTTGTTGAGGGATTCGTGAAAGCGTTCACATTCACAAGCAACTTGCACGTAATACCAAGGAGAGGTAGCAGCCATGGACTGGCGTCACAACGCCGTTTGCCGCGAGGAAGACCCCGAGCTCTTCTTCCCCATCGGCAACACCGGTCCTGCGCTGCTGCAGATCGAGGAAGCCAAGGCCGTCTGCCGTCGCTGCCCGGTTATCGAGCAGTGTCTTCAGTGGGCGCTCGAGTCCGGTCAGGACTCCGGCGTCTGGGGTGGTCTCAGCGAGGACGAGCGTCGCGCGATGAAGCGCCGTGCCGCCCGCAACCGGGCCCGTCAGGCCTCCGCCTGACGTACCCACCCCTGCTGACAGCCTGAGCTTGGCGGCGCGTACAGCGAGTACGCATCTCCCGCCCCCGAGCCGCAGCGCGCAGTACCCCCGAGCGCATAGCACGCACGAGCACGAGCCTCGGACCGATCACCGGTCCGAGGCTTTCTGCTGTGCACGGGACCGCTATTTGTGCGCCCGCACCGGGATGTCCAGGATGACCTGCGTACCGCGCTCGGGCGCGGGCACCATGTCGAACGTACCGCCCAACTCCCCCTCCACCAGGGTCCGTACGATCTGGAGGCCGAGGTTGCCCGCGGTGTGCGGATCGAATCCTTCCGGCAGTCCTACGCCGTCGTCCTGGACGGTGACCAGGAGACGGGCCTCCTTGGTGGTGCCGCCGCGGACCGCGGAGACCTCGACGGTTCCGGTCTCGCCCTGACGGAAGCCGTGTTCCAGGGCGTTCTGGAGAACCTCGGTCAGCACCATCGACAGCGGGGTGGCGACCTCCGCGTCCAGGATGCCGAAGCGGCCGGTGCGCCGGCCGGTGACCTTGCCGGGCGAGATCTCGGCGACCATCGCCAGCACCCGGTCGGCGATCTCGTCGAACTCCACCCGCTCGTCCAGGTTCTGGGACAGCGTCTCGTGCACGATCGCGATCGAGCCGACCCGGCGCACCGCCTCTTCGAGGGCCTCCCGGCCGCGGTCGGACTCGATGCGCCGGGCCTGGAGGCGCAGCAGCGCGGCGACCGTCTGGAGGTTGTTCTTCACCCGGTGGTGGATCTCCCGGATGGTGGCGTCCTTGGTGATCAACTCGCGTTCGCGGCGGCGCAGTTCGGTGACGTCGCGGAGCAGGACGAGCGAACCGATGCGGGTGCCCTTGGGCTTGAGCGGGATCGCCCGGAACTGGATCACCCCGTCCTCGGACTCGATCTCGAACTCACGGGGCGCCCAGCCGCTGGCCACCTTGGCGAGCGCCTCGTCCACCGGGCCATGGGTCGGGGCGAGTTCGGCGGTGGCGTTGCCCAGGTGGTGGCCGACCAGGTCGGCGGCGAGGCCGAGGCGGTGGTAGGCGGAGAGGGCGTTCGGGGAGGCGTACTGGACGATGCCGTCCGCGTCGAGCCGGATCAGTCCGTCCCCGACCCGGGGCGAGGCGTCCATGTCGACCTGCTGGTTCGCGAACGGGAAGGACCCGGCCGCGATCATCTGCGCGAGGTCCGAGGCGCTTTGCAGATACGTCAGTTCAAGACGGCTCGGGGTGCGCACGGTCAGCAGGTTGGTGTTGCGCGCGATGACACCGAGGACGCGTCCGTCCCGTCGTACCGGGATCGACTCGACCCGGACCGGGACCTCCTCGCGCCACTCGGGGTCGCCCTCGCGGACGATGCGGCCCTCGTCGAGGGCGGCGTCCAGCATGGGGCGGCGGCCGCGCGGGACGAGATGGCCGACCATGTCGTCCTGGTAGGAGGTGGGGCCGGTGTTGGGCCGCATCTGGGCCACCGACACATACCGGGTGCCGTCGCGGGTGGGGACCCACAGGACGAGGTCGGCGAAGGAGAGGTCGGAGAGCAGCTGCCACTCCGAGACCAGCAGATGGAGCCACTCGAGGTCGGACTCGTCGAGGGCTGTGTGCTGGTGGACCAGTTCGTTCATGGAGGGCACAGGTGCGAGCGTACCTGGGGGTATGTGGACGTCCTAAAACACCCGCGGGCCGCGGCGCCTGGGAGGGACCCTCAACCCTCCCGGCACCGCAGCCCGGAGCAACATCGGCCGTGGGGTGTGCGGTCCCGGTCGGCCGAAGGATGAGGAAACGGGGCAGTCAGGGCAGAGAGCCTCGGTTCCTCGGTCCGTCCTCCTGTGCGGGGAAGACGGAAGTTTCGCGTCCGCGTATCACATGGACTCTTGAACACCATTGTGGACTAGACCACTCGGCGTGTCCATGCGTTGAAGGATGTTCGTTGCAGCCTAACCCTTGTGGGTTGATGTGCGGGGCCAGATGGACAGGGCAATTTCCGCGAGCGCCTCCAACTCCGCACGGCTCGCGCCGTCGCGCGCCTGTAGGGACATCCCTTGAATGATTGCGCCGGTGTGCCGGGCGAGCGCGCCTGCGTCGGTGTCGGCGGGGAGTTCACCTGCGGCGATGTCCGCCCGCACCCGGCTCTCGACGGCGGCGATGGTGGCGTTGCGCCTGTCCCGCAGGGACTCCCCCACCTCCGAGCCGGTGCAATCGGCGGCCGCGTGGACGAAGAGGCAGCCCTGCGGCCGGCCTGGGGTGGTGTAGCGCACGGCGGCCTCGCGCAGGATGCGTCGTACGGCGGAGTGGGCGGTGGGCTCCTCCGCCAGGGCGCGCTCGCCGAAGGCCGCATAGCGCTTGCCGTACTCCACCAGGACCTCGTCGAACAGGGCCCGCTTGTCACCGAAGGCCGCGTACAGGCTCGGGGCGCCGATGCCCATGGTCCGGGTGAGGTCGGAGACGGAGGTCGCCTCGTAGCCGTGCTCCCAGAAGGCCATGATCGCCTTCTCCAGCGCGGTCTCCCGGTCGAAGGAGCGCGGGCGGCCGCGGCGGGCCGGGGTGGAACGGGGGCCTTCGGTGCTCACCATGGAGTGCATTTTATAGCGGGCACTAGAGAAATGGGTCCACCCTGCGCTACGGTCTTTCTGTAGCGACCGATAGAGAATTCAGGGGGTCCGACATGGGCGTGCTCACGGGCAGGACGGCGCTGGTCACGGGGGCGAGCAGGGGGATCGGGCGGGCGGTGGCCGAGCGGCTGGCGCGCGACGGCGCACGGGTTGCCGTGCACTACGGCAGCAGCGAGGCAGCGGCAAAGGAGACGGTCGCCGGGATCGAGGCGGCGGGCGGCAGCGCCTTCGCCATCCGGGCGGAGCTGGGGGTGCCGGGGGACGCGCAGGCCCTCTGGGAGGCCTTCGACCGGCATGCGGACGGCGTGGACATCCTGGTGAACAACGCGGGGGCGGCGACCTTCGCGACCATCGGCGACACGGACGAGGAGCTCTACGACCGGGCCCACGCGCTCAATGCCAGGGCGCCGTTCTTCATCATCCGGCAGGGACTCGGCCGACTGCGCGACGACGGGCGGATCATCAATGTCACGGCGGCCACGGACGCGGGCATACCGGGTATCGCCGCCACCCATATGGCCAAGGGTGCGGTGACGGCGCTGACCCGGTCGCTGGCGGTCGAGCTGGCCGCGCGCGGCATCACCGCCAACTCGGTCGCGCCCGGATTCATCGACACCGACCTCACGAGCGCGGTGCTGGCCGACCCTGGGATGCGAGCGCACGCCGAGTCGGTGTCGGTGTTCCGGCGGGTGGGTACGGCCGCCGAGGTCGCCGATGTGGTGGCATTCCTGGCCTCACCCGACTCCCGCTGGGTGACCGGGCAGCACATGGACGCGACGGGAGGTTCCCTGCTGAGCCTGCAATAGCCGCCTAGCCTGCCCTTGCGGAGGCCCGCGTTCGCCTGGGAGCGAGGGCCCTCCTCTGTTAGATTGGTCTAAACCACATAGCCCTCTCGGGTACCGGTTGAGTCCCCTCTTCAGATCGGCAGGCCCAGCGTGGAAGTTGTCATCGTTCCGGACGCCAAGTCGGGTGGCGAGCTCATCGCCGAGGCCATGGCGCAGCTCCTGCGGCGCAAGCCTGAGGCCCTGCTCGGGGTGGCCACCGGCTCGACGCCGCTGCCCATCTACCAGGCGCTGACGGCCAAGGTGCGCTCCGGTGCCGTGGACACCTCGCGGGCGCGGATCGCCCAGCTCGACGAGTACGTGGGGCTGCCGGCCGAGCATCCGGAGTCGTACCGCTCGGTGCTGCGGCGTGAGGTGCTGGAGCCGCTCGGGATCGGGATGGACGCGTTCATGGGCCCGGACGGTACGGCCGAGGACGTCCAGGCGGCGTGCGAGGCGTACGACGCGGCGCTGGCCGGGGCCGGGGGCGTGGACCTTCAGTTGCTGGGGATCGGGACCGACGGGCACATCGGGTTCAACGAGCCGTGTTCCTCGCTGGCCTCGCGGACCCGGATCAAGACGCTCACGGAGCAGACGCGGGTGGACAACGCGCGCTTCTTCGACGGGGACATCTCGCAGGTGCCGCACCATGTGATCACTCAGGGGATCGGCACGATCCTGGAGGCTCGGCATCTGGTGCTGCTCGCCACGGGGTTGGGCAAGGCTGATGCCGTTGCGGCGACCGTTGAGGGGCCTGTTGCTGCGGTGTGTCCTGCATCGGCGTTGCAGTTGCATCCGCATGCGACCGTTGTTGTCGATGAGGGTGCGGCTTCCAAGCTGAAGCTGGCGGACTATTTCCGGCACACCTATGTCAATAAGCCGGAGTGGCAGGGGATTTGAGGCACGTGAAAAGGCGCCGGTTCCCTTTCCTGGGAACCGGCGCCTTTCTCGTCGTAGCCGCTACTGGCCCGCTATGACCTCCGCCGCCGCTCGTCCGCAGACTCGGGCCGCGCCGTGGGTCGCTATGTACAGAGCACCTCGTGGGGTGGACTGGGGAACGCCCATCTCCACCACGATGGTGTCGGGGCGGGCTCGCAGCAGGGTGTCCAGGGTTTTGGACATCCACTCGTGGCGGTGCTCGTCGCGGACCACCGCCACGATGCGGCGGTCGCCCGCCGCCTGAAGGGTCGTCTCGGCCGCGGACTCGTCCGTGCCGTCGGCCGTCTCGGTGCCGGGGAGCAGTTCGGCCAGTTCGGCGCCGACGCCCCAGGGGGTCTCGTCGCCGACCGCGATGTTGGCCACCGGGCTCAGGGCGATGACGTAGGGGGGCTCGGTCAGCGGTGTGTGGGCCTCGGTCGGCGTCACGCGCAGGGCTCGGCGGGCCGCGACCATGCCGACGTCCGACGGTTCCGTGTTCCGCGCGGAGGCCGCGCTCGCCGTCCAGCGGGCCAGGGCGCGGACCCGTTCCGCGGCCTCCGCCAGGCGTTCCTCGGGGAGTTCACCGGTGCGTACGGCAGTGACCAGGGCGTCGCACAGGCGCCGTACGGTGTTCTCGTCGTTGAGGCCGCCGCCCACGCAGATCGCGTCCGCGCCGGCCGCGAGGGCGAGGACGCTGCCGCGCTCGATGCCGTAGGCGGAGGCGATGGCCTGCATCTCCATGCCGTCGGTGACGATCAGGCCGTCGTAGCCGAGTTCGCCGCGCAGCAGGTCGGAGAGGATCGGGCGGGAGAGGGTGGCCGGGAGGCCGGCGTCCAGGGCCGGGACCAGGATGTGGGCGGTCATGATCGCCCGCGAGCCGGCCGCGATGGCCGCACGGAACGGGATCAGTTCGCGCTCCGAGAGGACGTCGAGGTCCAGGTCGATCCGCGGCATCGCCTCGTGCGAGTCGATCGCGGTGTCGCCGTGGCCCGGGAAGTGCTTGGTGCAGGCGGCCACGCCCGCCGCCTGGAGACCGGTGACATAGGCGGCCGTGTGCCGGGCGACCAGGTCGGTGTCGGCGCCGAAGGAGCGGACCCCGATGACCGGGTTGGCGGCGTTGGAATTGACGTCCGCGGACGGGGCCCAGTCGAAGTTGACCCCGCAGGCGGCGAGTCGGCGGCCCAGCTCATGGGCGACCGCGCGGGTGAGGTCGACGTCGTCGACGGCACCGAGGGCGTGGTTGCCCGGGAAGGAGGAGCCGGTGCGCACTTCCAGGCGGGTGACGTCGCCGCCCTCCTCGTCGATGGCGACGAGGACGTCCTCGCGCTCGGCCCGCAACTGGGCGGTGAGCGCGGCGACCTGTTCCGGCGTGGCGATGTTGCGGCCGAACAGGCCGACGGAGGCAAGGCCCTCGCCGAGGCGACGCAGCAGCCAGTCGGGGGCGGTGGTGCCGGGGAAGCCCGGCTGGAGGACGGTCAGCGCGTCCCGCGTAAGGGTGTCGCTGGCGAATGTCGTCATCGGGTTGCGTTATCCCTTCACGGCGCCGTCGGTCAGTCCGCTGACGGCGCGGCGCTGGAGGAAGACGAAGAGGATGAGGATCGGGACGGCGAAGAGGGAGGAGGCCGCCATGGTCGCCCCCCAGTCGTCGCCGAAGACGGTGCGGAAGCTGGTCAGCCACAGCGGGAGGGTCTGCGCGTGGGCCTCCTTGTTCACCACGAGGACGAGGGCGAACTCGTTCCAGGCGGTGATGAAGCCGAACAGCGAGGTGGCCATCAGTCCGGGCGCCAGCAGCGGCAGGATGACGCGGCGGAAGGCCTGGCCGCGGGTGCAGCCGTCGACCATGGCCGCCTCCTCCAGTTCGGCCGGCACCGCGGCGACGAAACCGCGCAGGGTGAGGATGGTGAAGGGCAGGATCATCATCGTGTAGAAGGCCGTCAGCGGGACGAGGCTGTTGAGCATCTCGGCGTCCCGGACGATCATGTAGATCGCGATGATCATGACTTCCCAGGGCGCCATCTGCGCCAGCATGAAGCCGATGATGAAGCCGCGCCGCCCCTTGAACCGCATCCGGGCCAGCGCGAAGGCCCCGGCGAGGGCGATGACCAGGGAGAAGACGACCGCGAGGATCGTCACGGTCAGCGAGTTGGTGACCAGGGTCCAGAAGTTGTCGACGCCGGTCGCGGTCTTGAAGTGCTCGAAGGTGATGTCGGTCGGGAACCAGACCGGGTCCTCGGAGATGATGTCGCCGGTCGGCTTGAACGCCGTGGCGAACATCCAGTACACGGGGAAGACGAAGCCGATGAACAGGACGATGGCCGTGGCGTTGGGCCAGATACGGCCGAAGAGCGAGCGCTTCACAGCCCGGCCTCCTCTTCCTTCTCTTGCTTGAGCACGATCCGCAGGTAGTAGGCGGTGAGGCCGAGCAGGATCAGGATGGTCAGCAGGGCGATGGCCGCGCCCATGCCGTAGTGCTGGTTGCCGACGCCCTCGATGTAGGCGTAGACCGGCAGGATCTCGGTGAGGCGGTCGGGGCCGCCCTGGTTGAACGTGTAGACCTGCACGAACGCCTTGAAGATCCAGATGACTTCGAGGAACGTGGTCGCGTAGAGGAAGGGCCGCAGGAACGGGAAGGTCACCGTGGCGAAGCTCTTCCAGGCACCGGCGCCGTCCAGGGAGGCGGCCTCGTACAGCTCGGCCGGGATGGTCGTGGTGGCCGCGTAGAGGTTGATCGCGACGAACGGGACCGACATCCAGACGATCAGCATGGTGACCACGAAGAACGTGGACATCTGGTCGCTGGTCCAGCTGTAGTCGGCCATGGAGTGCCAGCCGAGCTTGTCCAGCACCCAGTTGACCACGCCGAAGCGCTGGGCGAAGAGCCACTGGTAGACGGTGGTGGCGGCGACCACGGGCATGGCCCAGGCCAGCACCAGGCCGATCATCAGCGTGAACCGCATGCGCCGGCCGAGCCGGGCGAGCAGCAGGCCGACGAGCGAGCCGAAGATCATGGTCAGGACGACATTGGCCGCCGTGAACAGGACCGAGCGCACGGTGACACGCCAGAAGTCCTCGCTGCCGAGGACCTCGGTGTAGTTGTCGACGCCGTTC
This sequence comes from Streptomyces davaonensis JCM 4913, assembly GCF_000349325.1. Classification (GTDB taxonomy): domain Bacteria; phylum Actinomycetota; class Actinomycetes; order Streptomycetales; family Streptomycetaceae; genus Streptomyces; species Streptomyces davaonensis. Next base: position 3,562,743 of record NC_020504.1, read on the forward strand.
CACTCGGTGACGTGCTGGATCAGCTGCGCCATGTTGAGGTTCTGGAACGACAGCAGCGCGTCCTTCAGCAGCGGCCAGCCGAGCAGCAGCACGGTCGCCGAGAGGGCGGGCAGCAGCAGAAGGTACGGGGCGAGCGCGCCGATGCGGGACGCGGCTCTCGGGGTGGAGCCGCCGGATCCCGAGGGGTCCTTGCGGACGTCCGCCGGGCCTGAGGGCGGCCGTTCTGTCTGCACGGTCATGCTCGCGTTCTCTTCCTCCTCGACCTACCGATACGCGGGGGCGGGAGCCGTCTCGACGGCTCCCGCCCGGGTGCGCCTACTGCTGCTGCGACAGACGCTTGTTGAACTCTTCCTCGACCTGGGCGGCGGCCTCGGCCGGGGACTTGCCGTTCAGAACGGCGGTCATGTAGGTCTTGATCGGGTTGGGCGCGTTCTCGACGGCGGCCCACTCGGCGATCAGCGGCGTGGTGCCACCGCCCGCGGCGGCCGGCGCGGCGGCCTCGGCGACGGCGTTGCCCGCGAGGTTGCTCTGGAGAGCTTCCTTGTTCGGGATGACGCCGTTCTCCTTGGCGAGCTGGCCCTCGAACTCGTCCGAGAGGGCGATCCGCAGGAACTCCTTGGCGAGGTCCTGCTTCTTGCTGCCCGCGGCGACGGCGAGGTTGGAGCCGCCGAGGAAGACACCCTCGGGCTTGTCGGCCGTGGCACCCGGGATGGTGAAGTAGCCGATCTCCTTCTCGATCTTCGGGTTGGCCTCGATCGCGATACCGGCTTCCCAGCCCATGCCGATGAAAGCGCCGACCTTGCCCTTGCCGAAGACCTCACCCTGCTGCGGGGTGGCCTCGTCCTTGTCCTTCGGGGCCTTGGAGAGCTTCTGGAACTTCTGGTACGTCTCCATGGCGGCGGCGACCTTCGGGTCGTCCAGGTTGGAGACGTACTTGTCGCCGTCCTTCTTCACCAGCTCGGCACCCTCACCGATGGTGAGGCCGACGAAGTGGTACCAGTTCTGGCCGGGCAGGTAGATCGGCTCGGCGTCGGTCTTCTCGCCGATCGTCTTCAGGTCCTCGTAGAACTCGTCCCGCGTCTTGGGGGTGTCCTTGATCCCCGCGTCGGCCCAGATGCCCTTGTTGTAGAGGACGACACGGTTGGCGAAGTACCACGGCGCCGCGTACTGCTTGCCGTCGAAGACGGAGGACTCGTTCAGGGACTCGACCCAGTCGCCGCCGATCTCGGTCTTCAGGTCGGCCAGGTCGGCCAGGCCGCCGGTCTTGGCGTAGGCCGGGGTCTGGGTGTTGCCGATCTCGAAGACGTCCGGCGGGTTCTCCTCCGACAGGGCGGTCGTCAGCTTCTGCTGAATGCCGTTCCACTGCTGGACCTCGAACTTGACCTTCGCCTTCGTCTTCTTCTCGAAGGCGGCGGCGACGTCCTTCTGCCACTGGTCGGGGGAGGAACCGTCCATCACCCAGACAGTGAGGGTCTGGCCCGCGTAGCCGTCCGCGCCAGGCTTGCCGCCCCCGTCGCCGTCGCCGTCGTCACTCCCACACGCCGCGATGGAGACCATCATTGCCGCGACACCGATCGCGGATATCAGCTTGCGCTTCACGCCACCCTCCTCAGGGATGCCCATGAACCCCCCGCCCATGGGCCGGGACCTGGACCAATGGTGTAGACCAGTAGGTGGAGCTTGGACCAGACCAAAAATCCTGTCAAGGGTGCCGGAAAGGGCTCTGACCAGCCGTTATGCGACCTACATATGAAGGAACCTTTAAGTAAGAAGGCAGCGAAAAGAACGGCGGCGGAGTACTCTCGTCCGCTAGACCACTTGGCTCTATGGACTAGACCAAAAGTGGTGGTGAGGGTATATAGAAGGGATCACGATGTGAGCCGCAGCCGGAGCCTGGAAGGCAGAGCATGAGCACCGACGTCAGCAGTGCGGAGAACGAGGGTGGGGCCGCCGTCCGTACCGCGCGTGTGCCGAAGTACTACCGCTTGAAGAAGCATCTGCTCGACATGACGGAGACACAGGCACCGGGCACCCCCGTCCCGCCCGAGCGGACCCTCGCCGCGGAGTTCGACACCTCCCGCACGACGGTGCGCCAGGCCCTCCAGGAACTGGTCGTCGAGGGGCGGCTGGAACGGATCCAGGGCAAGGGCACCTTCGTCGCGAAGCCGAAGGTCTCCCAGGCGCTCCAGCTCACCTCGTACACCGAGGACATGCGCGCCCAGGGTCTGGAGCCGACGTCCCAACTGCTGGACATCGGCTACATCACCGCCGACGACCGCCTCGCCGACCTGCTCGACATCACCGCCAGCGGCCGCGTCCTGCGCATCGAGCGCCTGCGCATGGCCAACGGCGAGCCGATGGCCATCGAGACGACCCACCTCAGCGCCAAGCGCTTCCCGGCCCTGCGCCGCTCGCTGGTCAAGTACACCTCGCTCTACACCGCACTCGCCGAGGTCTACGACGTCCACCTCGCCGAGGCCGAGGAGACCATCGAGACCTCCCTCGCCACCCCGCGCGAGGCGGGCCTGCTCGGCACGGACGTGGGCCTGCCGATGCTGATGCTGTCCCGGCACTCCCTGGACCGCGACGGCCAGCCGGTGGAATGGGTGCGCTCGGTCTACCGCGGCGACCGGTACAAGTTCGTAGCCAGGCTCAAGCGTCCGCAAGAGTAGGTCTGTTGAAGGTTCGAACTACTTAGTGCACGTGGTGTAGCGCCCCTGCTGTTCCTGTTCTACGGTCCTCCCCTCATCGCATGGACGGGAGGACGACCCGGTGCGCACTGCGAACACTCGAACCATCGTCATCTGGACCCTCGTCGCGCTGATCGGCGGCACCGGCTGGGCGGTGCTCGCGCTGGCCCGCGGCGAGGAGGTCTCCGCCGCCTGGATGGTCGCCGCGGCCCTCGGCTCGTACGCCATCGCCTACCGCTTCTACGCCAAGTTCATCGCGTACAAGGTCCTCAAGGTCGACCGCACCCGGGCCACCCCGGCGGAACGGCTCGACAACGGCATCGACTTCCATCCGACGGACCGGCGCGTCCTGCTCGGTCATCACTTCGCGGCCATCGCCGGGGCCGGACCGCTGGTCGGCCCGGTGCTGGCCGCGCAGATGGGATATCTGCCCGGCACCATCTGGATCATCGCGGGCGTCATCTTCGCGGGCGCCGTCCAGGACATGGTGGTGCTGTTCTTCTCCACCCGCCGCGACGGGCGTTCGCTCGGTCAGATGGCCCGCGAGGAGATCGGCCCGTTCGGTGGCGCGGCGGCGATCCTGGCCACCTTCGCCATCATGATCATCTTGCTCGGGGTGCTGGCCCTCGTCGTCGTCAACGCCCTGGCCGAGTCGCCCTGGGGCACCTTCTCCATCGCGATGACCATCCCGATCGCCCTGCTGATGGGCTTCTATCTGCGCGTCCTGCGCCCCGGCCGGGTCAGCGAGGTCTCCCTGATCGGCGTAGGGCTGCTGCTGCTCGCGCTGATCGCGGGCCGCTGGGTGGCCGAGTCCTCCTGGGCCGACGCGTTCACCCTAGCGCCCTCCACGCTGGTCGTCTGGCTGGTGGCGTACGGGTTCATCGCCTCGATCCTGCCGGTGTGGATGCTGCTCGCGCCCCGCGACTACCTCTCCACCTTCATGAAGATCGGCACGATCTTCCTGCTCGCCCTCGGTGTCGTCCTCGCGCTGCCGACGCTGAAGATGGACGCGGTGACGGACTTCGCCTCGCGCGACAACGGCCCGGTGTTCGCGGGCTCGCTCTTCCCGTTCGTCTTCATCACCATCGCCTGCGGCGCGCTGTCCGGCTTCCACTCGCTGATCTCCTCCGGCACCACCCCGAAGATGATCCAGAAGGAGACCCAGGTCCGGATGATCGGCTACGGCTCCATGCTGATGGAGTCGTCGGTCGCCGTGATGGCGCTGGTCGCGGCGAGCATCATCGACCCGGGCCTGTACTTCGCGATGAACGCGCCCGCCGGGGTCATCGGCGACAGCGTGCAGAACGCCTCGCAGGTGGTGGGGAGTTGGGGCTACCAGATCTCCCCCGAGGACCTCGCCCAGGCGGCGAAGAACGTGGAGGAGGCGTCCCTGCTCTCGCGCACCGGCGGTGCGCCCACCCTCGCCGTCGGCATCTCGGACATCTTCTCCCAGATCACCGGGGACAGTCTGCGGGCCTTCTGGTACCACTTCGCGATCATGTTCGAGGCGCTGTTCATCCTGACCGCGCTGGACGCCGGTACCCGCGTGGGCCGGTTCATGCTCCAGGACATGCTCGGCAACGTCTACCGCCCGTTCAAGCAGATCAGCTGGAAGCCGGGCCTGGTCATCTGCAGCGCGATCGTGTGCGGGCTGTGGGGCTACTTCCTGTGGGTCGGCGTCCATGAGCCGCTCGGCGGGATCAACCAGCTCTTCCCGATCTTCGGTATCTCCAACCAGCTGCTGGCCGCCGTCGCCCTCGCGGTCTGCACCACCCTGCTGGTGAAGTCCGGGCGCCTCAAGTGGGCCTGGATCACCGGGATTCCGCTCGCCTGGGACGCCACGGTCACGCTGACCGCCAGCTACCAGAAGGTCTTCTCCAGCGACCCCAGGGTCGGCTTCTTCAAGCAGCGCCAGGTGTTCCAGGACGCGATCGACGACGGGAAGATCCTGCCGCCCGCGAAGACCATGGACGACATGCACACCGTGGTCACCAACTCCACGGTGGACGGCGTCCTCACGGCGGCCCTCGCCCTCCTGATCATCGTGGTCATCGTGGACGCGGCCCGCGTCTGCGTCCGGCACATCCGCCGCCCCGCCCTGTCCACGCTGAGCGAGGCGCCCTACGTCGAGTCGAAACTCGTCGCCCCGGCGGGACTGTTCCCGACCCGCGAGGAGAAGGAGGAGCAGCGCGATGCGGTCACTCCGGCGGGCACTTAGGGCGATGCGCTGGTACGTCCGTGAACTCACCGACGAATCGGCCTACGACCGCTACACCGCCCACCTCCGCAAGGACCACCCGACGGCACCCGTGCCGACGCGGCGCGACTTCGAGCGGATGCGGACGGACCGCCAGGAGTCGGACCCCCGCCAGGGGTTCCGCTGCTGTTGAGGCGATCTTCCCGGACCGATATGCGGACGAGGGGTTCCGCTTCTGCGACACCGTGACCTAGATTGCCTGCGCGTTACACCAGGTGATCAGTGAGGGGACGGTGCCGTCTGATGTCGCAAGGCCCAGAAGTGAGCAGAGAGCCGGTGGTGACGCCTGTGCGCGTCGTCATCGCTCTCTGTCTGTTCGCGCCCTTCGTGGCGATGTTGTGGGTGGGTTCGTACGCGAAGGCCGACCCGGCCTTCATCGGCATCCCGTTCTTCTACTGGTACCAGATGGCGTGGGTGCTGATCTCGACCGTGCTGACGATGGTCGCGTACCAGCTGTGGCAGCGTGACCAGCGCGCCCGCGCCGCCGCGAAGGGCGGTGCGGCCGAATGAACGACGGCGTGAACGGCGTGGCACTCGCCGTCTTCATCTTCTTCTTCCTGGCCGTCACGGTCATGGGCTTCCTGGCCGCGCGCTGGCGCAGGGCCGAGAACGAGCACAGCCTCGACGAGTGGGGCCTGGGCGGACGGTCGTTCGGCACCTGGATCACCTGGTTCCTGCTCGGCGGCGACCTGTATACGGCCTACACGTTCGTGGCGGTCCCGGCGGCGATCTACGCGGCCGGCGCGGCGGGCTTCTTCGCGGTGCCGTACACGATCCTCGTCTACCCGCTGATCTTCACCTTCCTGCCCCGCCTGTGGTCGGTGTCCCACAAGCACGGGTACGTGACGACCTCGGACTTCGTGCGCGGCCGGTTCGGCTCCAAGAGCCTTTCGCTGGCCGTGGCGGTGACCGGCATCCTCGCGACCATGCCGTACATCGCGCTCCAACTCGTCGGCATCCAGGCGGTGCTGGACGTGATGGGCGTCGGTGGCGGGGAGAGCACGAACTGGTTCATCAAGGACCTGCCGCTGCTGATCGCGTTCGGTGTGCTGGCGGCGTACACGTACTCCTCCGGCCTGCGGGCCCCCGCACTGATCGCGTTCGTCAAGGACACGCTGATCTACCTGGTGATCGCGGTGGCGATCATCTACATCCCGATCAAGCTGGGCGGGTTCGACGAGATCTTCGCCGCGGCGAACGACAAGTTCACCACCACCGGGGCGGGCGGCCTGGTCCCCGCCGAGGCCGGCCAATGGACGTACGCCACGCTGGCGTTGGGCTCGGCGCTGGCGCTGTTCATGTACCCGCACTCCATCACGGCGACACTGTCGTCGAAGAGCCGTGACGTGATCCGCCGCAACACCACGATCCTGCCGCTGTACTCGCTGATGCTCGGTCTGCTCGCGCTGCTCGGCTTCATGGCGATCGCGGCCGGAGTGAAGGTCGAGAACGGGCAGTTGGCGATCCCGCAGCTGTTCGAGAACATGTTCCCGGACTGGTTCGCGGGCGTGGCGTTCGCGGCGATCGGCATCGGCGCGCTGGTGCCGGCGGCGATCATGTCGATCGCGGCGGCGAACCTCTTCACCCGCAACATCTACAAGGACTTCATCAAGCCGGACGCGACTCCGGCGCAGGAGACGAAGATCTCCAAGCTGGTGTCCCTGCTGGTGAAGGTGGGCGCGCTGGTCTTCGTCCTGACCATGGACAAGACGGTCGCCATCAACTTCCAGCTCCTGGGCGGCATCTGGATCCTCCAGACCTTCCCGGCCCTGGTCGGCGGCCTCTTCACCCGCTGGTTCCACCGCTGGGCCCTGCTGGCCGGCTGGGCGGTCGGCATGATCTACGGCACGGTGGCGGCGTACGGCGTGGCCTCGCCGACGCAGAAGCACTTCGGCGGCTCGTCCAAGGAGATCCCCGGCATCGGGGAGATCGGCTACATCGGTCTGACGGCCTTCGTGCTGAACCTCGCGGTGACGGTGGTCCTGACCTTCGTCCTGCGCGCCGCGAAGGCCCCGGACGGCGTCGACGAGACAAGCCCCGAGGACTACACCGCGGACGCGGGCGACCCGGGCGTACAGAAGGAACTGACTCCCACTCACTGAGGGGAGTGCTCAGCGGGCCGCCGAATAGCAGATGCTACGGCGGCCCGCTGTCGTACACACTCACGTCCATGGACTTCCTGATCCGCGAGGTACTTCCCACCGAATACGCCGAACTGGGCGAGATCACGGCCCATGCCTACCTCCAGGACGGCCTCCTGACCTTCGGCGAGGCCGACTGGTACCTCGGCGAACTGAAGAACGTGGCGAAGAGAGCCGCCGCCGCGGACGTTCTGGTCGCCGTGGAGCAGGACCGGCTCCTCGGCGGTGTCACCTTCGTCCCCTCCCCCGGCCCGATGGCCGACCTCGCGCGCTCCGGAGAGGCGGAGATCCGGATGCTCGCCGTCGCCCACGCGGCCCGCGGCAGGGGCGTCGGAGAGGCCCTCGTACGAGCCTGCGTCGACCGCGCGAGGGCCGCAGGCGATCGCACCGGCATCGTCCTGTCCACTCAGCCCCTGATGCGCACCGCCCACCGCATCTACGAACGCCTGGGCTTCACCCGCGTCCCCGAGCGCGACTGGAACCCCATCCCGGAGCACCCCGAGTTCACTCTCCTCACCTACGAGTTGACGCTCTGAAGCCATCGCGACACAACATCTGGGGGTGTCACCGCAGCCCGGCACAAGATGTATGCTCATGCTCGCTGTCGTCGCAGGGGAATCCGGTGTGAATCCGGAACTGTCCCGCAACGGTGTACTTATGCGTGTTCCGGCATGTATGAGCGTCAGTCCGAGGACCTGCCGACAGTGTGCCCGGCCGTCCGGTCCGGGTGCCTGACGTCCGGGCCTCGTGGAGTGGGCCGGTGGACGCGACGCCGTGTGCGCCGTGACCTGCCTCCTGCCCTCCGCAAGGCCCCGTGCCGAGCGAGGGAGAGCCCCCACGTGACCATCGCGCCAGCCGACCCGGCTTCAGCCGCCCCGGTGGAGACCGACGGTCCCGGTACCGCGCTGCTGCGGACCCTGACCGAGCTGACCGCCGACCTCCCCGACGCCGACCCCGGCCGGGTCGCCGCCGCCGCGCTGCGCGGCCGGTCCTCGCGGGCCGACGAGGCCGAACTGCGCGAGCTGGCCACCGAGGCCGCTGCCGGGCTCATCTCCGAGGACCCCGCCTACAGCAGGCTGGCCGCCCGGCTGCTGACGATCTCCATCGCCGCCGAGGCCGCCTCGCAGGGTGTCGTCTCCTTCACCGAGTCCGTCGCGGTCGGGCACCGGGAGGGGCTCATCGCCGACCGGACCGCCGAGTTCGTGCGGATCCACGCCGAGCGCCTCGACGCGCTCGTCGACTCCGGTGCCGACGACCGGTTCGGGTACTTCGGGCTGCGCACCCTGCACAGCCGGTACCTGCTTCGGCACCCCATCACCCGCAAGGTCGTCGAGACGCCCCAGCACTTCATGCTCCGCGTCGCCGCCGGTCTCGCCGAGGACGACACCACTCGCGCACTGAACGAAGTCGCCGCGCTCTACGGGCTCATGAGCCGCCTCGACTACCTCCCCTCCTCGCCCACGCTCTTCAACTCCGGCACCCGGCACCCCCAGATGTCGTCCTGCTACCTCCTCGACTCCCCGATGGACGAGCTGGACTCCATCTACGACCGCTACCACCAGGTCGCCCGGCTCTCCAAGCACGCCGGCGGCATCGGTCTTTCCTACTCCCGGATCCGCTCCCGGGGTTCACTGATCCGCGGCACCAACGGGCACTCCAACGGCATCGTCCCGTTCCTGAAGACGCTCGACGCCTCCGTCGCCGCCGTGAACCAGGGCGGGCGCCGCAAGGGCGCGGCAGCGGTCTACCTGGAGACCTGGCACTCCGACATCGAGGAGTTCCTGGAGCTGCGGGACAACACCGGTGAGGACGCCCGCCGGACGCACAACCTGAACCTCGCGCACTGGATCCCGGACGAGTTCATGCGCCGCGTGAACGAGGACGCCCAGTGGTCCCTGTTCTCCCCCGCCGACGTGCCCGAGCTGGTCGACCTGTGGGGCGAGGAGTTCGACGCCGCGTATCGCAGGGCCGAGGACGCGGGGCTCGCGCGCAAGACCATCGCCGCCCGTGATCTGTACGGCCGGATGATGCGCACCCTGGCGCAGACCGGCAACGGCTGGATGACCTTCAAGGACGCCGCCAACCGCACCGCCAACCAGACGGCCCTGCCGGGCCATGTCGTCCACTCCTCCAACCTCTGCACGGAGATCCTGGAGGTCACCGACGACGGGGAGACGGCGGTCTGCAACCTGGGGTCGGTGAACCTGGGTGCCTTCGTGGCCAACGGCGACATCGACTGGGAGCGGCTCGACGCCACCGTCCGTACCGCCGTCACCTTCCTGGACCGGGTCGTCGACATCAACTTCTACCCGACCGAGCAGGCGGGCCGCTCGAACGCCAAGTGGCGGCCCGTGGGCCTGGGCGCGATGGGTCTCCAGGACGTCTTCTTCCAGCTGCGGCTGCCGTTCGACTCCCCCGAGGCCAAGGCGCTCTCCACCCGGATCGCCGAGCGCATCATGCTCGCCGCCTACGAGGCCTCCGCCGACCTCGCCGAGCGCAACGGCCCGCTCCCGGCCTGGGAGAAGACCCGTACCGCCCAGGGCGTCCTGCACCCCGACCACTACGACGCCGAACTCACCTGGCCCGAGCGGTGGGCGGCGCTGCGCAGCCGTATCGCCGGGACCGGGATGCGCAACTCGCTGCTGCTGGCGATCGCGCCGACCGCGACCATCGCCTCGATCGCGGGCGTCTACGAGTGCATCGAGCCGCAGGTGTCCAACCTGTTCAAGCGCGAGACGCTGTCCGGTGAGTTCCTCCAGGTCAACTCCTACCTGGTGAACGACCTCAAGGAGCTGGGCGTCTGGGACGCCCGCACCCGTGAGGCGCTGCGCGAGGCGAACGGCTCGGTGCAGGACTTCGTCTGGATCCCGGAGGACGTACGGCGGCTCTACCGCACGGCGTGGGAGATCCCGCAGCGCGGCCTGATCGACATGGCCGCCGCCCGGACGCCGTTCCTGGACCAGTCCCAGTCGCTGAACCTGTTCCTGGAGACGCCGACCATCGGCAAGCTCTCCTCGATGTACGCCTACGCCTGGAAGTCCGGGCTGAAGACGACGTACTACCTGCGTTCGCGCCCGGCGACCCGCATCGCCCGCGCCGCACAGGCGACGCTCCCCGTCCAGCAGTCCGCGGACGCCGTCGCCTGCTCCCTGGAAAACCCCGAGTCCTGCGAGGCCTGCCAGTAATGTCCAGCGACCACAAGAACCTGCTCGACCCGGGCTTCGAGCTGACTCTGCGCCCCATGCGCTACCCCGACTTCTACGAGCGCTACCGGGACGCCATCAAGAACACCTGGACCGTGGAGGAGGTCGACCTCCACTCGGACGTCGCCGATCTCGCCAAGCTGACGCCCGCCGAGCAGCACCTCATCGGCCGACTGGTCGCCTTCTTCGCGACCGGCGACTCGATCGTCGCGAACAACCTGGTGCTGACGCTGTACAAGCACATCAACTCCCCCGAGGCGCGGCTGTACCTGTCCCGCCAGCTCTTCGAGGAGGCCGTGCACGTCCAGTTCTATCTGACGCTGCTGGACACCTATCTGCCCGACCCGGAGGACAGGGCGGCGGCCTTCGACGCCGTCGAGAACATCCCGTCCATCCGCGAGAAGGCCGGGTTCTGCTTCAAGTGGATCAACGAGGTCGAGAAGCTGGACCGCCTGGAGTCCCAGGCGGACCGCCGCCGCTTCCTGCTCAACCTGATCTGCTTCGCCGCGTGCATCGAGGGCCTGTTCTTCTACGGCGCCTTCGCGTACGTCTACTGGTTCCGCAGCCGGGGTCTGCTGCACGGCCTCGCGACCGGCACCAACTGGGTGTTCCGCGACGAGACGATGCACATGAGCTTCGCCTTCGACGTCGTGGACACGGTCCGCAAGGAGGAGCCGGAGCTCTTCGACGACCGACTCCAGCAGCAGGTCACCGACATGCTGCGGGAGGCCGTCGAGGCCGAGCTCCAGTTCGCGCGCGACCTGTGCGGTGACGGCCTGCCGGGCATGAACACCGACTCGATGCGGCAGTACCTGGAGTGCGTCGCCGACCAGCGGCTGAGCCGGCTCGGCTTCGCCCCGGTGTACGGCTCGGAGAACCCCTTCTCCTTCATGGAGCTGCAAGGGGTTCAGGAGCTCACCAACTTCTTCGAGCGGCGCCCTTCGGCGTACCAGGTCGCGGTGGAGGGCACGGTCGACCTCGACGAGGACTTCTGAGTCGGGCGGGCCGCCCGCAGTTGGCGGTCGATCCGGCGCTCGTGGGCGAGGCCCATGAGCGCCGGGGCCGCGAGGAGGAGGAAGAGAACGGTCACGGTCAGGGTTCCGAGGAGTGCGTCCATGCAGTAATGGTCGTACGGCGAGAACACTCCTGACAGTGGCAGGACTGCCGTACAGCATCGAATTACTGCCATAACCGTGGCACACTGGGCTCCATGCTGAAGAACGTGGCTCTCGCCCTGCTCGACGGTGCGCACCCCTTCGAACTCGGGGTCGTCTGCGAGGTCTTCGGGCTGGATCGCAGTGACGAGGGACTTCCGGTGTACGACTTCGCGGTCGTCTCGGCGGAGGGCCCGTCCCTCGCCACCCACGTCCCCGGGTTCACGGTGTCCACGCCGTACGGCCTGGACCGGCTCGACGAGGCCGATCTGATCGCGGTGCCGGCGGGCAGCGACTACATCGGCCGGGACTATCCGCCCGCGCTGCTGGACGCCCTGGTGCGGGCCGTCGACCGCGGGGCCCGGGTGCTCAGCGTCTGTTCCGGCGTCTTCGTGCTCGGCGCCGCGGGACTGCTCGACGGGCGGCGCTGCGCGGTGCACTGGAAGCAGGCCGAGGAGCTGGCCAGGCGCTTCCCGCGCGCGGTCGTCGAGCCGGATGTGCTGTACGTGGACGAGGACCCGGTGATCACCTCGGCGGGCACCGCCGCCGGGATCGACGCCTGTCTGCACCTGGTGCGCAAGGAGCAGGGCACGGACGTCGCCAACGCCATCGCCCGGCGCATGGTCGTGCCCCCGCACCGGGACGGGGGTCAGGCGCAGTACATCGACCGCCCGCTGCCCCGCTCCCAGTGCGACACGGTCGGCGACGTGCTGACCTGGATGGAGCGCCATCTCGACGAGGAGGTCACCGTCGAGCAGCTCGCCGAGCTCGCGCACATGTCCCCGCGCACCTTCGCCCGCCGCTTCCAGCAGGAGACCGGCACCACGCCGTACCGCTGGATCCTGCGCCAACGGGTACTGCTGGCCCAGCAGTTGCTGGAGACGACGGACGACACGGTGGACGCGGTCGCGGGCCGAACCGGGTTCGGTACCGCAGCCGCCCTGCGCCACCAGTTCGTACGTGCGCTGGGGATCACCCCGAACGCCTACCGGCGTGCCTTCCGGGGCCCGGAGGCGGCCTGAGCCGTCACCGGGACACCGGCCTGAGCCGCAGGTCGTGCGGACGGAGCGTGATGCCCACCCGGGTGGCGTCGTTGGATCCGGACACCTGCTCGAACCGGTACTTCGTGGCCAACGCCGCGGTGATCAGCGTCAGTTGGGCCATGGAGAAGTGGTCGCTCGGGCACTTGCGGTTGCCCACGCTGAAGGGGTTCATCGCGTATTTCGGCACCTCCTTCACCCGTTCCGGAAGCCAGCGGTCGGGATCGAACCGGAGGTTGTCGGCGTACGACTTCGGGTCGCGCTGGATCGCATACGGGCTGTACACGATGTCAGCGCCTGCCGGAATGCGATAGCCGCCCAGCTCGGTGTCGGTCACCGCCCGGCGCGTCAAAATCCAGACGGCCGGGCGCAAACGCATGGCCTCCACGACGACATTGTTGGTGTGCCGGAGCTTCCGCACGTCCTCGAATGCGACGGGCCGGCCACCGGTGACGGATTCGACCTCCGCGGCCACCCGGTCGGCGTGCTCCGGATGTTCCGTGAGCACTTGCAGCAGCCACATGATCGTGGACGCCACGGTTTCGCTTCCCGGGGTGAGTATCGCGACCACCTGGTCGTGGATCTCCTGTTCCCCGATCGGCTCTCCATTCTCGTCCTTCGCCTCCAGCAATGCCGTCAGCAAATCGTCCGGCCTTTGACCAGATGCCCGCCGCTCGGCGACGATCTCGTCGACCAGCGCATGCAAATCGGCCAGGGCCCGGTTGAATTTGCGGTTGGGCGGAAGCGGCAGCCGGTAGAGCGGTCCGGCCGGAATCACCATCCTGCGGTACATACCACGGAACACGGTGGCGAGTGCGACGCACAACCGCTCGGCGCGCTCGTCCATGAAATCGCCACGCAGCAGACAGCGGGCGGCGATCCGGACGGCCACCCGGAACGACTCCGAGGTGCAGTCGACCGTCTCACCGGGCCGCCAGCGCACGGTCAGCGCGTGCGCCTCCTCCTCCATGATCGGCCCGTACGCGGGGATCGCGTCGAGCCGGAACGCGGGCTGGATGGTGCGTCGCTGACGCCGGTGCCGGGGGCCGTTCGCGGTGGCCACGCCCTCCTTGCCGAGCAGGGCTTCGAGGGACTCCCAGAGCGGTCCGTCGATCTTGAAGTCGGTGGACAGGGCCAGCGCGCCGGTGAGGTCCGGCGCGGTGACCGCGTACACCGTCTTCGGTCCGAGCTTCAGCCGGACCACGTCGCCGTGCTCGCGCAGGGCGGCCATGAAGGAGAGCGGATCGCGCACCAGCTTCCAGCCGTGCCCGAGCAGCGGGACGCCACCGCCCGCCACGGGCGGCTCGCGCAGCTCGGATTCCGCATATATCTGCGTTTCCGGCTTCACAGACTCGACGGTCATTTCTCACCTGCCGCTTCGTTGTTGACGTACGGGGGCGTGGACCGGTCGTCCCAGCTGTCGACCATGTACCGGCCGGACTCGTGGTGGAACCAGTAGACGGTGCTGAACCAGTTCCGCATATTGCAGACACAGGCCCGTACGGCGGCACTCAATTCCTTTCCCCGCAGGGTGCCGTCGGTCAGATCGTCGGCGAACCGAAGGGCTTCCCGTTCGGCGACCAGGAATTCGGATATGCATTCCGTGACGCGTCGCCTTACTTCTGCCACCGATTCTTCGAGAGTCAGCCCCTCATGCTTGATGAGACTGATTCCGAGATTGTGCACTTCGTCGCCCGCTATTTCCTTGGGCAGCGAGCAGAGATCGTTGTACCAGGCGGCGAATTCCTGGCTCAGCAATGCCGCCTTCCGATATGCCGGGTGTTTCCGCACCGAGTCCGGGAGTTCACATCCGGCGCTCGGCTCCAGCAGATCGGTCCAGATCCAGTGCGCGAAGGTGAGCCGGCGCAGGGCGAGGTATTCCTCGACGGTGGGGATGACACCGTTGGTGCGGTTGTGGAATTCCCGGTCGTAGGCCTCGATCACCGCGTGGAAGTGCCGGGCGAACCTGGCGTTCCAACTCGGTGGCAGGAACGAGTACAGCCGGGTCATGCTCTCCGCGAACCCGGCCACCAGCGGATCCTCGTGGTGCAGGTGGTCCTCGGGAGAGGCGAGGGCCGCGTGCAAACGGAACCTCAACCGCCGCCAGGCGGACGGGCGGCGGTGCACGATGTCACGGTCGTGCCGGTCGTCCCAGACGAAGAACCACGCGCTGTAGTCCGCAATCGCCTGGAGTACCTCGTCGGGGGCGCCAATGTAGTACCCCGCCATGAGGTCGGTATAGCAAAGGCCATCGGCATATTCCTCCACCTTGTCCGCCGGCATGAGCCGTTTTTCCAGCAGCCAGGTGCGCGTCTTCTCCTGAAGGCGAGGCCAATACGGATGGAGTTGCCTGGGAAACGCCGCCTCGATCACCGGGAGACTCAGCGATGGTGGGACCGCGACCGCAGTCGGCGTCGATGTGGTGCTGTGTGAGAAAGCATGCACGAACAAACCCCTCTCAGCCGCCAGTTGCGCACACCCCTCCCGCCGTGCCGGGCGTGCGCCGTTGCGTATCCCCGCACTTCCCATTCAGCACTACAACTGACCGTTCTGGGAACGGATTTGCTCCATTCACTACCCCACAGTGCCGAGAATCTCCCCTTGTGTGACTGAATATGGATCAGTAGAAGCGCACACCGGCTCGAACATACGACGCACAGACGAACAACGCCTGGTCAAGAAGGGGTTCTTGAACAGGCGTCGTACGTATGGGGCTTGAGGGAAGTCAGTCGTTTGCGACCACCGGGTAGCGAGGCTCGTTCTCGGCCATCTGCCGCAGCGCATCCTTGCGTTCCCGCTTGGAGAGCCGGTCGATGTAGAGGTAGCCGTACAGGTGATCGGTCTCGTGCTGCAAACAGCGCGCGAAGTAGCCGGTGCCACGGACCTTGATCGGGTTGCCCTTCTCGTCCTGGCCGGTGACCTCGGCGTAGTCGGGCCGGGCCAGCGGCGCGTACGCGGTCGGCACCGACAGGCAGCCCTCGTTGCTGTCGTCCAGCCGGCGCTTCTCGGCGGGCAGGTCGACGAGCTTGGGGTTGCAGACGACGCCGACGTGCCGCTCGCCCTGGTCGTCCTGGCAGTCGTAGACGAAGACCTTCAGGTCGACGCCGATCTGGTTCGCGGCCAGGCCCACGCCCTCGGCGGTGCGCTGGCTGGTGAACATGTCCGCGACCAGCTGGTCCAGCTCCGGGCCGAAGTCGGTGACGTCCTTGCACTCCTTGTGGAGCACCGGGTTGCCGACCACGGTGATCGGCCGCGAGGTCCCCCGCTCACGCCAGGCGTTCTCGCGCTCCTCGGTCTCCTCGGTGTCGATGACGAAGCCCTCGTCGTCCACGGGGAGCACGCCCGCGTGCTGCTGATCGGTGTCCTGCTGCGCCATGACCGACGTATGCCTTCCTGAAAACTGGGATTCGGTGCTGATACAGGGTACGGCGAGGTTTCAGCAGACCTCTTCAAGATCGCGCCAGTCCCGGGAGTCCGGGCTGTCCGCGACCCACCCGTCCAGCAGCCCGCGCACCAGCGAAGCAGGCGCCGCCACCCCGCACTCGCGCTCCGGCACCCACAACTGCCCGTCCGTCCGATGCCCGAGCGGCCCGGGATGCCCCGGCTCACTGTGGTCGTGGGGGTCCAGATGCTCCCCGTCACCCTCATCGGACGGCATCCGGGACTCGGAACACGTCCGGCACAGCAACCGCACCGAGGAGGACCAGTCCTCCGCCGCGAAACCCGCGTCCGCCGCGAGCTGCTCCAGAGCGTCCCGGTCCGCCTCGGTCGCCGCCTCCAGCAGCACCACCCAGGTCGGCACCGGCGAGGGCGCCCACAGCTCGATCTCGTCGAAGACCGGGTACGCGTGCCCCGCCGCGGTGGTCCGCTCGCCGTGCGGGACCCCGTCGTGCAGCACGACCTCGCCCCAGCGCCGCCCGGACGACGGCAGCGGAATGGACAGCACCTCGATCCGCGCGGGATCGAGCCGCCGCCCCCACACCACCTCGGCCTCCCCCTCCGGGGACAGCCGTACGGCCGCGCTGCCGAGCTCCATGCCGACCGGCTCCCCGGAGTCGGTGGCGCCGCCCGGCACCCGCAGCCCGTAGGCCTGCCAGGCCCGCCGGGCCAGCGGCCAGTCCTGGAGGGCGGTGGCCGCGATGCCGACGTTCCACCAGTCGGGCGCCCCGGTCTCCCGGTCGAGCAGCGCCACGGCCCTGAGGCCCGCCGCCCGCGCCTGCTCCCAGTCGTGCCGGAACTTGTGCAGCAGGGCGAGGTTGAACCAGGACTCGGACAGCCACGGCTCCAGATCGGCGGCACGTGTCAGCAGCGCGCCCGCGTCCTCGTACCGGCCGTCGCCGATCAGCGTGAACGCGCGGTCGGTGGCCTGCCGCCAGGAGGCGGAGGGCCGGTGCCGTCCCTTGCCGAAGATCCTCACGATTCCCGCCTGCCAGTTCCGTGGAGTGGGCCGGCTGTGCCCCCGGACAGCCTCCTGGAGACCCTCTCCCTTCGCATCCAACCACGGACCGCTGGAGAGGCGCTCATTACCCATGGGTTACCCCACCCGACCCAAGGTCAGACAGTCTCTTGACAGCACTCGCGCCAGGGCCTCGACAACCTCCGGCGCGTACTCCCCCGCGGTGCCCAGTCTCAGCTCCTCCAGCGCCTTCAGCGGGCCTCCCGGACCCGCTCCCTGCGCCTTCTCCTCGTAGGCGTTCACCGCCCGCACGATCCGCGCGGCCAGTGGCTGTTCCCGGCACGGGTCGGCCTGCCGCTCCACCACCACTGCGACCGAGCCGTCGACCCCGGTCTGCCGGACGACGGCGCCGCCGAGCAGGGCGATCCGGCGCTGCTCGGCGGCGGGCAGGTCGGCGGTCGCCCCGGCCGGGACCGGGTCGACCAGGCTGAGCTGGCCGATGTCGTGCATCAGGGCGGCGTACTCCAGCACGGTCAGCTCGGCCCCGGACAGACCGAGGTCCCGGCCGACGGCGACGCTCAGCGCGGCGACCCGGCGGGCGTGCCCGGCCGGGGTGTACCCGGCGACCTCGGTGGCGCGGGCGAGGGAGGCGATGGTCTGCCGGTAGGTGGCTCGGACGGCGGCGTAGCGGCGGAAGGAGAGCTGGGTGAGGAGCAGGGGCACACAGAACACGGGCAGCGCCCACAGGCCGACGACGGCCACCGCGAGCGCCATCACCGCGCCGGTCGCGCAGACGGCCGAGCCGATCCCGAGCAGGCCCCGCAGCTCGTCCCGGAGCAGCGGTCCGAAGGGCCAGTCCGTCCTGGCGTGCGCCAGCGCGGCGGCGAGCACCGCGTCGCACAGGGCGGTGAGGGTGAGCAGCGCGACGATCAGCAGGGCGTAGGCGGCGCCGCTCCACTCGTCGAACACGCCCCGGTTGTAGAGGGGTTGGAAGCAGACGGCGGCGAAGCCGACGATGAGCACCCGGCGGGCCGGCTGGTCGGGCTCGGGGCTGCGTCCGCGGGCGATGTGCGGGACGCCGCCGAGGAGGGTGGCGGTGAGGACGATGGTGACGACCTGGAAGACGCCGTGGTGGGTGGGGTGGCCCGCGTCCTCGCCGAGCAGCGCGTAGGCCAGGGCGCCCGCCGCCGCGAGCGGGGCGGGCTCGCGGACCTGGGCTCCGGTCCACCGGGTGAGTTCACCGACGGTGATCAGCAGTCCGAAGGCGAGCGCGACGGGACGTTCCTCCAGGCCGTTCCACAGGGTGCCGAGCAGAGAGACGGCGGCCAGCAGGGCGGCCGAGCCATGGATCAGGACCAGGATCCAGCTGGGGCGGGAGCCGCTCATCGACGGGCTCCCGGGCGGCCGGCGACGGGGGCGCCGGGCGCCGGGACGCGCCCCTCGCCCGCGGTGACCTCGGGGGACCACCCGGACCGCTGGATCACCCGGACCAGCGCCGTCACCATCCGCGGATCGAACTGTGTCCCCGCGCACCGTCGCAGCTCCTCCAGCGCCACGTCGACGGGCCGTGCCCGCCGGTAGGACCGGGTGGACGTCATCGCGTCGAAGGCGTCCGCGACCGCGACGACCCGCGCCGACTCCGGAATCTGCCCGCCCACGAGCCCGTACGGATACCCGCTCCCGTCCAGCCGCTCATGGTGATGCAGTACGGCGGCCCTGGCCTCGCCGAGGAAGGAGATGCCCCGCACCATCTCGTGGCCGTACTCCGGGTGCAGCTCGATGATCCGCCGTTCCTCGGGGGTGAGCGGCCCGTCCTTGCGCAACAGCCGGGTGGGCACGCCGAGTTTGCCGACGTCGTGCAGGATCCCGGCGAACCGCAGCACCTCCACCCGCTCGGTGTCCATGCCCAGTTCGCGGGCGATCATCATCGAGGCATGTCCGACGCGCTCGCTGTGTCCGCGGGTGTAGCCGTCCTTGATGTCGACGGCCTGCACCAGTGCCCGGATGGTCGCCTGATGGGCCGCCCGCTCCCGGTGGTACTGCGCGAACACCCACCAGGAGACGCCCATCGGCAGCAGCACGAGCAACGCCGCGACCGGGCCGTACGGGCTGCGCCACAGGACGGCCATCATCAGCCCGGCGAGGCCGTGCACGGCGGTCGGGGCGAGGGAGCGCGCGAACAGCCCGCGCCAGGCCCGGCGGACGGGTACGCGCTCGGCGAGGGCGAGGATGCCGCCGTCGAGGACGGTGAGCACCAGGCAGAACGTCAGGACCGCGGCCCCGGCGGGCAGCAGGGCGTAGGGGAAGTCCGAGGCGACGACCGCGTCCCGGCCGTCCAGGGACCAGTGCACCCGGGCGGCGGCCCAGACGGCGAGCGCGAGTTGCGCGGCCCGCCAGGCCCGTCGCAGCGGCGCGCCCTGGGAGAGCAGGGCGCCGGGTACCGCGACGAGGGCCGCGGCGGGCGGGGCCAGCAGGAAGGCACCGGCCAGCAGGACCGGGTGGAAGGTGCCGGCGAAGCGCCGGCGGGCGATCTGCTCGCAGCCGGCGTACAGCGCGGCCAGGAGGGCGAGGGCCCACCAGGGCGTACGGGTGGCCGGCAGTGGCTGCACACAGAGCAGGGCGCCCAGGGCGACGCAGGCCACGTAAACGCGCGCCCGCGCGGGAATGCCCTCCATGTGCCCCTCCCCTGACCGCCGACCATGCCTGTCCGGGCTTCGGCAGCCTAGGTCGGCCAGGGGGAGGGGTGCGGGCTTATCACCCGCCGATTAGCACGTTCGAGTGACGACCGGTCGTTCCCGGGGCGGGAGTTCAGGACTCCTGCGGGGTGACCGTGACGTCGTGCTCGGGGACGGCCTGCCCCGAGCGGATCAGGTCGAGCCGCCCCAGGACCTTCGAGCGCAGGTCCGTCGGCACGTCGTCATGTCCGCAGCACCGCTTGACCAGCTTCTTCACGGCCTCTTCGAGGCCGTACTTCTCCAGGCACGGCGAGCACTCCTGGAAGTGCTGCTTGAACTTGTCGCGGTCGATCTCCGGCATCTCACTGTCGAGGAACTCGTACAGGTGGTCCAGGACCTCACCGCAGTCCGTCTCGTGCGGCTCTCCGCAGCTCATGAGCCCGAGCCTTTCGCTTCGTTCGACTCTCCGGCGCCCGCCGGGACCAGCCCGCGCTCACGGGCGTAGTCCTCCAGCATGCCGCGCAGTTGACGGCGGCCCCGGTGCAGCCGGGACATCACCGTACCGATGGGTGTCCCCATGATGTCCGCGATCTCCTTGTACGCAAAGCCCTCGACGTCCGCGAGATAGACGGCGATGCGGAATTCCTCGGGGATCGCCTGGAGGGCTTCCTTCACGTCCGAGTCGGGCAGGTGGTCGAGCGCCTGCGACTCGGCGGAGCGCAGACCCGTCGACATGTGCGACTCGGCACGCGCGAGCTGCCAGTCCTCGATCTCCTCGGCCGCGGAGCGCTGGGGTTCACGCTGCTTCTTGCGGTACGAGTTGATGAAGGTGTTGGTGAGGATCCGGTACAGCCAGGCCTTCAGGTTGGTGCCCTCGCGGAACTGGTGGAAGGACGCGTACGCCTTGGCGTACGTCTCCTGCACCAGGTCCTCGGCGTCGGCCGGGTTGCGCGTCATGCGCAGGGCGGCCGAGTACATCTGGTCGAGGAACTCCAGCGCGTCCCGCTCGAAGCGCGCGCTGCGCTCGGCAGTCGTCTCCGCGGACGTGCCGGTGCCCTGGCCCTCGGGCAGCTCCGCCTGGCCGTTGTCGGTCCCTGCGTCGGTACCGGTGACCGGACCCACCTCCTCAAGATTCCGGGCAGCACCGAAGCCGGTGTCGCCAGAATCGGAGGATAGACGAACCTCCGGTCCGCCCGCCGCTCGAATAGGAGCGGTCTTGGCCGCGTGCAGCACCGTCCAGTCCAGCTCGGTGCGGCTGCTGCGGGCCGGGCAGAAGGTCGAACCCATGCGGCGGACTTCCTCTCCTACGACGTCGGTGCTGGTGGCCAGCGCCTCTGTCCGCCTCAACAGGGATCCGGGGCACAACATTCCCGAAGCTTTACCTCAGTGACGTGGTCCACTTCACAACGGCGGCGGTGATCAGGTCCGACGCCTGCTCCTGGGTGATGTCGGCGCGCTTGGGGACGGCGAAGCCGTGGTCGCCGTGCGGGACCTCGACGAGTTCGTAGGAGCCGTCCGGGAACTCCTCGGGCTTTCCGAAGGGGTCGTTGCCGCCCTGGACCACGAGAGTGGGCACCCCGGCGCCGAGCAGCTCCTGCGCGCGGGACTTCTCGGGCCTGCCCGGCGGGTGCAGCGGGAAGCTGAGGGCGAGGACGGCGCGGGCGCCGAGTTCGGTGGCGGTACGGCAGGCGACGCGGGCACCGGCGCTGCGGCCGCCGGAGATCACCGGCAGGCCGGGCTCGGTCAGCGCGGGCCATACGCCCCGCCAGCCGACGTCCAGCGTCTTCGGGGCGGGGGCGACCTTCTTGCCGGCCACCCGCCAGGGCTGCTCGACGAGGGCGACGGTCACACCGTGGTCGGGCAGGACCTGGGCGAGCGCCTTCAGGTCGCGTGCCTCGATGCCGCCGCCCGCGCCGTGGCTGACGGCCAGCACGAGGCGGGCCTTGCCGGCGGCCGGGTGCCAGGTGATGCGGGCGTCTCCCGCGTCCGTGCTGATGGTCTCGGTGCTCACAACAGACTCGCTCGTCACATCAGACTCGGTCACTTCAGGCTCGGTCACATCAGGCTCGGTCACATCAGAAGAGTGTGCCCTCCTCGGGCCCCTCCAGCTCCTTCAGCAGCTCCGGGCCGTTGTTGCGGACGTTGCTGACGGCGGTGGTCACCGGGTAGGCGCGCATCAGTCCGGCGGGCGGCGGGGCGAGCAGCTCGCGGAGGTCGTCGGGGTCGGTGCGGGCGGGGTCGAGCCAGGAGTCCCAGCGGTCCGGGGTGAGCATCAGCGGCATCCGGGGGTGGATGTCGGCGAGGGCGCGCGGACCGTCGGCGGGGGACACGGCGAGCGGGGTGGTCTCCGCCTCGGTGGTGATCACGGAACAGGTCACCCACCACGCCTGCGGATGGTCGTCGGGCAGGGTCTTGTCCCGCCAGAACTCGTACAGCCCGGCCATCGCGAAGACGGAGCCGTCGGCGGGGAGCACGAAGTACGGCTGCTTGCGGGGGCGCTTCTTCTTGCCCTCGACTTCCAGGTCGCGCTCGGCGACGCCGGTGACCCACTCGTAGTAGCCGTCGGCGGGCAGGATGCAGCGGCGGGTGGTGAAGGCGCGGCGGTAGGACGGCTTCTCGTGGACGGTCTCCGCGCGGGCGTTGATCATCCGGGCGCCGCCCTCGGGCGTCTTGGACCAGGACGGGACAAGTCCCCACTTGAGCCTGCGCAGCTGACGGACCGGCCGCTTGTCGTCGGTGTCCTTCAGGGGGCGGTCCAGGACCGCGTAGACCTCTTTGGTGGGCGCGACGTTGTAGTCGGGCTCCAGGGTCTCCTCCGGCTCCCACTTCTCGATCTCGAAGATCCCGGCCAGGTCCTCGGGCCTACGACTCGACGCGTACCGTCCGCACATCTTCACCACCCTACATTTCACCCTCACGGCTGAAGCCGGGACAGCGGAAACGGCCAACCGGGACCAGATGCCTCCGCCTTCCCTCGGGCATATGCCCTGGTCGATCGCTCAGAACTCGAAACAGATACGGCAAACATCGGCAACTGGTGCAAAATTCTATTACTTCTCTCTTTCCATATCTGTTGCTAAATTTTTCAGCGCTTCGGACCCTATTTCCCCCCATTCAGCGCAACAGCGCCAGGAAGGATCCGTATGGGCACCATCGACACGATCAAGGACTTCTACGGTGACGTCGCCGACGACTGGAAGAAGGCCTGGGACGACCTCCTCGACCGCGACGATGACGACGATCTGCCCTTCGGGCTGCCGGCGGGCGCGTTAGCGGCCATGCCCGCGGACACGCTCCGCACGCTCGCGACCATGTCCCTGCTCCAGGACGACGACAAGAAGAAGAACAAGAGCAAGAACAAGAACCTCGCGGCCCTCGCGCTGCTCTCCGGAGCGGGTGCGGGAGTCGGGGCCGGGGCCACGGTCGGGGCCGTCGGTGCCCCGCTCGCGGCCGTCGGCGCTCCCCTCGCCGCCGCCGGTGACATGGCGCAGCAACTGGCCGCGCTGCCCCAGCAGCTCCAGCAACTGACCGAGGTGGTCGGCCTGTTGACGGAGGCCCTGAAGGCGGTCGAGCCACTGCTCGGCGCCGCCGGAGCCGTCGGTGGCGCCGTCGGAGCGGTCACCAGGAGCGCGGCGGGCAAGAAGGCCTGACCCGGGCCGAAAGGACCCCTGCTCATGGCTCCGCGCACGGGCAGCCGGCTGCGGACGGTGGCCGCCGTACTGCGGCAGGTCGTCGGCGAGACCAGGTCGGCCCCGCCGTCCGACGCCCCGGACGACAGGGAGCGGCGGCGGGCCCGGGCCGTGCGCGGCGCCCTGGAGAGCCTCGGCCCCTTCTACGTGAAGATCGGCCAAATGCTCTCCACCCGGCCGGACATGGTCTCCCCGATCATGATCGAGGAGCTCCAGAACCTGCACGACGAGGTGGACGTCCAGCCGTTCTCCGAGCTGGAGCCGGTGCTGGAGCGGAACCTCGGTCCTGACTGGAAGCGGCATTTCGACGACATCGACGTCGAGCGTCCGCTGGGCGCGGCCTCCCTGGCGCAGGTGCACCAAGTCACCCTGGCCGACGGCCGGCCCGGGGTGATCAAGGTGCAGCGGCCCGGGATCCGGGACACGGTCCTGACCGACATGGCACTGCTGCGCAAGGCAGCGCGGCTGATCGCGCGGGCCGCGCCGCGGTTCAGCGCGGTCGTCGACGTGGAGGCGATGCTCGGGGGCGTCTTCGACGCCATGGAACCCGAACTGGACTTCACCAAGGAGGCGGCCAACATGGACCGGGCGCGCGAGGCCCTGCGCGGCTTCGAGCGGCTGTCCGTGCCGAGCGTCCTCGCCGCCACCGAGGGCGTCCTGGTGCAGTCCATGGCCCCCGGGGTCTCGGTGCGCAAGGCGGACCCCGCCGCCTTGCGCGACCGCGACCGGCTCGCCGTCAGCCGTGAACTGATCGCGTTCATGTACCGCAGCTACTTCATCGAGCGCGTCTATCACGCCGATCCGCACGCCGGGAACGTCTTCGTCACCGGCGACGGCGAGGCCACGCTGATCGACTGGGGCATGATCGGCCGGATCGACCAGCGGACCAGCATGCGGCTGCTGCTGGTGCTGATGGCCGTCGCCCAGAACGACGGGCACGGCCTGGCCAAGGCCTGGGTGGAGATGGGCCGCACCACACCGTGGTCGGACATCCCCGGGTTCTCCCAGGACATGGCGGCGCTGGTGCCGAAGGTCGCGACGGCCTCCCTGGAGGAGCTGAACTTCGGCATCACGCTCACCAGCGTGCTGGAGAAGTCCACCCGCAGGGGCATCGCCTCCTGTCCCGCGGTCTCCCTGCTCGGCAAGTCCTTCGCCAACCTGGAGGGCTCGGTGCGCTGTCTGGCGCCCGAGCTCGCGCTGGTCGACGTCTTCCAGCGCGAGGTCCCCCGGATCGTCCTGCACATGGTGCGCGAGGCCGGCTCTCCGCAGGCGTCGGCCCGGCGGCTGCTGGAGGCCACGCTCACCCAGGCCGGGGCCTCCGAACAACTCCGGGCCCTGAACGACGACATCGCCGACCGCGCTCTGCGCGTGCAGTTCAGCGAGGTCGTGCCGACCCGGTCCCAGGGCGGCCGGTCAGGACCGCACGCGGCGCTCGCCCTCGGCGCCCTCGCCCTCTATCTGGACCACCGGCGGCGCAAGGCGTGATCCCGCGCCCCCGCGCACGCCCTCACACCCTCATCCGTCCCTTGCGTGTGACGTGTCCCGTCACCGTTGAAGCGAAAGCCTGTGCCTGCCTGTGAGTGTCACAACAGAACAACCGTGGTTCCCCCGCGCCCTGCCGGGTGCCCCCAGTCCCCAGGTCCGGCTCTTCTGCGTCCCCCACGGCGGCGCCGGCGGCTCGGTCTTCCGGCCCTGGCAGAGCCTGCTCGGCCCCGGCACCGAGGTCGTCCCCGTCCAGTTGCCCGGCCGGGAGATCCGGGTGACCGAGCCCGCCGAGCGATCGGTGGTACAGCTCGCCGAGCGGCTCGAAGGCCCCCTCACCCGACGGGCCGAAGGGCTGCCGTACGTCCTGTTCGGCCACAGCATGGGAGCGCTGCTGGCCTATGAACTCGCCCTCGCCCTCCAGGAGTCGGACCGGCCGCCTGCCGCGCTGGTGGTCTCCGGCAGTGTGCCGCCGCACGTGCCGCGCCGCACTCCGGTGATGCACCGGCTGCCGGACGAGGAGTTCGTGGCGGGCCTGCGCCGACTCGGCGGCGTACCACCGGAGTTGCTCGCCGACGAGGAGTGGCTCGCCCTCTTCCTGCCTCAGCTGCGCGCCGACTTCGAGGCCGCCGAGACCTACCGGGCCCTGGACGCCCTGCGCCCCGGTGTCCCGCTGCTCGCCCTGGCCGGTGCCGACGACCCCGCCGCCGCACCGGACGAGGTCGAGAACTGGCGGGACCTCGGTACCGATGTCACGGTCCGGGTCTTCGACGGCGACCATTTCTTCGTGTTCACCTCCGCCGAGGCGGTTCTGTCCTTCGTGGCGCGGGAGTTGGCGTGGTAGCCCGCGAGGGCCGGTACGGCGTCGACGGGCCCGGCTGGATGATCGGGCTCGGCGCCTCGGTGCTGCTGCCGCTGCTCGCGGTGGCGGCCGGCGCGCCCCGTCGGCTGCTGCGGATCCCGGCGGTGACGGCCGCCCCGGCCGGGCTGTTCCTGCACTCCAGTGTGCGGGGCAAGTTCCTGGTCTGGGAGGAGCTGCTGGACGGTCTCCGGCTGCGCGGCGACGAGCAGGTGCTGGACCTCGGATGCGGGCGGGGAGCGGTGCTGACCGCGGTCGCCCGGAGGGTGCCCCGGGGCCGGGTCACCGGCGTCGATCTGTGGCGCTCGGTCGACCAGTCCGGGAACCGCGCGGAGACCACGCTGGACAACGCCGGCCGGGAGCGGGTCGCCGAGCGGATCGACCTGGTCACCGCCGACATGCGGGAACTGCCCCTGGAGGACGACCGGTTCGACCTGGTGGTCTCCAGCATGGCCCTGCACAACATCACCGACGCGCGGGGCCGTGCGGAGGCGGTGGGCGAGGCATACCGGGTGCTGCGACCGGGCGGCCGACTGCTCATCGTCGACATCTTCCACACCGCCCAGTACCGCGACCTCCTGCTCGCCGCCGGCGCCCGGAACGTCACCCGCGCCGATGTGGGCCACCGCATGTGGTGGAGCGGCCCTTGGGTGCCGACCCGGTGGGTGCGCGCGGACAAGCCCGCCCTCACGAGCACGACCGGCACGAGGAAAGCCGCCACGGAATCAACCGGAGGAACAGCATGAACACACCCCTGAGCACCCTCTCCCGCAGCCTCGTCGACCTGCTGCGCACCCGCGCGGCGCAGCAGCCCGAACGCCAGGCCTACGTCTTCCTCGACAGCCACGGCAGAGCGGAGAACGCCCTCACCTACGCGCAGTTGGACCGCCAGGCCCGCCGGGTGGCCGCGACCTTACGGGCCACGTGCTCGCCCGGTGACCGGGTGCTGATCCTCTACCCGCCGGGCGCCGAGTACGTGAGCGCGTTCCTCGGCTGTCTGTACGCCGGGACCGTCGCCGTACCGTCCCCTCCCCCGCACGCCCGCAACGCGGCCCGGCTCAGGGCCATCGCCGCGGACGCGCAGCCCGCTGCCGCGCTCACCGGTGACCGGGCCCTGGCCGCCGTCCGCAAGCGGCTGCCGGAACTGGCGGAAATGGCCTGGCTGTCGACCGGCGACCTGACCGCCGATCCGGAGTCCTGGACGGACCCGGGCGCGGACGGCGACAGCCTCGCCTTCCTCCAGTACACCTCGGGCAGCACCGCCGTCCCGAAGGGCGTGATGGTCACGCACGGCAACCTGCTGCACAACTCCGCCCAGATCCAGCGGCGCACCCGGGCCGGGGAGGAGTCCCGGCTGGTCAGCTGGCTGCCGCCGTTCCACGACATGGGGCTCATCGGCGGCATCCTCCAGCCGCTCTTCGGCGGCTTCCCCGGGGTGCTGATGGCACCGGGCACCTTCGTCCTGGACCCCGCGCAGTGGCTGCGCGCGATCTCCGACCACGCCGCCACGGTGTCCGCCGTACCGCCGTTCGCCCTGGACCTGTGCGTGGAGCGCGTCGACCCCGGCACGCACGAGCCGCTCGATCTGAGCACCCTGGACACGGTCATCGTCGGCGCGGAGCCGGTGCCGGCCGCCTGTCTCGACCGGTTCGCCGAGCACTTCGCCCCCTGGGGCATGCGCCGGTCCGCCCTGCGCCCCAGCTACGGTCTCGCCGAGGCCACGCTGATGGTGTCCTGCGGCGACCGGCTCACCGCCTCGTCGGCGCTCACGTTGGACGCTGCCGCGCTGGAGGCGCACCGGGTCGAGCCGGGCGGGGCGGGGCAGCGGCGGACGGTGGTCGGCTGCGGGAGCTCCGTGGACGGACAGCGGCTGCTCGTCGTCGATCCGGCCGACGGGACGCCGAGCGGGCCCGGACAGGTCGGGGAGGTCTGGGTCGGCGGGCCGAGCGTCGCGCGCGGGTACTGGAACCGGCCCGAGGAGAGCGCGACGGTCTTCGGCGCGCGCACAGCGAGCGGCGAGGGCCCCTTTCTGCGCACCGGGGACCTCGGGTTCCTGCGCGACGGCGAGCTGTTCATCACCGGCCGCAGCAAGGACCTCATCATCGTGCGCGGCCGCAATCTGTACCCACAGGACATCGAGCGGTGCGCGGAGAGCGCCCATCCGGCGCTGCGGCCCCATGCCACAGCGGCCGTCGCGGTGGACCCGGGCGACGGCACGGAACGGCTGGTCGTGGTGGCCGAGGTGCGGCGCGGGGTGGAGCCGCCGCCGGTGGCCGAGGTCGCGCGGGAGGTCGGCCGGGCGATCACCGCGGAGTTCGACGTACGGCTGCACCGGCTCGTCCTGGTCCGGCCGTCGACCGTGCCGAAGACCTCCAGCGGCAAGATCCGGCGCCGGGGGACCCGCGCGGCCCTCGTCGCCGGGTCCCTCGGCGTCGTCGCCGAGTGGACGGCCGTACCCGAGGTGGGCGAGGTGGAGACGTATCTGACCGGCCTGGTCGCCTCGCTCGTCCCGGGGGCACGACGCCCCGGACGCGAGGAGCCTCTCCTCGACCTCGGCCTGGACTCCCTGGCCATGCTGCGGCTCGCGGGGCGCATCGAGCGGGATCTCGGGGTGTCCGTCGCCGAGGACCTGCTCCACGACGCCCCGACCGTCGCGGCGCTGGCGGCGGCACTCGGGGACCAGCCGAGGTCCGGGCCCGGAACCGCGCCGCTCGCCGAGGACGACCCGTACGCCCCCTTCCCGCAGACCGACACCCAGCAGGCGTACTGCCTCGGCCGCACCGGCGCCTTCGAACTCGGGAACGTCTCCACGCATGTGTACGTCGAGTTCGACGCCCCCGAACTCGACCTGAACCGCTTCGAGCGGGCCTGGCGGCGGGTGATCGACCGGCACGAGATGCTGCGGGCGGTGATGCTGCCGGACAGCAACGAGCAGCGGATCCTGCCCGAGGTGCCGCCGTACGAGATCCGGGTGACCGATCTGCGCGGTCTGGAGAAGGGGGCGGCCGAGGCGGAGCTGGCGGCGGTCCGGGAGCGGCTGTCGCACGAGGTGCGGCCCGCCGACCGGTGGCCGCTGTTCGAGGTGACCGCCAGCCGGCTGGACGACGGACTGCGCGTCCATCTCAGCATCGACTCGCTGATCGCCGACTTCTCCTCCGGCCGGCTGCTCTTCGACGACCTGTCCCGCTTCTACGGCGAACCGGAGGCCCAACCGCCCGCCCCCGCCCGCTCCTTCCGCGACCATGTGCGCGCCGAGGCGGAGCGGACCGGGACCCCCGAGTACCGGCGCGCCCACGACTACTGGTGGAGCCGCCTGCCCGAACTGCCCCCGGCACCCCAGCTGCCCACCCGCTCCGCGACGGTGGACGCACCTCGGTTCACCCGCCGGGAGACCGTCCTGTCCGCCGCGACCTGGCGGAGCCTGAAGGCGCGGGCGGCACGGGCCGGGCTGACCCCGAGCGGGCTGCTGCTCGCGGTGTACGCGGAGACGCTGGCCACCTGGAGCAACAGCCGCCACTTCACACTCAACGTGCCGCGGCTGACCCGTCCGGTGCGGGATCCCTCGTACGACGAGGTGCTCGGCCAATTCGCCTCCTTCACCCTGCTGGAGGTCGACCACCGCGGCGCCGGGACCTTCCTGGAGCGGGCTCAAGCGGTGCAGCGCCGACTCCGGTCCGATCTGCGGCACTCGGCCGTCAGCGGAGTGGAGGTGCTGCGCGAGCTGATGCGCCTCCAGGGCGGCTACGACCGGGCCCTGATGCCGGTGGTGATGACGAGCAACCTCGCCTTCGCCGCCGAGACCCCGACCGCGCTGGAGCAGCTGCTCACCCCGGTGTTCACCATCTCCCAGACCCCGCAGGTCACCCTGGACTGCCAGGCCCACGAACGGTCGGGAGCGCTGCTGCTGAACTGGGACTCGGTGGACGAACTGTTTCCCGCCGGGCTGGTCGACGCCATGTTCGACGCCCAGACGGCCCTGCTGCACCGGCTCGCCACCGCCGAGGACACCTGGTCCGGCACCGCGCCGCTCCCCCTGCCGGAGCAGCGCCACCCGGACACGGGCCCCGAGCGTTCCGTACCGGATCTCCAGGTGCAGCAGCTCTTCGAGCGGCAGGTCGCGCTGCGTCCGGACGCGCCCGCCGTGATCGCCCCGGACCTGACCCTGTCGTACGCCGCACTCGCCGACGCCTCCCGTCAGGTGGCCCGCTGGCTTCGGGCGCACGGCGCACGGCCGGGGCATCTGGTCGCCGTCGTGATGGAGAAGGGCTGGGAACAGGCCGTCGCGGCCTACGCCGTGCTGTTCTCGGGGGCCGCCTATCTGCCGATCGACCCCGACCTGCCCGTACGGCGGATCCGGCAGTTGCTGGAGCGGGGCGAGGTGGGTCTGGTGCTCACCCAGTCCCAGCTGACCCTGGACTGGCCGGACGGGCTGCTGCGGCTGTGCCTGGACCAGCCGCTGCCCGCCGACACCGAGACCCCGCTCCCGGCGCCCGGCAGCCCCGACGACGTCGTGTGCACGCTGTTCACCTCGGGCTCCACGGGCGAGCCGAAGGGCGTGCGGATCACCCATCGGGCGCTGGTCAACTGTCTGCTGGACACCCTCGACACCCACCGGATCACCGAGGCCGACCGCTGCCTCGCGGTGACCGCCCTCCACCACGACCTGTCCGCCTTCGACCTGTTCGGAATGCTCGGCGCGGGCGGCGCCATGGTCGTCCCGGCCGCCGCCGACCGCCGTGACCCGGCGCACTGGGCGGAACTGATCGCCCGGAACGGCGTCACGGTGTGGATCTCGGTCCCGGCGATGATGGAGATGCTCCTGGAGAGCGGTGCCCGCCCCGACTCGCTCCGGCTGGCGTTCCTCGGCGGCGACTGGATCCCACTGCCCGTGCCGGGCCGGCTGAAGGACCTCGTGCCCGGCGTCGAGGTGGTCTCCATCGGCGGTCCGACCGAGACCACGGTGTGGAGCATCTGGTACCCGATCGCCGGGATCGACCCGGACTGGCGGAGCATCCCGTACGGCACGCCCCTCGCCAACGTCCGCTACCGCGTCCTCGACGACCGGCTGCGGGACTGCCCGGACTGGGTGACCGGCGAGATGTACGTCTCCGGGGTCTGCCTGGCCGACGGCTACTGGCGCGACCCCGACCGCACGGAGGCGGCCTTCGTACGGCACCCGGAGACCGGCGAGCGGATGTACCGCACCGGGGATCTGGGGCGGTGGCGGCCGGAGGGCACCCTGGAGTTCATGGGCCGGGCCGACTTCCAGGTCCAGATCCGCGGCCAGCGCATCGAACCCGGCGAGATCGAGGCGGCGCTGCTCGCCCACCCCGACGTCACCTCGGCCGTCGTCACCGCCACGGCCCACGCCGACCGTCCCGGCCATGACGGTCTGGTCGCCTACGTCATCCCGAACGAATCGACGGATGCCGCCGCCTTCGAGGCCGACCGCCGCACCGGGATCACACTGCTCGACCCGCTGGCCCGCGCCGAGTTCAAGCTGGCCCGCCACGGACTGCGCCGGGAGCCCGGACGGCAGCGCCTCCCGCTCCCCCGGGTGCCCGCCGAGCCGTCCCGGCGGCGCAGCGACCGGGCGTTCCTGCCCGAGCCGGTCACCCTCCCCGAACTCTCCGCCTGTCTGGGCCTGTTGGAGCAGGACGAGGTGGACGGTCTGGCCAAGTGCCGCTATCCGTCTGCGGGAGGTCTGTATCCCGTCCAGGCGTATGTGCAGGTGAAGTCCGTGGCGGGTCTTGCGCCGGGCGCGTACTACGTCGACCCCGGCCAGAACGCCCTGGTGCCGCTGGCCGAGGGCACGCGGGTCGGCGCCGAGGTGCACGCGAGGCACAACCGGGCGCTCGTGGACGCGGCGGGTTTCACCCTGTTCCTGGTGGCGGACCTGGACGCCATCGAGCCGATGTACGGCACGCTCGCCCGCGACCTGTGCCTGCTGGAGGCCGGGTACATGGGGCAGCTGCTGATGGACTGGGCGGCGGGGACGGACGTAGGACTGTGCCCGATCGGGGAGCTCGACTTCGAGCCGCTGAAGCCGGAGTTCGCGCTGGGCGAGCGGCATGTCCTGGCGCACGCGCTGGTCGGCGGCCGGGTGGACCGCACGGCCGCCGACCCGGCAGCCGCCTCCCTCCCGGACCGGCTGCGGGGCTGGCTGCGCGAACGGCTGCCCGCGCACATGGTCCCCGAGCACGTCCTGCTCCTGGACAGCTGGCCGCTCAGCGCCAACGGCAAGGTCGACCGCCGCCGCCTGCCCGCGCCACGGCACACCGGCCCGGCGAACGGCTACGTCGCCCCGCGCACCGCCACCGAACAGCAGCTCGCCACCCTGTGGTGCGAGGTCCTGGACGTCCCCCGGGTGGGGATTCAGGACAACTTCTTCGACCTCGGCGGACACTCACTGGCCGCGACCCGGCTGATCGCCAGGATCCGGGACCGCTTCGAGATCTCCATCGGCCTGCGTGAGGTGTTCACCACCCGCACGGTCGCCGACCTGGCGAGCGCGGTGGACCGGCGCCGGGAGAGGTAGGCGGCGCGGTCCGAAATCCCGTTCGGGGACGTTCCCTCTCTTCCGGCCGTTGACATGCCGTCCACACATCCGTACGTGTCACACTGCCGAGTCCGTACGAGGAGAGGGAACGACCGCACACCATGGACACCAGCACAGCGACCTCTCTCTGGGACGAACTCGTGGGCACCCAGAGCGACCCGGACCTGTGGGTCGTGATCGCGACCCTCGTCGCCGCGGTGGCGGTGGTCGTCCCGCAGGGCGTGTGGCGGGTCGCCCGCAACGCGATCACCATCGCCCACGAGGGCGGACACGGCCTGGTCGCCCTGCTCACCGGCCGACAGCTCACGGGCATCCGGCTCCACTCCGACACCAGCGGTCTCACGCTCAGCCGCGGCAAGCCGCACGGCCTCGGCATGATCCTCACGGCCGCGGCGGGCTACACCGCCCCACCCCTGCTGGGCCTCGGCGGCGCGGCCCTGCTCGGCGCGGGCCGCATCACCCTGCTCCTGTGGCTGGCCACGGCCCTCCTCCTGGCCATGCTGATCATGATCCGCAATGCGTACGGCGCGCTCACGGTGGTCGTCACGGGCGGCACCTTCGTCCTGGTGTCCTGGCTGGCGGGCCCGCAGGTCCAGGCCGCGTTCGCGTACGCGGTGGTGTGGTTCCTCCTGCTCGGCGGCGTACGTCCCGCTTTCGAGCTACAGGCGAAGAGGGCGCGTGGGGGCGCGGGCGACTCGGACGCGGACCAGCTGTCGAGGCTGACGCATGTACCGGCGGGCATGTGGCTGTTCCTCTTCCACGCGGTCTCGTTGTGCTCGCTGATAGGCGGGGGCAGGTGGCTTCTGGATATGTGACCAGCCAGATCGCCGCCGCACCGGACACTCGGCCTGCTTATAGAGTGGGCCTATGGCCCCGAACCACGCACAAAACGCCCTCTGGCCCGCCCCCCACGCGCGCGGTGCCGTCGACGCGACCGTCCACGTGCCCGGGTCCAAGTCGGTCACGAACCGAGCCCTCGTCCTCGCCGCCCTCGCCAGCGAACCGGGCTGGCTGCGCCGCCCCCTCCGCTCCCGCGACACCCTCCTCATGGCCGGCGCCCTGCGCACCATGGGCATCGAGATCGAGGAAGGCGTGGGCCCCGACGGCACGGGCGAGACCTGGCGCGTCCTCCCCGCGGGCCTCCGCGGCCCCGCCACCGTGGACGTCGGCAACGCCGGCACCGTGATGCGCTTCCTGCCCCCCGTCGCCGCCCTCGCCGACGGCCCCATCCGCTTCGACGGCGACCCGAGGTCGTACGAGCGCCCCCTGAACGGTGTGATCGACGCCCTGCGGGTCCTCGGTGCCCGGATCGACGACGACGGGCGCGGCGCGCTGCCGCTGACCGTGCACGGCGGGGGTGCCCTGGACGGCGGCCCGGTCGAGATCGACGCCTCCTCCTCGTCGCAGTTCGTCTCGGCGCTGCTGCTCTCCGGACCGCGCTTCAACCAGGGCGTCGAGGTGCGGCACACCGGCTCCACGCTGCCCTCGATGCCGCACATCCGGATGACGGTGGACATGCTGCGCGCGGTCGGCGCCCAGGTCGACACCCCCGAGTCGGGCGGTGAGCCGAACGTCTGGCGGGTCACTCCGGGCGCGCTGCTCGGCCGCGATCTGACCATCGAGCCGGACCTCTCCAACGCCCAGCCGTTCCTGGCGGCGGCGCTGATCACCGGCGGCAAGGTGCTGATCCCGGCCTGGCCGGCCCGCACCACCCAGCCCGGTGACCGGCTGCGGGAGATCTTCACCGAGATGGGTGGTTCCTGCGAACTGACCGAGTACGGCCTGGAGTTCACCGGCTCGGGCGCGATCCACGGCATCGACGTGGACCTGAGCGACGTCGGCGAGCTGACCCCCGGTATCGCGGCGGTCGCCGCCCTCGCGGACTCCCCCTCCACCCTGCGCGGGGTCGCGCATCTGCGGCTGCACGAGACGGACCGGCTGGCCGCGCTCACCAAGGAGATCAACGAACTCGGCGGTGACGTCACCGAGACCGCCGACGGTCTGCACATCCGCCCGCGCCGACTGCACGGCGGGATCTTCCACACGTACGAGGACCACCGCATGGCCACCGCCGGCGCGATCATCGGCCTCGCGGTCGAGGGCGTACAGATCGAGAACGTGGCGACGACGGCCAAGACGCTGCCGGACTTCCCCGAACTGTGGGCCGGGATGCTCGGGAACTGACGGGCGGACCGGGATCATGCGCCGTTACGGCAAGCACACCGACGAGGACGACATCCGCAGCCGCCCGAACCGCAAGGGCAACCGGCCGCGTACGAACATCCGCCCCAAGCACGAGGACGCGGCGGAGGGCATGGTCCTCACCGTCGACCGGGGCCGGCTGACCTGCCTGGTCGAGGACCGGGTCGTGCTGGCGATGAAGGCCCGCGAACTGGGCCGCAAGGCCGCTGTGGTCGGCGACCGGGTGGCGCTGGTCGGCGATCTGTCCGGCAAGAAGGACACTCTCGCGCGGATCGTCCGCATCGAGGCGCGCACCTCGCTGCTGCGCCGTACCGCGGACGACGACGACCCCTATGAGCGGGTGGTCGTGGCCAACGCCGACCAACTCGCCATCGTCACGGCGCTGGCGGACCCCGAACCCCGGCCGCGGCTCATCGACCGCTGTCTGGTGGCGGCGTACGACGGCGGACTCGAACCGCTGCTGGTGCTGACCAAGTCGGACCTCTCCCCGCCCGACAAGATCCTTGAGCTGTACGGCGATCTGGACATCCCGTACGTCGTGACCAGCCGCGCGGAGCTGGAGAACGGTGACGCGGCGGACCGGGTGCGCGCGGAACTGGACGGCAGGGTCACGGCGTTCGTCGGTCACTCCGGTGTCGGCAAGACGACGCTGGTGAACGCGCTGGTGCCCAAGGAGCGGCGGCGGCTGACCGGTCATGTGAACGCGGTGACGGGTCGCGGCCGGCACACCACGACCTCGGCGCTGGCGCTGCCCCTCGACGGGGCGGACGGCTGGGTGGTCGACACCCCGGGCGTGCGTTCCTTCGGCCTCGCGCACATCGACCCGTCCCGGGTCATCCACGCCTTCCCGGACCTGGAACCGGGAACCGAGGGCTGTCCGCGCGCGTGCAGTCATGATGAGCCGGACTGCGCGCTGGACGACTGGGTGGCGGAGGGCCACGCCGATCCGGCACGGCTGTACTCGCTACGACGGCTGCTGGCCACGCGCGAGCGCAAGGAAGGCGACTGACCTACGCGTTGTTTGCTTCCTTTGGGTCAGGTAAAGGCATACTCGCACCGAGCCGGACTTACGGGAGGACAGCACATGGCGTGGCTGCTGGTCATCGTGGCCGGATTGCTCGAAACAGGCTTCGCCGTCTGCCTGAAGCTCTCCCACGGGTTCACGCGTCTGTGGCCGACGGTCGCGTTCTGCATCTTCGCGCTCGGCAGTTTCGGCCTCCTGACGCTGTCCCTGCGGAAACTCGACGTGGGCCCGGCGTACGCGGTGTGGACCGGCATCGGCGCCGCGGGCACCGCGATCTACGGAATGATCTTCCTGGGGGACATCGTCTCGACGCTGAAGATCGTCTCGATCAGCCTGGTGATCGTGGGCGTCATCGGGCTTCAGCTGTCGGGGTCGGCGCACTAGGGCCTGGATGGGCCGCTAGGGGCGTAACTGCCGGTGCAGGGCGCAGCGTACGAGATCGGCCACGCCGCCCTCGCCGGGCGGGGCGGACACGCACGACAGCGCGATACGGACGACGAGTTCACAGGAGCGGGCGAGTTCCCCGCTGTCCGCCTTGTTGGCGCCCGGCCCGGACAGCGCGGTCACAGCACGGTCGCGGACGATCGTCACGAAGTCGCCGGGCGAGGGCAGCGGGCCGTCGGCGCGGCGCTGTGCCGGTACGGCGGAGGAGGACGGGACGGCCGACAGGGTGGGCGCGGGCAGGCGTTCGCTCCAGTAGCCGGTGAGCATGGCGCGGACGAGGGCGTTGTCGCGGGCGGCCGCGGTGGTCCACTCGGCGGTGGCGGTGAGCCGGTCACGGGCGTCCGAGTGCGTGCTCAACGCCCGCTCCACACCGGCGAGATAGCCGTCGGCCTCCCTGCGCACCAGCGCTCGCGCGAGGCCCTCCTTGCTCCCGAACTCGTTGTAGAGGGTCTGCCGCGACACCCCGGCCGTCGCGGCCACGTCGACCATCCGCACCGCCGACCACGCCCGACGCGCAAGCGCCGTATAAGCGGCATCCAGCAGAGATTCCCGCGCAGCAGGCATCGCGCCTCCCAAGCACCCGGCTCCCCGCCCAGATTTGACGCGCCCACCTGACCTGTCAAGGGTTGCGGAGCGGTACGGGGTCGGCGCGGGCGAGCGCGGACACGCCCCGCACCAGCTCCCCGCACTGTCCACACTCCGGCCCCGGTAGCCCCGTACAACCCCCGCCGGATACCGTGCACAACATGGCCGACTACCTCGACGATCTCCGCCTCGCCCACGTCCTCGCGGACGCGGCCGACGCGGCGACCATGGACCGCTTCAAGGCCCTCGACCTGAAGGTCGAGACCAAGCCGGACATGACTCCGGTCAGCGAGGCGGACAAGGCGGCGGAGGAACTCATCCGCGGCCAGCTCCAGCGCGCCCGCCCGCGCGACGCGATCCTGGGCGAGGAGTACGGCATCGAGGGCACCGGCCCCCGCCGCTGGGTCATCGACCCCATCGACGGCACCAAGAACTACGTGCGCGGCGTTCCCGTCTGGGCCACCCTGATCTCCCTGATGGAGGCGGGCGAGGGCGGTTTCCGGCCCGTCGTCGGCCTGGTCTCCGCCCCCGCCCTCGGCCGCCGCTGGTGGGCCGCGGAGGGCCACGGCGCGTTCACCGGCCGCAGCCTGTCCTCCGCCAGCCGCCTGAAGGTCTCCCGCGTCTCGAAGCTGAGCGACGCCTCCTTCGCGTACTCCTCGCTCAGCGGCTGGGAGGAGCAGGGCAGGCTGGGCGGCTTCCTCGACCTGACCCGAGAGGTCTGGCGCACCCGGGCGTACGGCGACTTCTGGCCGTACATGATGGTCGCCGAGGGTTCCGTGGACCTCTGCGCCGAGCCGGAGCTGTCCCTGTGGGACATGGCCGCCACCGCCATCGTGGTCACGGAGGCGGGCGGCACCTTCACCGGCCTCGACGGCCGTCCGGGCCCGCACAGCGGCAATGCCGCCGCGTCGAACGGTCTGCTCCACGACGAGCTCCTGGATTACCTCAACGAGCGCTACTGAGCCTCACGCGCCCTCTTGTTGACCCTCCCTTTGCCTGCCACTCTGAAAGTCCCACCCCTTGTGAATTTGTGAAACAATGAACAAGTGGCCCGGGACCCCCCCTCAGGAGGTGGCTGCATCCATGCTCGTCCGTGACGCCATGAGCACCGTGGTCCTCACCATCGGCCCCACCCACACCCTTCGCCAGGCCGCCAGGCTGATGTCCGCCCGCCGGGTGGGCGCGGCCGTCGTCCTCGACCCGGACGCCGGCGGCATCGGCATCATCACCGAACGCGACGTCCTCAACTCCATCGGCCTGGGCCAGGACCCGGACGCCGAACTCGCCCACGCCCACACGACCACCGACGTGGTGTTCGCCGCCCCGTCCTGGACCCTGGAGGAGGCGGCCCATGCGATGGCGCACGGCGGCTTCCGCCATCTGATCGTCCTCGATCACGACGAACCCGTCGGCATCGTCTCGGTCCGCGACATCATCCGCTGCTGGGCACCCCTGCGGCAGAAGGTCCCGGCCTGATCCCCCGCTCGCACGAACGGGCCGGACCCCCTTCCCGCAGGGGTCCGGCCCGCTTCGACAAGCGATCCAGTGCTGGTGGGTCGATCAGCCGCGCAGGGCCTGGACCGCGGCCTCCAGCCGCTTGCCGAAGTCCTCGTCCGCGGAGCGGAAGTTGCCGATCGCCCGCTCCACGATGTCCTCGCGCGAGACCTGGGCGATGAAGCCCGCCAGGTTCTCGACCAGGCGCTCCCGCTCGTCGTCGGCCATCAGCCGGTAGAGGTCGCCCGCCTGCACGAAGTCGTTGTCCTCGGCGTGGACGGGCGCCGGGTGGTTGCCCGTGCCGCCGCCGAAGCCGTCGTAGGACTGCCACAGCGGACGGCCGGTCTGCGCCGGGCCGCCGAAGCTGTTCGGCTCGTAGTTCTTCGCCCCGCCGTGGCGGCCGTCGTAGAGGAAGCCGTCGCGGGAGTTGGTGCGCGCCTCGGTGGCGTGCGGGCGGTTGACCGGCAGGTGGTCGGCGTTGATGCCGACGCGGTAGCGGTGGGCGTCGCCGTAGGCGAAGAGGCGGCCCTGGAGCATCTTGTCCGGGGACGGGCCGATGCCGGGCACGAAGTGGGCCGGGCTGAAGATCGACTGCTCGACCTCGGCGAAGATGTTCTCCGGGTTGCGGTTGAGTTCCAGCCTGCCGATCTCGATCGGCGGGTAGTCCTCGTGCGGCCACACCTTGGTGAGGTCGAACGGGTTGAAGCGGTACGTCGCCGCGTCCGCCGCCGGCATGATCTGCACCTGCACGGTCCAGCTCGGGAACTCGCCGCGCTCGATGGACTGGCGCAGGTCGCGCTGGTGGGAGTCGGGGTCCGCACCGGCGAGCCTGTCGGCCTCTTCCTGGGTGAGGTTCTTGATGCCCTGGTCGGTCTTGAAGTGGTACTTGACCCAGAAGACCTCACCGGCCTCGTTGTTCCACTGGTAGGTGTGCGAGCCGTAGCCGTTCATGTGGCGGTAGGAGGCGGGGATGCCGCGGTCGCCGAAGAGCCAGGTCACCTGGTGCGTGGACTCGGGGCTCAGGCTCCAGAAGTCCCAGACGTTGTCCGCCTCGGTCGAGCCCGTGTACGGGTCGCGCTTCTGGGTGTGGATGAAGTCGGGGAACTTGATGGCGTCCTTGATGAAGAACACCGGGGTGTTGTTGCCGACGAGGTCGTAGTTGCCCTCCTCGGTGTAGAACTTCAGCGCCCACCCGCGCGGGTCCCGCACGGCGTCCGCGGCACCGAGGTTGCCCGCCACGGTCGAGAACCGCAGGAAGGTCTCGGTCCGCTTGCCGACCTCGGAGAGGAACGCGGCCCTGGTGTACGGCGTGACATCGGCGGTCACCGTGAAGGTGCCGTACGCACCGGCGCCACGGGCGTGCACGACCCGCTCCGGGATGCGCTCGCGGTTGAAGTGGGCCAGCTTCTCCAGCAGGAGCTGGTCCTGGACGAGCACGGGGCCACCGACGCCCGCGGTCTCGCTGTTCTGGTTGTCGGCCACCGGTGCACCGGCTTCCGTAGTGAGCGGTCCCTGCGTCACGTCGTCCTCCTGCGCTGCTGTTCCGTGGCCGAGGCCATTCCTGCCCCTTGGCCAAAGCCGTTCCCGATCCTACAATGGACAATGTCTAAGTCAAATAAGGTTCCAAAGTCACACCCATTCGGAACCTGGTCACCCAGCTGTTAGGCTGTAGCGCATGAGCGACCTTCTGGAACGACTGCGCGGACGTGGATGGCGGATGACCGCGCAGCGGCGCGTCGTGGCCGAGGTCCTCGACGGCGAACACGTCCACCTGACGGCCGACGAGGTCCACGCCAGGGCCGTCGCCAAGCTGCCCGAGATCTCCCGGGCGACCGTCTACAACACGCTGGGCGAGCTGGTCACCCTCGGTGAGGTGCTGGAGGTCGCCACCGACAAGCGCGCCAAGCGGTACGACCCGAACGCGCACCGTCCGCACCAC
The DNA here is from genome assembly GCF_000349325.1 of Streptomyces davaonensis JCM 4913. Classification (GTDB taxonomy): domain Bacteria; phylum Actinomycetota; class Actinomycetes; order Streptomycetales; family Streptomycetaceae; genus Streptomyces; species Streptomyces davaonensis. The sequence goes on from NC_020504.1 coordinate 3,602,576, forward strand.
CACCTGGTCTGCGCCCGGTGCGGCGCGATCCGGGACGTCCACCCGACCGGCAACCCGCTCGCCGACCTCCCCTCCTCGGAGCGCTTCGGCTTCACGGTCTCCGACGTCGAGGTGACCTACCGCGGCCTCTGCCCGAGCTGCGCGGCGGCCGCGTAACCAGACGCCCGCGAGGAGCCCCGGCACCGATCCCGATCGGTGCCGGGGCTTTCTGCTGTCCACATCCTTCCAGTAGCTGACGGACCGTCATATCGTCGGCGGAACCCACCAGTCCGTTCCGCACTCCGCGAGGAGACCGAAGTGGGAGAGCCGTATCCGAAAGTCCGCGCACATGACCTGACCCGCACCTTCGGCCGGGGCCCCGGGGCGGTGGCAGCCCTGGGCCCCCTCGAACTGACCACCGCGCCGGGCGAGTTCGTCTGCGTCGTCGGCCCCTCGGGCTGCGGCAAGTCGACGCTCCTGCGCATCGCCGCGGGCCTGCTCCGCCCGAGCACGGGCCGCCTGGAGATCCGCACGTCATCGCCGCGCCCGGCGGCCATGATCTTCCAGGACTACGGCATCTACGACTGGAAGTCGGTCCGGGCGAACGTCCGCTTCGGCCTGGACATCCAGGGCGTCCCACGCCGCGAGGCGAACGCTCTCCGGAGGCATGCGCCAACGGGTGGCGATCGCCAGGGCCCTGGCCGTGGAACCGGAGCTCCTTCTGATGGACGAGCCTCCCCCACAGCCCTGAACGGGCGTGGGAGGTGCCCCCAGCAGCCCTGGACGCCCAACTGCGCATGAACCTCCAGGAGGAACTGCTGGACCTCACCCAGACCACCCGCACCACCACCCTCTTCATCACCCACAGCCTGGGGGAGGCGATCGTCCTCGGCGACCGCGTCCTGGTCATGTCGGCCCGCCCCGGCCGGATCATCGCCGAGCACCGCCCGCCGTTCCCCCGCCCCCGCACGGGCGACATCCGCTCGACGCCGGAGTTCACGGCGCTGAGGAGCGACCTGTGGGACCTGCTGCGCAAGGAGGCGGTCCCCGCATGACACTCGCCCCGGAATCCCTGCTGGTCCGCGCCCCGGGCCCGCAGGAGCTGAACCCGGCACGCGCGCACCGCCGCCGACGCACCCTGGAACTGTCCCTGGCCCTGACCGTGCCCCTGGCTCTGATCCTGCTGTGGCAACTGGCCGCGGCCCAGGGATGGATCGACGCGCGTGTGTACCCGTCACCGTCGACCATCCTGGCGGACGGCTGGGACCGCGCGGCGGCGGGCGAGCTGTGGCCGGATGTATGGGCAACACTCCAACGCGTCCTGGCGGGCTACGCGCTCGGCACCGCGGCGGGCTACGGCCTGGGCCTGCTGATGGGCTCCCTGCCCCTGGTCCGAGCGGCGCTGGAACCCTTGCTGGACGCCCTGTACGTCGTACCGAAACTGGCCCTGCTGCCGGTCTTCCTGAACATGTTCGGCCTGGGCGAGGGCCCGCAAGTGGCCCTGGTGGCGGCGACGGTGTTCTTCCTCATCTGGATCTCGACCATGTCGGCGGTGATGACGGTCCCCGAGGGCCACCGCGACGCGGGCCGCGTCTTCGGCGCCTCCCCCTGGCAGATGTTCCGCCATGTCCTGCTCCCCGCCTCCCTCCCGTCGGTCCTGGTCGGCGCGCGGATCGCGGCGGGCGTGGCGGTCCTGGTCATCGTCGCCTCGGAACAGATCGCCGCGACGAACGGCCTGGGCCACCTGATCTTCGACTCACGCGCGCTGTTCCAGAACGACGTGATGTTCGTCGGCATCGTGTGCGTGGCGGCGCTGGGGGTGCTGTTCTCGGAACTGGTACGCCTGGCCGGCCGCCTGCTCACACCCTGGGCACCGAGGGACCGGGGAAGGGGCCAGTCATGAGGCCACGGATGTACGGCGCCATGACGGCGGCCCTGCTGGCACTGGCGGCCTGTTCCTCTCCGTACGAGGGCGACTCGGCAACCGGAGCGGACGTGGACGGCCGGACGATCCGCCCGGTGGAAGGCTGCGGGAGGACGTCCTGGACGGACCCCGCGGACCGCTCCCCGAACCGGGTCCCGGCCCGCTGCGAACCGGGCGCCCCGCCCGCGCAGCCCCTCCCGGAACGCCGCAGCCTGACGATCGCGACGGGAACCCTGAGCGCCGAGTACGTGGCACCGCTCCAGGTGGCCCTGGACAAGGGCGAGTTCGCGAAGGAGGGCCTGGACGTACAACTGAAGGTGCTCCCCACGCCGGACGCACTGCCCCTGCTGGCCAAGGGCGATGTCGACGCCCTGTGGGCAGCGCCGGAGGCAGCGGTGATGAACGGCATAGGAGGAGGCTTCGACATCAAGTGGGTGGCGGGGAACTTCTCCCCCGACCCGGCGTCGAAGTCCGGTCTCTGGGTGCGCCTGAAGGACGGGGAGAGCGCGCAGAGCGTCCCCATGGCGGGCCGCACGCTGGGCACGATGATCGGAAAGGGCTCGGTGATCGCGTACCCCATGGAAAAGGCCCTCAAGAAGCACGGAGGCGGCCTGGCCGAGATCCAGTACCGCCAACTCGGCTCGGCAGACGTCCTGACCGCCCTGGAGAACGGCGGCGTCGACTCGGCGTGGCTGCTGGACCCGGTCTGGCGCAAGGTGGACGGCGAGCCCGAGTACGCCTTCCTGGGCGGCCAACCCATGGGCGAGCCACTGGGCGGCATGCTGTACGGCCGGACGCTGCTGACCGAGGACGTGGACGCGGGGGTGGCCCTGCTGAGGGCGTACATCCGCACGCTGAACACGTACTTCGCCACGGACTACAAACAGAACGCGACCTTCGTCACATACCTGTCGAAGTTGCTGAAGCCGGACAAGTCCCTGCTCCGCTCCACCCCGTCACTACAGATGGACTGGGAAATCCGCGCGGGAACCACAACCCGCCTACAGTCCGCGTACGCGTCCCAGGGCGCGATCTCCGGTGAACCACTACCGGAATCCCGAACAGTGACAAGGGCCTTGTACGAAGAGGCCGTGGGCCACACCCCATGAACAAACCAAGGGCCGGAACCCTTTCGGATTCCGGCCCTCGGCCTTCAGTAGCGGGGACAGGATTTGAACCTGCGACCTCTGGGTTATGAGCCCAGCGAGCTACCGAGCTGCTCCACCCCGCGTCGATGAATGGAACATTACGTCAAGGACGCGGACGGAGGCAAATCGCTTAACGGGAGCTGGTGCCGGCGCATGCCTTCCCGGCCCGGCGCTACGCCGACAGCTCCTCCCGCAGAGCGTCCCGCAGCCGCGCCGCCCGTTCCGAGACCTCCCCCGGTCCCAGAGCCACCGCCCGGTCGGCCCACTGCTGCCCCTCGGCCAGCTCACCCCGACGCGCGTAGACCAGGGCCAGCCGCAACGCCGCCCGCCCGTGACCGGCGTCGGCGGCCCGGGTCCACCACACGGCCGCCTCCGGCTCGCTGCCCTCCCGGGCCAACAGCAGCCCCAGATTGAACGCGCCATTGCGCGACCCGGCCTCCGCGGCCTCCCGGTACCAACGAGCCGCCTCCACGACATCCCCGCGCGCCGCGGCCAGCATCCCGACCCGCACCTGCGCCCGCCGATGCCCCTGCCCGGCAGCCCGCTCGTACCACTCCTCGCACTCGCTCTTCTCGTGCACGATCTCCCCGAGCTCATGCGCCGGCTCCGGCGGACGCCGCGCGTCGAGCACGGTCGCCAGCCGATACGCCGCCTCCGCACTGCCACCCCCCGCCGCACACCGCAGATGCCGCTCGGCCCCGGACTCGTCACCGTCCCTGAGCCGGGCGATCCCGACCTGGAGCGCGGCCTCGGTGTGGCCCGCGGCCGCCGCCCGCTCGTACCACCGCAGCGCGACCCCGTCCTCCCCCCGCCCGGCGAAGAGGATCCCGAGGTTGAAGGCGGCATCCACGCTCCCCGCCTCCGCGGCCTTGGAGAACCACGGCTCCGAACCCGCGGTGTCCCCGCCCTGGAGCAGCAGAATCGCCAGCGCGTTCGCCGCCTCCCGGTGCCCGGCGTACGCCGCCCGCCGGTACCACTGCTCGGCCTGCGCGGTCCGCTGCTGCTCGGCGCAGAGCAGCCCGAGGTTGTACGCGCCGTTCACATCACCGGCGTCCATCGCGGCCCGGTACCACCGCTCCGCGGTCTGCGTCTCCCCGCGCGAGGCATGCAGCGCGCCGAGCGCGTTCGCGGCGTTCCCGTCCCCCTCCTGGGCAGCCCGAAGCCACCACACGGCCGCGCTCTCCTCGTCCCCGGCGTCCCGCAGCAGGAACCCCAGCGCACAGGCGGCCCGCGCCTCACCGTCCTTGGCGGAGGTCAGGTACCAGCGCCCGGCCTCCTTCAGCTCACCGCGCCGCTCCAGGATCGCCCCGAGATGCAGCGCGGCCCGCCGGTGCCCACGCGCCGCGGCCTGCCGGTACCACTGCTCGGCCTCCGCCACGCCGGACGCCGCATCGGCCGCCTCGGCGTCGGCGCCGGAGTCGACACCGTTGTCACCGTCGGCCTCCCCCACGCCCCGCCGGTCCAGCGCTCTGGCCAGCCGGTACGCGGCCTCCCGGTGCCCCCGCTCGGCGGCGGCCCGCATCCACCGCCCGGAGCCGGCGTCCCCGCGGTGCTCCAGCAGATCGGCGAGCGCGTAGGCGCCCAGCGCGTGCCCCTGCTCCGCGGACTGCCGCAGCCAGTACTCGGCGGCCGGTTCGTCCCCGCGCTCCCGGTGATGACGGCCCAACGCGTGTGCGGCGGCGGCCGATCCGGCGACCGCGGCGATCCGCCACCAGCCCGCGGCCTCGTCGGCGTACCCGCGCTGATGGAGGAGAACTCCCAGATTGTTGGCGGCGGCACGGTCGCCCGCGGCGGTGGCGGCACGCAACTGGGGCTCGGCTCCGTCGAGATCACCACGGCGCAGCAGCAGGGCGCCGAGGACGCTCATCGCCTCGACGTCACCGGCCTCCGCGGCGAGCCGCAGGCGCAGCTCCTCGGCAGCCTCACCGGCTTCGTCCCGGTCGGAAGACTGCACAAAACGCCCTGTCTCCAACAGAGTTGCCTTGTCCCCCATAACGTCCATCGTCGCACCACCTGCAACCTGGGTACACCTGGTATACCGCAGCCAGTGAGGTCACTTCAGCGTTTTGTCGACATGCCCACAGAGAGACAAGTCAAACACAGTTCCGCCAACTCCCCACAGCGGCGCGGCGGTACCGCCGCGCGGCACATGCGTTCGCACATCACGAAGGCCCGGATCCAATGAGGATCCGGGCCTTCGATCGCAGTAGCGGGGACAGGATTTGAACCTGCGACCTCTGGGTTATGAGCCCAGCGAGCTACCGAGCTGCTCCACCCCGCGCCGTTGTGTGGCAACCGTATCACGGCGCGGGGTGGGCTTGATCAGCTGCTGTCCGGGCTGGGGCTCGGGCTGGGACTCGCCCCGCCGCCACCGGTCTCGCCGGACTGCGCGTCCTCGGCTCGCCGCAGCGCCTCCTCCAGGTCCTCCTGGGCCTTGCCGTACGCCTCCCAGTCGCCGTCCTTCAGCGCCTGCTGGCCGTCCTCGAAGGCCTTCTGGGCGTCGTTCAGCGCCTCCTGGACCGTGGGGTTCTCGGTCGTCGGCGGTGGCGTGGGCTCGGTGGGTTCGTCGCCGTCGCCCTCCGGTGGCTCGGGCGTCGTGCCCTCCGCGCCGAAGACCTTGTTGAGGGCCTGGTCGAGGGTGTCCTCGAAGGCCGTACTGCCTCCGTAGGTCACCAACACCTTGCGCAGCAGCGGGTACTTCAGCCCGCCACCGCGGACGTAGACGGGTTCGACGTAGAGCAGTCCGCCGTCCAGTGGCACCGCGAGCAGGTTGCCGTACTCGACGTTCGAGTCGCCTCTGCTGAGGAGGCTGATCGTCTCGGCGATGTCCTGTTCGGAGTTGAACTGGCTCTGGACCTGTTTGGGTCCGTTGACGGTGGTGTTGGTCGGCAGTTTCAGGATTCTGATCTTGCCGTAGTCGCCGGTGCCGGCTTCCGCGTCGACCGCCATGAACGCACTGAGGTTGTCACGGCCGTTCGGAGTGAACGTCGTCGTCAGCGAGAACGCCTGCTCCTTCTGGTCCGGCATCTTCATGCTCAGGTAGTACGGCGGCACCGCGTCGCCCGCCTTGTTGGTCGGGTCGTCCGGAACCTGCCACACCTCGCTGCCGCTGAGGAACGTCGTCGCGTCGTCCACGTGGTAGCGGCTGAGCAGCTCGCGCTGGACCTTGAACAGGTCCTGCGGGTACCGCAGATGGGCCATCAGCGACTCGGAGATGTCGCTCTTGGGCTCCACCGTGTTCGGGAACGCCTTCATCCAGGTCTTCAGGACCGGGTCCTGGGTGTCCCACTCGTAGAGCTTGACCTGACCGCTGTACGCGTCGACTGTCGCCTTCACCGAGTTGCGGATGTAGTTGACCTGGTTCTGCTGGGCCACCACCGCGCGGGAGTCGTTCGTCGCCGTCAGCGAGTCGGCCGTGGTGTCGCCGAGCGTCGTACGGGACGCGTACGGATAGCCGTTGGTGGTCGTGTAGGCGTCGACGATCCACTGGATCTTGCCGTCCACGACCGCCGGGTAGGCGTCACCGTCGATGGTCAGCCACGGCGCCACCGCCTCGACGCGCTCCTTGGGCGTGCGGTTGTACAGAATCCGCGAACCCTCGCCGATCGCCCCGGAGTACAGGATCTGCGGCTCGCTGAAGGCCACCGCGTACGCGGCGCGGTTTATCGGGTTGGAGAGGTTGACCCCGCTGTTGCCCTCGTAGCTGTAGGTCTTCTCACCGGTGTCGTCGGAGTAGTCGATCTCCTTCTGGGGACCGCCGACGATCGAGTACTCCGTGGTCTTCTCGCCGTAGTAGACCCGCTGCTGGTACTTGCCGAGGTCGCCCTTGGAGGGCAGATCCGACTCGGTGAAGACCGGGCGGCCCTGGGAGTCGGCGCTGGTGCCCTCGGCGGCGACCGCGCCGTAGCCGTGGGTGTAGCGGAAGTGGTCGTTGATCCAGTTGTTCTTCGGAATGCCGTTGAGGTTCAGCTCACGCAGACCGATGACCGTGTCCTGGTCCTTGCCGTCCTTGCTGTACCGGTCGACGTCCAGGTTGGTCGGGAAGCCGTAGTAGTTACGGATCTGCTGGAGCTGCTGGAAGGTCGGCGAGACCACGTTCGGGTCCATGATGCGGATGCTCGCCGTGCTGTCGACGTCGTCCCGCAGCTTGGTCTTGTCGTCGATGCTGCTCTGGCCCGAGTACTCGGTGACCTGGGCGTCGTCGATGCCGTACGCCTCGCGCGTGGCCTTGAGGTTCTTCTCGACGTACGGCGCTTCCTTGGCCTGCTCGTTCGGCTGAACCTGGAACTTCTGGACGATCGCCGGGTACAGACCGCCGATGAGGATCGCCGAGAGCACCATCAGGCCGAAGCCGATGACGGGCAGCTGCCAGGTGCGCCGCCACAGGGTGGCGAAGAACAGCAGGGCGCAGATGACCGCGATGCAGAACAGGATCGTCTTGGCCGGCAGATAGGCGTTGGCGTCGACGTACCTCAGGCCCGTCCAGTTGTCGGTCGCCTTGAAGTCACTGGACTTCACGGCCAATCCGTACCGGTCGAGCCAGTAGGCGACCGCCTTGAGCGCCACGAAGATGCCGAGCAGCACCGACAGATGCCCGGTCGCGGCCGAGGTGGCGCGCGCTCCGGGGCTGGTGATGCGCAGCCCGCCGTAGAGGTAGTGGGTCAGCGCGGCCGCGATCAGGGACAGGATCGTGGCGGCGAAGCCGAATCCGAGCAGGAAGCGGTACCAGGGCAGGTCGAAGGCGTAGAAGGAGACGTCCAGGTGGAACTGGGGGTCCTTCTGGTTGAACGACACGCCGTTGACCCACATCAGCCAGGTCCGCCACTGCCCCGACGCGGAGGCACCGGCGATCAGACCGACCAGAGCGGTGATCGCGAGCAGCAGCCACTTCTTGTACGGGGCGATGCCCATGCGGTAGCGGTCGAGGCTCTGCTGCTCCATCGACATGGCGCTCAGCGGCGGCCGCAGCCGGTGCGCCAGCCAGATGTTGAAGCCGACCGAGAGGGCCATCAGCAGGCCGAAGACGAAGAAGAGACCGATCTTCGTCCACAGGGTCGTGGTGAAGACGGACGAGTAGTTCACCGACCGGTACCAGAGCCAGTCCGTCCAGAAGCCCGCGAACATGGTGAACGCCATGCCGAGTACGGCAAGGACGCCCAGCGTCATGAGCAGGGTCCGGACACGCCGGGACGGGCGGCCCACTCTGATCCGTGGCCCCGTCGGGCCTCCGCCGCGGTCCGGCATCTGGAAAGCCAAGGTCTGCACCTCGAAGTTCGCTGTCGATACGTCAGGCCCTGGTCGTTTCGGGCCCTCCGGAGGGCCTCGTGATCGTAGGCCCACACCTATGCAACTTACTCACGCTTTACTCGGTTCCCGATTCCGGGCGGGAACGAGGCAGGATTGTGACCATGTCCAACACTCCCATGGCGGCGAGCCCGCTCACCCGGGCCGTACTCGAGATCGACGAGTACGCCTCCGGTCTCGGCTGGGACCAGCCCGCCCGCCTTTTCGCCCTCGTAGACACCGCACGGCTGCGGGCCCAGGAACCCGGTCTCGCCGCCCAGCTCGGACTGGAGGACGAGCAGGAGACCTCCGGCCTGACCCCCATCGAGCAGGACGAGATTCCAACGGGCAAGCCGCTCGACGAGTTCCTCGGCACCATCGCCTGGCCCGACGCGGTGACCGGCTGCGCGCTGACCGTGGAGCGCCTGATGCTGCCGCCGTCCGCGGAGGCCCAGGTCCCGCAGGGCCTGGACGAGGCCGCGCTGACGAAGTGGGTGGCCCGGCACCCGGAGCGCCAGGAGGTCCGGATGACGGTCGCGGTGCTGCGGGACGGCACCCGCGAGTCGGCCGTGCGCCTGCGCGAGAAGGACTCCCCGACGGAGGTCCTCACGGGCAAGGACCTGGTACCGGGTCTGGCGGAGGCGCTGAAGGCGACGTTCGAGGACTAGGGCCTCAGCTCGCGCTGCACTTCGGGAGGTCCGCGGTGTCGCCCGCGCGGATGTCCTTCAGGGCGCCGAGCGCGTCGTCGATGGTGCCGACCTTGACGAGGGTGAGCCCGTCGGGGGTGTCCTTGGCGGCGGACGCGCAGTTCTCGGCCGGGGTGAGGAAGTACTCGGCGCCCTTGTCGCGGGCGCCGACCGTCTTCATCTCGATGCCGCCGATGGGGCCGACCTTGCCGTCCTCGTCGATGGTGCCGGTGCCCGCGACGAAGGCGCCGCCGGTCAGGGCGCCCGGGGTGAGCTTGTCGTAGATGCCGAGCGCGAACATCAGACCCGCGCTCGGCCCGCCCACGTCGGCGAGCTTGATGTCGATGGTGAACGGGAAGGTGTGGTCGGTCCCGGCCGAGATCCCGACGATGGCCCGCTTCTCACCGGCGTCGTCGGAGGTCGCGGTGGTGATCGTGACCTTCTGGGTCTTCGTCGCCGACCGCTGCTCCTTCTCGGCGGCGGCCTGCTCCTTGGCCGGCACGATCGTGAACTCGACGTCCTCGCCGGGCTTGTGCTCGGTCACCAGTTCGGCGACGTCCGCCGGCTCCTTGACGGCCTTGCCGTCGACCGCCTTGATCACATCACCGGCGTGCAACTTGCCCTCGGCCGGGGAGTCCTTGACGACCGTGGAGACGATCACCCAGGACTGCACGGGGATGTCCAGCGCCTCCAGGGCGGCGACCTTCGCGCTCTCCTGGGACTGGCTGAACTCCTCGGCGTTCTCCTGGGTCGACTCCTCCTCGGTCTTGCCGTCCGGGTAGAGCGTCTCGTGCGGCACGACCTTGTTGTCGTGCGCGAGCCAGCCGTAGACGGCCTCGACGAGGTTCATCTTGTAGTCGGCGCTGGTGACCCGGACCGTGGTCATGTTCAGGTTGCCGCTGGTGGCGTACGTCTTGCGCCCCGAGATCTGGAGCACCGGCTCGCCGTCGTGATCCCCGAGGGTGTTCACCGTCGGCCCCGGGGACATCTCCGAGTACGGCACGGGGATGAACACTCCCGCGCACAGAAGCGCGATCAGCATCAGGGTGGAGGCGAGCATCGTCGCGGTGCGGCGTGGCATGCCACGACAGTACGGGACGCCCCTGTCAGCGTCCCGTCAGGGCCGCGTCTTCTCCATGGCGGCCCGGAACCGGGCATATCCGTCCAGCTCGGGTCCGTCGCTTCGGACCCTGCGGGTCCGGTTGGCCCAACTGCCCCACAGACCGGCGCCGACCGCAGCGACAAGCGGAATCAGCAACCAGGCGAGCGCCGCCATGCCGTCCTCCCAACCCCTATGAGCGACCGCAACTGACTGATCAGCAGATTAACCATCCGCACTGACAACGCTCACGCCAGGGGTGCGGTTACGCAACCGGAGGGGGGTTGGGGTACCCGGTCCGGCTCAACAGGCGCCGACCCACTCCTCGGTGCCGTCGGAGAACTTCTGGTGCTTCCAGATGGGCACCTCGTGCTTGAGATCGTCGATCAGCTTGCGACAGGCCTCGAAGGCCTCCCCGCGATGGGGGCAGGAAACGGCGACGACGACGGCAAGATCCCCGACGCTGAGATCCCCGACCCGATGCACGGCGGCAAGCGCCCTGACGGGGTACTCCGCGACAACCTTCTCGGCGATTCGCCGCATCTCGGCCTCGGCACTGGGATGGCAGGAGTACCCGAGTGCATCGACATCGGCACCCCCGTCGTGATTCCGCACGGTCCCCACGAACAGCGCCGTCCCCCCTGCGGCCTCGTCCCCGACGGCCCGGAAGACCTCGTCCAGAGAGAGCGCGGTCTCCCGAATGGAGATCAACTTGATGGGATCCTGCGCGGCCTGCTCACCGGGATGGTCGTTCATGGGTGCCATGCCCTCTATCGTGCCCCACCGGAAGCAACCCACGGAATACCGAAATCACCCGGCACACACGCGTACGACTTTGGAGCGTTGTACAAGTGCGGGTAGCTGCGGGCAGTCGTGCCGCTGGGGCGGCACGGGTGCCTCAGATCCGCCGCCGAGCCTTCCGAGCCCGCCGCACCACGGCCGCCGCACCCAGCAACGCCACCGTCGCCCCCGCGGCCCCCGCAGCCGTCGCATCCTTCCGCCCCAGCCGCCGCCCGGCGACCGTGTGCCGCCCGGCCACCTCCTCCAGCAGCTCGGCCAGCACCTCCTCGTTGGTCCACTGCGGCCGCCACCCCGCGTCATGCAACCGGCTTCCACTGACCACCCAGGGATACATCGTGTACGCGAGATCCCCGGCCGGCGACGGCGTCAGCCCGATCCGGTGCAGCCGAGCCGCCGCCCCCAGCGCGACCGCGGACGGCAGCTCCATCCGCCGGATCCCGCTGAGCTCCTCGACCTCCTCCTGCTCCAGCCACCCGTCGCACCCGACGGCCAGCTCCCCGTCGACCTTCTCCTGGACGGCGTACTCCAGAGCACTGCACAGATCCTCGACATGACAGAACTGCCAGGCGGGCCGGGACCCGGCCACGACAAGCAGCCGCGGTGACTCGAAGTACCTGGTCAGCGCGGTATCCGTACCTCCCACGAGCACCGCGGGCCGCACCACGGTCACATTCAGTCCCGGATGCGCCCGCGGAGCGCGCCGCGCCAGGCGCTCGATCTCCAGCAGATCCCCCACGCCGGTCGCCTCGGCAGTGGCCCGCAGCTCCGCGTCCTCCGACAGCGGCAGCTCGTTGTCGGGCAGCGCGCCGTAGACCATGGAGGACGTGCACAGCACGACGCGATGCACCCCGGCGGCGGCCGCGGCCGTCAGCACGGTCTGCGTCCCCCGGACGTTGTAGGCCGTCCGGGCGGCGGCGTCGGTCTCCAGATCGAGGTCGAGCGCGAGATGCACCACCGCGTCGGCGCCCCGCAGCTTGTCCGCGATGGCCGGATCGCGGACGTCCAGGATGTGCCACTGCGCGTCCGCGCACTCACCCCGCCGCTCATCGATGGCGATGACCTGCTTGATCGCCTCGGACGCGGCGAGCCGCTCGGTGAGCAGGGCGCCTACGCCGGACGCGGCACCGGTTACCGCCACGACGGGCCCGCGCGCGGCGGGACTGGTTGACTGGTTTCGCGCTGCGCGAACCTGCGGATCAGGGGAACTCACCGGGCGTCTCCAGCGGTTGTCTTCAGTACGGACGCGAGTGACGCGTACGTACCAGGTGGCATCCATCCTGCCGCAGGCCGAGAGTCGGCGAAGCACCGAGGCCCCAACCGCCCGTGGTGTCTACGCTGGGTGGTGTTATCGGGCAGTCGCGCCGTCGGAGACAGACCGGCGGCCTTACCAGCCGAGGAATCCCGTGAGTGACACCCCATTCGGATTCGGCCTTCCGCCGGAGGAGCCGGACGACGGCGACGAGGGCAAGAAGAAGGACCAGCAGAGCGGTGGTGGTCAGGGACCGGCCAACCCGTTCGGATTCGGCGGGCTGCCCGGTGCCGGTGGCTTTGGCGGCCCCGGCGCGGACAACCCGTTCGCTGCCATGTTCGGTTCGCTGAACCCCACCGACCTGGGCGCCGCATTCCAGCAGCTCGGCCAGATGCTCTCGTACGAGGGCGGCCCGGTGAACTGGGACATGGCCAAGCAGATCGCCCGCCAGACGGTCTCCCAGGGCACCTCGGACGGCACCAAGGACGCGAGCGTCGGCTCCGCCGAGCGCACCGCGGTCGAGGAGTCCGTCCGCCTGGCGGACCTCTGGCTCGACGACGCGACGTCGCTGCCGTCCGGCGCCGGTTCCGCGGTGGCCTGGTCCCGCGCGGAGTGGGTCGAGGCGACCCTGCCGGCCTGGAAGGAGCTCGTGGACCCGGTCGCCGAGCGCGTCGGCACCGCCATGGGTGACGTCCTGCCGGAGGAGATGCAGGCCATGGCCGGCCCGCTGATCGGCATGATGCGCTCCATGGGCGGCGCCATGTTCGGCACGCAGATCGGGCAGGCCGTCGGCGTGCTCGCGGGCGAGGTCGTCGGCTCCACCGACATCGGCCTGCCGCTCGGCCCGGTCGGCAAGGCCGCGCTGCTGCCGGTGAACATCGAGGCGTTCGGCAAGGACCTCGGTGTGCCGAAGGAGGAGGTGCGGCTGTATCTCGCCCTGCGCGAGGCCGCCCACCAGCGCCTCTTCGCGCATGTGCCGTGGCTGCGCTCGCACCTGTTCGGCGCGGTCGACGGGTACGCGCGCGGGATCAAGGTCGACACCGCCAAGCTGGAGGACGTGGTCGGCCAGTTCGACCCGCAGAACCCCGAGCAGCTTCAGGACGCCCTTCAGCAGGGCATGTTCCAGCCGGAGGACACGCCCGAGCAGAAGGCGGCCCTGGCCCGTCTGGAGACGGCTCTGGCGCTGGTCGAGGGCTGGGTGGACGCTGTGGTGCACGCGGCCGCGAAGCCGCGTCTGTCGTCCGCGGACGCGCTGCGCGAGACCCTGCGCCGCCGTCGCGCCTCGGGCGGCCCGGCCGAGCAGACGTTCGCCACGCTGATCGGTCTTGAGCTGCGTCCGCGCCGGCTGCGCGACGCCTCGCGTCTGTGGGCCTCGCTCACGGACGCGCGCGGTGTCGACGGCCGTGACGCGCTGTGGGCCCACCCGGACATGCTGCCCACGGCGACCGACCTGGACGACCCGGACGGCTTCGTCCACCGCGAGCAGATGGACTTCTCCGAGCTGGACAAGATGCTCGGCGAGGCGGCCGACGGCTCCGCGGGGAAGCCGGACCTGACCAAGGACAAGGACACCGAGAAGGACGACGACAGCGAGTGAGCCTGCACGACGACGCGGTCCTGGTGCTCAAGGGGTACGAGGACCAGGCGGAGCTGCGCCAGGTCTATCTCGACCATCTCGCGGCCCGTCCGGACGGCATGTGGAAGGCCTGCGAGTCCGGGCACATCACGGCGAGCGCCCTGGTGATCGACCCCTCGCGCGGGCGGGTGCTGCTGACCCTGCACAAGAAGCTGCGCATGTGGCTCCAGATGGGCGGCCACTGCGAGCCGGTCGACGAGACGCTGGCGGCGGCCGCCCTGCGCGAGGGCACCGAGGAGTCCGGCATCACGGGCCTGACCCTGCTGCCCGGCGGGCCTGTCCGCCTGGACCGCCACCACACCCCGTGCGCCTGGCACCTGGACGTCCAGTACGCCGCCGTGGCCCCGCCCGGCGCCCTGGAGACCATCAGCGACGAGTCCCTGGACCTGCGCTGGTTCCCCTACGCCGAGGTGCCGGACGTGGCGGACGACTCCGTCGTACGACTGCTCGAAGCGACCCGCGCGCGGCTGTGAACGTGTAAGGGGCGACCGCAATGGACGGTCGCCCCTTACCTGTGTGCCTGCGTCAACTCCAGACGTTGCCCTGGTTCTGGGCGCGGACGCCCTGCTGGCCCATGCCGTACTGCGCGGCGAGGCCGGAGCCGATCTGGGCGTTCTGCGGCGGCAGCAGCTCGCTGGGCTGCACCAGCGCGTAGCCGCTGCCCATGAAGCTGAGCTCCCAGCCCTCACCGGTGTTGCCACGGCGCCGCCACACCCCGGAGGAGTGCGTCTGGGCCTGCATCTGCACGCGCAGACCGGTGGACCAGGCGACAATGGCGTCGGCGTCGCAGTTGACGTACTTGTCCGGCGTGACCTGCATCATCAGCGGCATGCCGGAGGTCATCAGGGCGACCTTGCCGCGGCCGGTGATGTTGAGCTGGTACTTCCCGGAGCCGGAGATGCCGTAGAGGCTGTCCACGGCGATGACCTCGTGGTGCAGCGAGGAGTCCATCGCCAGCACATAGCTGCTGTCGACGGTCAGCCCGTCCTGGTCCACGTCCACCAGGTGGATGTGCTGCTTGAGGTTGGCGAGATAGACCGTGCCCTGCCCGTGGCAGCGCATCAGGTCCAGGCCCTCACCGGTGTGGGCACGCGCGCGTCCCTGCTGGTTGCTCTGGTACTCGGCGTCGAACTCGACCAGGCCCTGGTAGGCGACCATCGTGCCCTTGCGGGCGAGGATGTCGTCGTGGCCCTCCAGGGTGAGCCGGAGCATCTGCTTGTTCTGCAGGCTCCAGCGCTCCTGGGTCTGCTGGTCGTTGTAGGCGAAAAGCGGACTCTGCATGGCGTTCTGGCTCCCCCTCAGCCCCGGACCCGGAGGCGGTCGGTGCTGTCCTCGCTGGGCTGGACGACGACGATGCCCTGGCCGGAGAAGGCCATCTGGTAGGCCTCGCCGCTGCCCCGGCCGATGAGCGACTGCGCCTTGAAGCTGCGCTTGCCCTTCACCTTGAGGTTCGGGGACCAGGCGACGAGCGCGTCGGGGTCGACGTACGTCTCGTTCTCGCCGCCGCCGCAGTCGACGACGATCGGCTTGCCCCGGGAGGTCAGCGCGACCCAGCCCTGCCCGGAGATCTTGGTGTTCCACAGGCCCTGTCCGGCGAACTTCGCCAGGCCCTTCACCCGCTCGACGCCCCACGTGAGATGCGCGTCGAAGGCGAGCAGGTTGGTGGCGTTGACGGAGATCCCGTCGCCGTTGAGGTTGATCACGACGACGTTCGCGCCGTAGTCGGCGAGGTAGAGAAGTCCGTCGCCGGAGCACTTCATCAGGGGCGCGCCCTCGCCGGTCATCCAGTCCTTGGCGATCTGGCGCACGGCGGGCGGGTTGGGCTCGTACTGCACGAACCCTTCGTAGGCGACCATCGACCCCACGCGCGCGAGGAGGTCGTTCCCGGTCTGCATGGCGACCTTCAGCATGTGGTTGCCGTGGTTCTCCATGCGGGCCGTTACGGGTGCGGGAGCGTAGCCCGCGAGCGGCTGGTTCATGACGGGCTCCCTCAGATCTCGTACGGCTGGACGACGATGAAATTGCCGGGAGCGGCCCGGAACTGGAGGTTGACGCTCTCTCCGGTGTCGCCCGGGTAGGCGTTGCGGCGCATCCGCACCTGGCTGGAGACGACCACCTGGGCGGCGGACGACCAGGCGATCACGGCGTTGGCGTCGGCGAACGTCGTGGGCGTGACCGGGAGGACCACGGGCGTGCCGTGCGTCTTCACCACGATCGTGCCGGTGCCGGTGAACTGCATCGTGAACAGCGCGCCACCGGGGATGCCGTGTCCCTCGATCCGGCGGACCTCGTACTGGAGGCTCTCGTCGAAGGCGAGGACGTTCTCGGCGGAGACGCAGATGCCGTCGCCCTGGAGCTCGATGGGGTGCACCATCGTGTTGTTCTCGGCGAGGAACACCTGGCCCTGGCCGGTGCAGCGCATCAGCTGCATCTCCTGGCCGGTGGCGTTGCCGACGACCCGGCCGGCGAAGCCGGCGCCCTTGTAGCTGAAATCGACCTTGCCCTGGTAGAGCACCATGCTGCCCTGGCGGGCCAGCACCGGCTGACCGCCGATGCCGAGGTCGACGCGGACCATCTTCTTGTTCTGCTGCGTCCAGCGCTGCCCGGTGGGCGTCTCGCGGAACTTGTCCAGCGCGGCGGCCACACCGGGCCCCTGGGCAGCGCCCTGCGGCGCGCCGTACGGGGCGGCGGGCTGGCCCGGGACCTGGCCGTATCCGGGGGGCGGGGTCGGCTGGCCGTACCCCGGAGGCGGGGCGGGGGCGTGCGGTGCCTGCGGCTGGCCGTAGCCCGGGGGCAGCGGAGCGCCGGGAGGCGCCGGGGGCTGGCCGTACGGCTGCTGCGGCTGGGGCGGCTGCCCGTAGGGCGCGGGCGCGGGGGCCGGCGGGGGCACCTGGGTGCCGGTCGGCGGCGTCATGGGCGCGATGATGGTCGGCTGCGCGTGCACCGACGGCGCGGGGGCCGGTGCCGGGGGCGGCGTGGCTCCCGGAGGCGGCGCGAAGCCCTGAGGGGCCGGAGCCGGGGCGGGCGCGGGGGCCGGAGCGGGCGCCGGGGCTGCCGGGGCGCCGAACGCGGGCGGCGCGGCGGCCTGGGGCGGGGGCGCGAAACCGGGAGTGGCGCCGGTCTGCGGCTGCTGCGGAGCCGCGGCGGGCGCCTCCTCATCCATGACCTCGCCGCCGAAGTTCTTGAGCAGCGCGTCGAGTCCGCCGTCGAAGCCCTGTCCGACCGCGGCGAACCGCCAGACGTCCTTCAGATAGAAGTCGCCCAGCATGACGGCACGCTCGGTGGTGAACTCCGAGCCGTTGAACGCGTACCGGGCGACTTCCTCGCCGCCGGCGACAATACGGAGGTATCCGGGGCCGACCTGCGACATCTGCCCGGCGCCGTCGATCGTCGCGGTGAACGACAGCTTCTGGATCTGTTGCGGGATCCGGTCCAGCGTGACCCGGAAGGACTCCGTGTCACCGGCCTGGGTGCCCAGGAGCTGGATGGACTCCTCGGGGGACTTCGGCTGATTGAAGAAGACGAAGTAACGATCGTCCGAGAGCCGTTCGTCGGCGTCGAGACCGAAGCAGCTGATGTCGAAGGTCAGTCCGGGGCCGGAGATCTGTACACCTACGTACAGATCCGTGCCCGCGGTGAGGTCACTGATCTTGGCCTTGTGGCCGCGTTGGAATTCCCTGGCCATGCGTAACGACCGTCCCCCATCCCGAATTGAGTGCGTCGCGCCAGGCTAACGGCAAACTCGGACACCGGACGATGTCGGTACAGAGCCGGTACAGAACCGGCGTGCCGTGGTACCTGATGGTCGGGGAGCGGTCACTCTCCGCGTGCGCCGGGCAGATGCGGCAACCGGTCGGCTGCCACCACTCCTTCGAGGTAACCCCGGGCCCGCTCGGTGCGCGGATACGCCTCCAGCAGCCGCCAGAAGCCCCGGCCGTGGCCGGGTACGAGCAGATGCGCCAGCTCGTGCAGCAGGACGTAGTCGACGACGTACTCCGGCATGCCCTGGAGCCGGTGGGACAGCCGGATGCTGCCCTCGGAGGGGGTGCAGGAGCCCCAACGGGTGTTCTGGTTGGTGACCCAGCGGACCGAGCTGGGCCGGGCGCGACCGTCGAAGTACTGGGCCGAGAGGCGTTCCGCGCGCTCCGCCAACTCGGTGTCGCCGAGCACCCGCTTGCTCTCCTGGGCGGCCAGCTTGTCCAGCATGACGCTCACCCAGCGTTGCTCCTCCGCCTCGGACATCCGGGCGGGGATGAGGACGACGGTGCGGTCGCCCTCGCGGTACGCGGAGACTGTCCTGCGGCGACGGGAACTTCTGCGCACCTCGATCGCGCTCGCCCCCGAACCGTTCGGAGGCGGGCTCGTCGTACTGCGGTGTGGCATTCCGGCGCGGTGCAGTGGGTCGACGGACACGCCCCGACGTTACCCGCTGCACACGGGGGAAGTCCCGACTCCGGTACGGTTCGGCGCCCAGACCCCACCATGCGTTTGATTTGTACGACGAATTGCCGGACCTGTGGACAACTGTCGGCACCGGACCGGGCATCCGGGCATGCTGGATCTCGCCGGGGCAGCCGCGACCGGCTCCCGCAAGGGAGTGATCGGCAGTTCCGGCATACGGGGACGAACCATGACTTACGGGGGTTCTGTCATGCATCCGATGGTTCCGATGGTGAAGCCCGCGCTCCGGCGCGGCTGGCGCGACCTCAACACCGTGCAGTTCGGGATGACTCCCGCGCACGCGATGACGCTCGGCCCGATGGACACGGCGACGGGCAGCTTCCTCGACCTGCTCAACGGCACCCGGGGGCTGGAGCTGCTGCGCGCGGAGGGACGCCGGATGCGGCTGCCGGACGGCCATGTCGACGGGCTGGTGACCCGGCTGACCCGGGCGGGACTGCTCGACGACGCCCGCGGGGGCGGCCCGCGCGGTGCCGAACTGCGCAGCAGCAAGGACGTCCTGGACCGGCTCCGCCCGGACCTCGCCTCGCTGTCGCTGACCGCGTCCGAGCCGGGTGAGGCCATGGACCGGCTGGCCGCCCGCCGCTCCCTGCGCGTGCAGGTGCGCGGCGCGGGCCGGGTGGGCGCGGTACTGGCCTCGCTGCTGGCGGGCGCGGGCGTCGGCGAGGTCGATGTGCGCGACGGCGGCCGGGTCGAGCCGTGGGACGTGGCCCCGGGCGGACTGCCCGCCGAGGCGGTCGGCGAACGCCGGGACGAGGCCGCACGCCGGGCCGCACGCCGGGCGGCCCCTGCCCGCCCACCCCGCCGTGGCCCCCAGTCACCGTCCGAGGACACCGACCCCGGCCACTCCCTGGTGATCCTCGCCCCACGGGACGACGTCTCGGTGCACGCGCCCGTCCCCTCGGCCGCCGACGACCTCATCGCCTCCGGTACGCCTCACCTCTACACCGGGGTCGTGGAGGGAACCGGTGTCGTGGGCCCGCTCGTCCTGCCGGGCGAGACGAGTTGCGCCGGCTGTCTCCATGAGGGCCGGGCCGACCGGGACCCCGTCTATCCCCGGCTGCTCGCCCAGTGGCGATCGGGCGGCGGGAAGGCGCGTCCGGTACCGGCCTGCGACCTGGCGCTGGCGACGACGGTCGCGGGACTGGCGGCGGCACACGCGCTGGCGTTCCTCGGCGGCCGGACGCCGTCCAGCGCGGGCGCCCGCTGGGAGGTCTCGCTGCCCGGTCTGACCTGGCACGCGCGGCCGGTGTGGGCGCATCCCGCATGCCCGTGCGGGGCCGCGGAGAAAGGTAAGGAAGGACACACCTCCATGGACGGGGCGGCGCACGAGACAATGGCGGAGCAACGGCCGTCGAGGACGTCACGCCGTCAGGCGGACGCTCGTCCCGTTGGGACCAGGAGGGCGCATGTCTGATCTTCCCCGGAAGGCGGTCACCCGGACCGCCAAGCTCGCCGCGCTCCCGCTCGGCTTCGCCGGACGGGCGACCTGGGGACTGGGCAAGCGAATCGTGGGCGAGTCCGCGGAACTCGTCGGCAGAGAGCTTCAGCAGCGCACCGCCGAGCAGATGTTCAAGGTGCTCGGTGAGCTCAAGGGCGGCGCGATGAAGTTCGGGCAGGCCCTGTCCGTCTTCGAGTCCGCGCTGCCCGAGGAGGTGGCCGGCCCCTACCGGGCGGCGCTGACCAAGCTCCAGGAGGCGGCGCCGCCGATGCCGACCCGCACGGTGCACGCGGTGCTCGCCGAGCGGCTCGGTGAGGACTGGCGCGAGCTGTTCGTCGAGTTCGACGACAAGCCCGCCGCCGCGGCCTCCATCGGCCAGGTGCACCGGGCGGTGTGGCAGGACGGCCGCGCGGTGGCGGTCAAGGTCCAGTACCCGGGCGCCGGTGAGGCCTTGCTCTCCGACCTCACCCAACTCAGCCGCTTCGCCCGTCTGCTGGGCCCGCTGGTCCCCGGCATGGACATCAAGCCGCTGATCACCGAGCTCAAGGACCGGGTCTCGGAGGAGCTGGACTACGCCCTGGAGGCCCAGGCCCAGCAGGTCCACGCGGAGGAGTTCGCGGACGACCCGGACGTCGTGGTGCCCGCAGTGGTCCATGAGTGCGACCAGGTCCTGGTCACCGAGTGGATCGACGGCATCCCCCTGTCGGAGATCATCAACGACGGCACCGAGGAGCAGCGCGACCGCGCCGGCCAGCTGCTGGCCCGCTTCCTCTTCTCCGGCCCGGCCCGCACCGGACTGCTCCACGCCGATCCGCACCCGGGCAACTTCCGTCTGCTGCCCGGCGGCCCGCACGACGAGGAGGAGTGGAAGCTGGGTGTCCTGGACTTCGGCACGGTCGACCGGCTCCCCGGCGGACTGCCCACTCCGATCGGCGAGTCACTGCGCATGACCCTCGACGGCGACGCGGAGTCGGTCTACGAACTGCTGTGCCGGGAGGGCTTCGTCAAGGAGTCCATAGAGCTGGACCCGGACGCCGTCCTGGACTATCTGCTGCCGATCATCGAACCGGCCCAGGTCGACGCGTTCACCTTCACCCGGGGCTGGATGCGCAGCCAGGCGGCCCGCGTCGCCGACCCGCGCTCCCCCGCCTACCAGCTCGGCAAGCAGCTCAATCTGCCGCCCGCCTACCTGCTGATACACCGGGTGACGCTCAGCACCATCGGTGTCCTGTGCCAGCTGGGGGCCACGGTCCGGCTGCGCGAGGAGCTGGAGGAGTGGCTGCCCGGCTTCGTGCTGGAGGAGGAGACCGAGGAGGAGTCGGTCGCGGAGGCGTGAGCCCCCTCGGGGTGGCCTGGGCCTCGCGGTGGCCTGGGCCTACCACCAGGCCGAGTCCAGTCGCCCCTCGATCGCCCTGAGGTTCTGCCGGGAGCAGGCGTCGCAGAAGTAGCGGCGCTCGCCGTTCTCCACGGAACAGGTCCAGGTGGGCTTCGGACCGTCCGAGGTGGCGCCGCAGCCGGCGCACACCAGGGGCTGCCGTTCCGGTGCGGAGTCGGCGTCGTCACTGCCTCCGGGAAGACTCGTCACCCAGTGACGATAACGCCGCCGCCGAGGCGCCCGCGCGCGCAACGCACCGCGGGGGCCGGTCCGTTCGAACGGACCGGCCCCCGCGGTGGGAGCTGATTCCTCCCGGATCGGGAGGCCGGTGCTACTGACCGGGTCGATTACTGCATGACCGCCATGGCGATCGCGCGACGGGCGCGCAGCGAGGCACGCTCGGCGCGGCGCTGCATACGCCGCGCGGTCACCAGGCGCAGCGCCCGGCGTTCCCGCTCGGCCTCATGCAGGCGCTCGTGCATATGCGCACGGGCCAGGGCTTCTGGGATGAGTTGCATTTCGCGGGTCCTGTTCTGGCGCGAGTCGATCACGCCGGTGGTGGTGAAGTCTTCAGGCGTCGCGCCTGCGAGCTCGTTGATGGACGGCTTCATCGGGGCCTGCTTCTTGGGGTCGTGCGTGAGGGGGCGGTCGATCGTTCCTGCGGTGTTCATGCCGTGACCGGGTTCTTGCGCGGGCGACCACGCGGCCGCTTCCGGGCGACGACGACACCCTGGACGAACAGCTCGCCACCCCAGACGCCCCAGGGCTCACGCCGCTCCTTGGCGCCGGCGAGGCAGGCCTCCATCAGCGGGCAGGTGCGGCAGAGGGACTTGGCGTACTCGACGTCCGCCGGCGACTCGGCGAAGAAGACCTCCGGGTCGTAGGAGCGGCAGGGGACGGGTACGCCGAGGTTCTCGATGGCGTCGTCGAGCGCGGTGAGCGCGGTGAGCGGGGTCAAGGTGGAGTCCTCCGTGAGGCCGGGCGGGGGGATCGTTTCGGAAGGCGGTACGGACGGGGCGTGCGCTTCGAGTTGCACGGTTCGTCTTCCTCGTCTGGTCGTTCCGGTCGGGTTGGACCGGGTGGCGGCTGGTACCGGGTTCTTTTCTTGTCCCGAGGCCCCTTCGCTCCGTCGTCCCCGTTCGGGGAAAACAGAAGGGCCGCGGATCCCGGATGGGGTTCCGCGGCCCTGAAGGCGCCGGCCTGAGTCGATCAGGCTGGATCACTCCAGGGTTCTGGCCCACGGAAGGCCCACATCTGGTGGTGCTGCGTCGTCTGCTTCCGGAATCCGGCACCGGTCGCCGTAAAGGCATAGGCCTTGGCCTGTGCCACTACTGCCGCTTCCAGTGCCTTGGTCGGTCGCTCATCGCGCTCACTGACGGGAAGACCCGCCAGAGACACGGGGGACGCCGGACGGACGGCACGGATGCCGGACAGACCGGTGCCCTGGTTCGAGGCGCCGAGCATGCACAGGGAGGCGACGACCGAGGGATCGGTCATTTTCACGGTGCTGACAATCGAGCTGGTGTTGATGCTGATCACTGGACTCGCCTCCTCTCGGCGTCTATGGGGACTGGGATGAACCAGTCCATCGGGTATGCAAGTACAACACGGAATCGGGGCCTCAGGAAGGCCCGCGTTTCCGTGCTTTAGAACCTATGGGGATTGCTGGGGCATGCGCAAACTATTTTTTCGACGAGTTCGTATCAGTCCCCGTCTTCCTGTCCCCCGGGCTGCCGACCTGCGCAGATGGCCAGGACATCGGCTCCGTAGCGGTTGAGCTTGCGGACGCCGACGCCGGGGATCCGCGCGAGGTCGCCCTCCTCGTCGGGGCTCGACTCGGCGATCGCCATCAGCGTCTTGTCGGTGAAGACGCAGAAGGCGGGCTGCCCACTGCGCTGCGCCTGCTCCGCACGCCACTCCCGGAGCCGCTCGTACAGTCCCTCGTCCATGTCGGAGGGGCAGTCGTCGCAGCGCATCAGCTTCATCTCGCCGGCGTCGGTGAGGGTGCGGCCGCAGACCCGGCAGCGGGCGACGGTGCGCTGGGTGCGGCGCGGGGCGGCGGCGCCCGGTCTGCTGGTCCAGCCGCGCTCGACGCCGCCGCTGCGGCCCGCGACGGTGCGCCCGGCGGTACCGGTGGAGCCGGGGCGCAGCCCGTCCAGGAAGCGGCTCGGGCGGCGGTTGGGGCGGCCGCCGGGTGAGCGGGAGAGGGACCAGGAGACATGGAGGTGCTCGCGGGCGCGGGTGACGCCGACATAGAGGAGTCGGCGCTCCTCCTCGATCTGCTCGTCGGTCTTTGCGTAGGTGATCGGCATCATTCCCTCGGCGACCCCGACGAGGAAGACGACGTCCCACTCCAGGCCCTTGGTCGAGTGCAGAGAGGCGAGGGTGACGCCCTGGACGGTGGGGGCGTGCTGGGCGTTGGCCCGCTCGTCGAGCTCGGCGACAAGGTCACCGAGGGTGGCGCCGGGTCGGGCGGCGGCGAAGTCGTGGGCGAGGTTGACCAGGGCGGCCAGTGACTCCCAGCGCTCTCTGACCGCGCCGGAGCCGGCCGGCGGCTCGGACGTCCAGCCCTCCCCGGAGAGCACGGCACGGACCTGGGAGGGCAGGTCGACCGCGTCGTCGAGGAGGGAGTCGTTGCCGCCGAAGCGGGCCGCTCCGCGCAGGGCGATCCCGGCCTTGCGCACTTCGGGACGGTCGAAGAAGCGCTCCGCCCCGCGCAGCTGATAGGGGATCCCGGCGTCGGCGAGGGCCTGCTCGTAGGTCTCGGACTGGGAGTTGGTGCGGAACAGGATGGCGATCTCGCTGGCCGGGATCCCGGAGTCGAGCAGCTCACGGATGCGCCGGGCGGCGCCCTCGGCCTCGGCGGGCTCGTCGGTGTACTCGGTGTAGCCGGGCTCGGGGCCCGTCTCGCGCTGGGAGATCAGCTCCAGGCGGTGGTCGGCGGCGCGGCCGCTGGCCTGGGCGAGGAGGCCGTTGGCGAGGTGGACGACCTGGGGGGTGGAGCGGTAGTCGCGGACCAGCTTGACGACGGTGGCCCCGGGGTGGCGGGTGCGGAAGTCGAGCAGATGGTCGGGAGTTGCTCCCGTGAACGAGTAGATCGTCTGGCTGGCGTCGCCGACCACGCACAGGTTGTCGCGGTCGCCGAGCCACAGTTCCAGCAGACGTTGCTGGAGCGGGCTGACGTCCTGGTACTCGTCGACCACGAAGTGCTGGTACTGGGAGCGGACTTGTTCCGCGATGTCATGACGGTCCTGGAGGATCGCCACGGTCAGCAGCAGCACGTCCTCGAAGTCGATGACGCCGCGCTCCCGCTTGAGGTCCTCGTACGCGGAGTAGAGCTGGGCGATCTCGGCCGGGTCGCGGGGGGCCTCGCGGCCCGCCTTGGCGGCGGCGAGCGTGTAGTCGGCGGGGACGGTCTGGGTGACCTTGGCCCATTCGATCTCGCCGGTGGTGTCGCGCAGCTCACCCCGGTCGAGACGGATCCGGCACGCGGCGGCCGCGTCCGCGACGAGCTGGATCTTGCGGTCCACGAGCCGGGGCATGGAGCCACCGACAGCTTTCGGCCAGAAATACTGGAGCTGACGCAGGGCCGCCGAGTGGAAGGTCCGGGCCTGGACCCCGGCGGCGCCGAGCTGACGCAGTCGGCCGCGCATCTCTCCGGCGGCCCGGTTGGTGAAGGTGACGGCCAGCACACTGGAGGGCTGGAGGATCCCGGCGCGCACTCCGTAGGCGATGCGGTGGGTGATCGCCCGGGTCTTGCCCGTACCGGCTCCGGCCAGCACGCACACCGGGCCGTGCAGGGCGGTGGCCACCTCGCGCTGCTCGGGGTCGAGCCCGTCGAGCACCGCGTCGGCCGAGTCCGGTACCTGCGGGAAGAGCGGGGAGTGCGTTGCTGCTGTCACACCGCCATGCTGCCAGGTCGCCGGAGACGGGTGAGCCGGTTGTCCACAGGCAGGGCCTCGCAGTCGTACTAATGCGGCAGGCGTCACGTCGGAGGGGATACCCCCGGCGGGAATGGTGGGCCGGGTCGCGTACGTTCCCTCCTCGGACGACCCGGTCCCCGAGCCATCGAAGGAGCGCGCGAGACATGCAGGGCACTGTGACGATGTACAGCACCACCTGGTGCGGCTACTGCCAGCGACTGAAGAAGCAGCTGGACCGCGAGGGCATCGCGTACACCGAGATCAACATCGAGCAGGACCCGGATTCCGCGGCGTTCGTCGAGAAGGCCAATGGCGGAAACCAGACGGTCCCGACCGTGCTCTTCGCGGACGGCTCGACGCTGACCAACCCCTCGCTGGCTCAGGTCAAGCAGAAGATCGCGGTCTGACCGGCACGCTGTCCGGCGCTTTCGGAAGGCGGTTCCCCAGATGCGGGGAACCGCCTTCCGGCGTTTCAGGCGCGTGCGTCAGATGAAGTGCCGGGTCGGCAGCGGCTTGCCGTACCAGAGCTCGATCAGCCGGGCCGCGATCGAGATGCCGTAGGGCGGGAGCACCTCGCCGGATTCGAAGGCGGCGCCCAGTTCGTCTCGGGAGAACCAGCGGGCCTCGTGGATCTCGTCGCCGTCGACGTCGACCTCGGTGGAGGTGGCGCGGGCCATGAAGCCGAGCATCAGGCTGGACGGGAAGGGCCACGGCTGGCTGGCGACGTACTCGACCCGGCCGACGGTGATGCCGGCCTCCTCGAAGACCTCGCGGCGCACCGTCTGCTCGATGGACTCGCCGGGCTCGACGAAGCCGGCGAGCGTGGAGAAGCGGCCCTCGGGCCAGTGCACCTGGCGGCCCAGCAGGATGCGGTCGTCCTCGTCGGTGACGGCCATGATCACGGCCGGGTCGGTGCGCGGGTAGTGCTCTCCGCCGCAGGCCTGGCATCGGCGGATGTGTCCGGCCGCCGCGATGACGGTGCGCTCGCCGCAGCGGGAGCAGAAGCGGTGGGTGCGCTGCCAGTTCTCCAGGCCGACCGCGTGCACCATCAGGCCGACGTCGCGCGGGGACAGCAGCAGGCCCGCCTCGCGCAGTCCGGCCGGGCGCGCGGACTGGTCGATCCGGCCGGGCAGGGCGTCCTTCTGGAGCGCGAAGTAGCTGACGCCGTCCTCGTCGATGCCGAGGAAGTAGCGGTGCGCCTCGGTGAGAGGGGCCTCGAAGGAGGGGGTCATGACGAGTTCGGTACGGCCGTCCGCCGTCTCGTCGATCAGGACCTGGCCGCCGGAGACCACGAAGCAGCGGGTCGTGGGGTGGCTCCATGCCGCCGCCAGCCATGCCTCGTCGAGGCGGTGGTGGGCGGCTCGGTCGATGCCGCTCGGGGCGGTGAGCGAGATGGGGCGGTCGGCGGTGTGGTCGGTCCAGGTGGTCACGGGTGCTTCCAACTCCCCCGGTGGAACGGTTGGTTTCGGCGGACGATTCAGCGGGACGTAGGACGGGAGGGGACCGGGTCCGGCGCGGTGGGACGGTGCGGGGCGGCTCTATCAGTGTGCCCCGCGCGTGGTCCCGCTCCGGACCGAACAGCGTGCTCAGGGCGCATGGCGCCAGTTCTCGGCGAGGTCCCCCCACAGGTACGCGGTGGTCTCGACGCCCTTGAGCAGGAGGTCCAGCTCGACCTTCTCGTTCGGCGCGTGCCAGCCGTCGGAGGGGACCGAGATGCCCAGGAAGAGCACGGCGGCGCCGAGGACCTCCTGGAGGACGGCGGCCGGTCCTGAACCGCCCTCACGGGTGTAGCCGACGGGCCTGTCGAAGGCGCGGCCCATGGCGCGGGCCACGGACCGCAGGGCGGGGTGGTCCAGCGGCGTCAGGCACGGGCGCGTGGCCGGGCCGAAGACGACCTCGCAGCGGATTCCGGCGGGCGCCTGCTCGGCGGCCCAGGCCCGGACGACCTTCTCGATGTGCTCGGGCTCCTGGCCCGCGACCATGCGGAAGGAGAGCTTCATCATGGCGCCGGCGGGGATGATCGTCTTGCTGCCGGGGCCCTGGTAGCCGCCGCCGATGCCGTTGACCTCGGCGGTGGGGCGGGCCCAGACGCGTTCCAGGGTGGTGTACCCGGCCTCGCCGTGGGTGGCGTGCGACTTGGCGGTGCGCAGCCAGCTCTGCTCGTCGAACGGCAGGTCGGCGAAGAGCTGCCGCTCGCGGTCGGTCAGCTCGACGATGCCGTCGTAGAAGCCGGGGATCGCCACGCGCCCGTGCTCGTCGTGCAGGGCGGCGACCAGGCGGGCGGCCGCGGTTGCCGGGTTGGGCACGGCACCGCCGAAGGAGCCGGAGTGGATGTCCTGGTCGGGGCCGTACAGCCGGATCTCGCACTCGGTGAGGCCCCGCATGCCCGTGCACACGGTGGGGGTGTCCTCGGACCACATGCCGGTGTCGGAGACGATCACCGCGTCGGCGGCCAGCCGGTCGACGCGCTCCTCGACGAGGGTCTGGAAGTGCGGCGAGCCGGACTCCTCCTCGCCCTCGATGAGCAGCTTCAGGTTGACGGCCGGGGCCGTGCGGCCGGTCGCGGCGAGGTGGGCGCGGACGCCGAGTGTGTGGAAGAACACCTGGCCCTTGTCGTCGGCCGCCCCGCGCGCGTAGAGACGGTTTTCGCGGACGACGGGCTCGAAGGGGTCGCTGTCCCAGCCGTCCTCGCGGGCGGCGGGCTGCACGTCGTGATGACCGTAGACCAGGACCGTGGGCGCTTCGGGGTCGCCGGAGGGCCACTCGGCGAAGACGGCCGGGGCGCCCTGGGTCGGCCAGATCTCCACGGTCGGGAAGCCGGTCTCGGTGAGCTTGGCGGCGAGCCAGTCGGCGCTGCGCAGTACGTCGGGCGCGTGGTCGGGCTGGGCCGACACGGAGGGGATGCGCAGCCATGCGGCAAGGTCGTCGAGGAAGGCGGCGCGGTGCTGCTCGATGTACGTACGGACGTCGCTGACGACGCTGTCAACGGGATGGCTCATGGTCACGAGCCTATCGGCCCGTACCGACATCCTCGTTGGGCGGTTCGTCACACGACGGCTCTCCGGCCAGCAGCCGCTCCAGTGCCGCGCGGTCCGGAAGGTCATCCGGAC
This sequence comes from Streptomyces davaonensis JCM 4913, assembly GCF_000349325.1. Classification (GTDB taxonomy): domain Bacteria; phylum Actinomycetota; class Actinomycetes; order Streptomycetales; family Streptomycetaceae; genus Streptomyces; species Streptomyces davaonensis. The sequence continues at coordinate 3,630,691 of NC_020504.1, forward strand.
GGACGATCTCGCCGCCGCGCACATACAGGAACGCGGCGCTGACGGACTCCAGCGGCACGCCGTGCAGCTCCGCCCAGGCGACCCGGTAGACGGCCAGCTGGAGCGGGTCGGCGCTGTGGGTGCGGTGGGTCTTCCAGTCGACGATCTCGTACGTGGCCCGCTCGCCGTCGCCCTCCTTGTAGACGGCGTCGATGCGGCCCCGGACGACGCGGCCCGCGAGGGCGAGCTGGAAGGGGGCCTCGACGCGGTAGGGCGTGCGGTGGGCGTACTCGGTGCGCTCGAAGGCCTCCTTGAGTGCCTCCAGGTCCCGCTCGTCGGCGATCTCCGCGTCGCTGCCGGGCAGTTCCTCCGGTTCCAGCATGGGCAGGGTCAGTGCCTCGAACCGGGCCTCGACCCAGGCGTGGAAGCGGGTGCCGCGTCGGGCCGCGGGCTGCGGCGGGCGGGGCATGGGGCGGGCCAGCTCCTGGGCGAGTCCGTCGGGGTCGGCGGCCAGGAGCAGCACCTGGGAAGCGGTCAGGGAGGCGGGCAGGGGTACGTCGGTGACACTGTCCCGCGCGCGGAGGAGCTCTCCGGTGAGCGCGTCGAGGTCGCGGTCCCAGGAGGCGATGGTGCGGGCCTCCTCCGGGCTGAGGGTCGCGCGGTCGGGGGCCTGTGCCTGGTGCGGGACGGTGGGGCGTTCGGCGGTCCAGGAGTCCCAGTCGTCGTCGAAGTGGTCCTCTTCGGCCGGGCCGTCTTCGGCTTCGGGGATGTCGACTTCAGCGATGTCGTAGAAGTCCTCTTCGTCGTCCGGGGGCGGCGGCCAGTCCGGGTCGTGCGCCGGCGTCGGGTCGGCGTCCGCGGGGGAGCCGAGGCCCTCCAGGTACGTCAGGACCGTCTCGGCGGCCGCCCTGCGCCGGGTCAGTGCCGCGTCGTCCAGCGGGAGCGGCCACACCTGGTCGGCGTCGGTGGCGTGGAGGGCCGGGTTCTCCTCGTCCTCGGCGGGCTCGTCCGCCCAGGCCTCGATCTCGCCGTACCCGGCGGCGCAGTGGTCGTACAGGGCATGGAGGAAGTCGGAGGGGCCGCGGGGCTTCTTCTGGCTGGGTCCCCACCAGTGGCCGGAGCCCAGGAGCAGGGAGCGGGGGCGAGTGAAGGTGACGTAGCCGAGGCGGAGTTCCTCGGTGTGCTGGTGCTCCTTCATGGCTTCGTGGAAGGCCTTCAGGCCGCGCGAGTCCCAGGCCGCGACGTCGGGCAGGGTGTCGGCGTCACCGCGCAGGGCGTGCGGCAGCACCTTGCCCTGGGCGGTCCACTTCTCGCGGCCCTGGCTGCTCGGGAAGGTCCCGGTGACCAGGCCGGGGACGGCGACGACGTCCCATTCGAGGCCCTTGGACTTGTGCGCGGTGAGCACCTTGACGGTGTTCTCGCCGCCCGGGAGGGCGTTGTCGAGGCCCTTCTCGTACTGGGCGGCGGTGCGCAGGAAACCGAGGAAGGCCAGCAGGCTCGCCTCGCCGTCACCGGCGGCGAAGGAGGCGGCGATGTCCAGGAAGTTGGACAGGGTCTCCCGGCGGCGGGCGGCCAGGGCGTGCGGGGACGCCGACAGCTCGACCTCCAGGCCGGTGACGGCGAGGACGCGGTGCAGGACGTCCATCAGCGGGTCGGACAGGGAGCGGCGCAGGTCGCGCAGTTCGCTGGCCAGGCGGGCGAAGCGCACGCGCGCGTCCGGCGAGAACGGCAGCCCGTCGTCGTCCCCCAGGCCGTCGAAGGGCGTCTCCAGGAACGTGTCCAGGGCGTCCGCGAGCGATATCACCTCCGACGGGTCGACCCCCTCGACGGCCTCGGCGAGCCGGCGGTCCGGGTCGTCGTCGCCGTCCACGCGCGCGTGGGACACCAGACGGCGGGCCCGGCGGCCCAGGAGGGCGAGGTCTCGCGGGCCGATGCGCCAGCGCGGGCCGGTCAGCAGGCGGACCAGGGAGGCGTTGGCGCCGGGATCCTGGAGGACCTCGCAGACGGCGACCAGGTCGGCGATCTCGGGCAGATGCAGCAGCCCGGACAGGCCGACCACCTCGACGGGGACGTCCCGGGCCACCAACGCGCCCTGGATCTCGGCGAAGTCGGTGGCCGTGCGGCACAGGACGGCGATCTCCCCGGGCGCCTTGCCGGTGTTCACCAGGTGGGCGATGGAGTCGGCGATCCAGTCCATCTCCTCGGAGTGGGTGGGCAGCAGGGCACAGCGCACCAAGCCGTCGCGTTCGGCGCCCGGGGCCGGGCGGAGGGCCTCCACGCCCGCGTGCATGGCGCGCAGCGGCTCGGCGAGGCCGTTGGCGAGGTCGAGGAGGCGGCCGCCGCTGCGCCGGTTCTCGCTGAGGGCCTGACGGGTGGCGAGGCGGCCGTCCGCGTGGGCGAAGTGTTCGGGGAAGTCGTCCAGGTTGGCGACGGAGGCGCCGCGCCAGCCGTAGATGGCCTGGCAGGGGTCGCCCACGGCGGTGACCGGATGTCCGGTGCCGTCGCCGAACAGGCCCGCCAGCAGCACGCGCTGGGCGACGGAGGTGTCCTGGTACTCGTCGAGCAGGACCACGCGGAACTCGTCGCGCAGGACACGGCCCACCTCGGGAATCCCGGCGAGCTGTGCGGACAGGGCGATCTGGTCGCCGAAGTCGAGCAGGTCGCGCTCGCGTTTGGCGGCCCGGTAGCGGCCCACCAGCTCGGCCAGTTCGCGGCGCGCGGCGAGGGTCTCGGGGACCTTGCGCAGATCGGCGTTGGTGAGTTTGACGCCGTGCAGGGTGAGCAGCAGCTTGGCGTCATGGGCGCGCAGCGCCTCGGGGCGTACGAGGTGCTCGGCGAGTTCGGCGTCGAGGGCGAGCAGGTCGCTGACCAGGTCGGCGAAGGAGCGGGTGAGCGCCGGGTAGGGGCCCGGGGCCTCGCGCAGCACGCGTGCGGCGAGCTGGTAGCGGGTGGCGTCGGCGAGCAGCCGGGAGGTCGGTTCGAGGCCGATGCGCAGGCCGTGGTCGGTCAGCAGGCGGCCCGCGAAGGCGTGGTAGGTGGAGATCACCGGCTCGCCCGGCGGGTTGTCGGGGTCGATGACGTCCGGGTCGGTGACGCCCGCCTTGATCAGTGCCTTGCGGACGCGCTCGGCGAGTTCACCGGCGGCCTTGTTGGTGAAGGTCAGGCCGAGGACCTGCTCGGGGGCGACCTGGCCGGTGCCGACCAGCCACACCACGCGCGCGGCCATCACCGTGGTCTTGCCCGACCCGGCTCCGGCCACGATCACCTGCGGGGCGGGCGGCGCGGTGATGCACTCCGTCTGCTCCGGGGTGAACGGGATGCCGAGGAGCTCCTTGAGCTGCTCGGGATCGGTGATACGTGGCGGCACCTCAGAGAGGCTAGCGGCGGCCACTGACAACGGATGCCGAATCGGCTGCCGGGAGAGAAAAAAGCGCAGGTCAGCACGTGTGGTGCTGTCCGTCACTCGACCACGTGCCGCCCCTCGGGGCGCGCGCTGCACGACGCCCGGAACGCGCAGTGCGCGCAGTGCTGTCCTGCCGTCGGCGAGAACCGTTCGTCGAGGACCTTGCCGGCGGCGGTGGCCAGCAGCTCGCCGACCCACTCCCCCTCCAGCGGCTCCTGGGCCTGCACCTTGGGCAGGCTCTCGCCGCCGTCCCGCTTGGCCGCGCCCAGCCGCAGCTGGACGAGTTCGGCGCCGCCCGGCTCGGGCCGCTGCCCGTCGAAGGCCTCGTCCACGGCGCCCTCACGGACGGCGAGCTGATAGACCGCGAGCTGCGGATGCCGGGCCACCTCGGCCGAGCTGGGGGCCTGCTTGCCGGTCTTGAAGTCGACGACATAGGCGCGGCCCTCGCCGTCGGCCTCGACGCGGTCCATCTGGCCGCGGATGCGGACCTCGTAGTCGCCCGCTTCGAGGGTGACGTCGAAGTCGTGCTCGCTGGCGACCGGCGTACGGCCCGTGCGGTCCGTGACATGCCACTGGAGGAAGCGTTCGAGCGCCACGCGTGCGTGCTCCTTCTCCTGCGCGGACTTCCACGGCGCGTCGAAGGCGAGCGCGTTCCACACGGAGTCCAGGCGCTCCATGAGGACGGCGAGATCGGCCGGGGTGTGTCCGGAGGCGACCTCGTCGGCGAGGACGTGCACGACGTTGCCGAAGCCCTGGGCGACGGTCGCGGGCGCGTCGGCCTTCACCTCGCGGCCCAGGAACCATTGCAGGGCGCAGGTGTCGGCGAGCTGGGCGAGGGCGCTGCCGGAGAGCACGACGGGCTGGTCCCGGTCGCGCAGCGGCACCTTGCTCTCGGTCGGCTCGAACATGCCCCACCAGCGGTAGGGGTGGGCCGAGGGGACCAGCGGGCGGCCGTCCTCGTCGGTGAGCGCGGCGAGCCGGGCCAGGCGGCGGGCGGCGGCCTCCCTGAGCGCGTCGGACACGCGCGGGTCGACGGTCGTGGCGCGCAGCTCGGCGACCAGTGCCGCGACGGACAGGGGGCGCCGCGGGCGTCCCGTGACGTCCTTGGGTTCGACGCCGAGCTCGGTCAGGAAGCGGGAGGGCTGGTCGCCGTCGTCCGCGGGAGCCTTCACCGCGGTGACGACGAGGCGCTCACGCGCGCGTGTGGCGGCCACGTAGAAAAGCCGACGCTCCTCGGCGAGCAGCGCGCCGGGGGTCAGCGGTTCGGCGAGTCCGTCGCGCCCGATCCGGTCGGCCTCCAGCAGGGAGCCACGGCGGCGCAGGTCAGGCCACAGTCCCTCCTGGGCGCCCGCGACGACGACCAGACGCCATTCGAGGCCCTTGGAGCGGTGCGCGGTCATCAGGCGTACGGCGTCCGGGCGCAGGGCGCGTCGGGTGAGGGTGTCGGCGGCGATGTCCTCGGCCTCGATCTCCGCCAGGAAGTTCAGGGCGCCGCGCCCGCCGGTGCGCTCCTCGGAGCGGGCCGCGGTCGCGAACAGCGCGCACACGGCGTCCAGGTCACGGTCGGCGTTGCGTCCGGCCGCGCCGCCGCGCCGGGCGGCCCGCTCCAGGCGCCCGGGCCACGGGGTGCCCGCCCACAGGTCCCAGAGCGCCTCCTCGGCCGTACCGCCGTCCGCGAGGCGCTCACGGGCCTTGCGCAGCAGCGCGCCGAGCCGCTGCGCGCCCCGCGCGTACACCGGATCGTGCGCGACCAGCCGCTCCGGCTCGGCCAGCGCCCGCGCGAGCAGCTCGTCCGACGGCGGCGGCAGGGCGACTCCGGCGGCCCGCTCCTCGTCGCGCAGGGCACGGCCCAGGCGGCGCAGATCGGCGGCGTCCATACCGGCGAGGGGCGAGGTGAGCAGAGTCAGGGCGGTCTCGGTGTCGAGCCAGCAGGGGGTCGCGTCCGGGGCGTCTTCCTCGGCGGAAGCCACCTCCGGCTCCCCTTCACCGGCATCGCTCCCCCGCGCCTCCGCCTCCGCCACCGCGCGCAGGGCCGTCAACAGGGGGGCCACCGCCGGTTCGTGGCGCAGGGCCAGGTCGTCGCCGTCGATGTCCAGGGGCACGCCGGCGGCCGTGAGGGCGCGGCGGACCGTCGGGATGGTGCGGGAACCCGCGCGTACCAGGACGGCCATCTCGCGCCAGGGGACACCGTCCTCCAGGTGCGCCCTGCGCAGGATGTCGGCGATGTTGTCGAGTTCCGTGCCGGGCGTCGGATAGGTGTACACCTCGACGCGGCCCCCGTCCCGGACGGGCGCGAGTTCTCGGTGGGCGCGGACCTTGTCGGCGGGGAGGCGGGTCAGCGGCATCCGCTGGGTGAGCAGCCGGGTCGCCGCAAGGAGCGTGCCGCCGGAGCGGCGGGAGGTGCGCAGCACCGCCACGGGGGCCGGCCGGCCGTCCCCGCGCGGGAAGGCCTGCGGGAAGTCCAGGATGCCGTTCACGTCGGCGCCGCGGAAAGCGTAGATCGACTGGTCCGGGTCGCCGAAGGCGACCAGGGTGCGGCCGCCGCCCGCCAGCGCGTGCAGCAGCCGCACCTGGGCGGGGTCGGTGTCCTGGCACTCGTCGACGAACACGGCGTCGTACTGGTCGGCCAGTCGGCGGGCGACCTCGGGGCGGTGGGCGAGGAGTACCGCGCGGTGGACGAGTTCGGCGTAGTCGAGCACGCCCTGGAGGTCGAGGACGTCGAGGTACTCGGCGAGGAAGGCGGCCGCGGCCCGCCAGTCGGGGCGGCCGATACGGCGGGCGAAGGCGTCCAGGGCGTCGGGTGCGAGGCCCAGTTCGCGGCTGCGGGCGAGGACCGCGCGGACCTCGTCGGCGAAGCCCCGCGTGGTCAGGCAGGCGCGCAGTTCGTCGGGCCAGCGCACATGGGCGAGGCCGAGCCGCTCCAGGTCCGGCTGGCCCGCGAGCAGTTCGCGTACGGCCACGTCCTGCTCGGGGCCCGACAGCAGCCGCAGCGGCTCCACGAACAGCTCGCTGTCCTGGTGGGCGCGGACCAGGGCGTAGCAGAACGAGTGGAAGGTGGTCGCCCGCGGGGCCCGCGCGGCGCCGGTGCGCAGGGCCATGCGGTCGCGCAGTTCGACGGCCGCCTTGCGGCTGAACGTCAGCACCAGGATGCGCGCGGGGTCGCCGCCGCGGGCGATCCGCTTCGCCACCGACTCCACCAGCGTGGTGGTCTTTCCGGTGCCCGGACCTGCGAGAACGAGCAGCGGGCCGGTGCCGTGGTCAACCACGGAGCGCTGTGCGGCGTCCAGACGAGGGGGGTCCACCCTGGCCGACGGGGTACGCACCAGTCGGTAAGCGCCACGGCTCCCCTGCCGCACCTGGGGGTGCGGCAGGTGTCCGGTGGAGAAAGAGGAGCTCACGTGGTTCGCCGGTCCTGGTGGGTGTGCTGGTCGGTCGGCCACCGCGCGTGGAGGGCGGTGGCGGCGGGATGAGGGGGACGCGTGCAGCCGACGCTACGCCGACGGATCAGGCGGAAGCAGGGCTTCCGATTCATCCCTCGGGGCGCTCGCGCCACATGCGTCCCTCGACTCACGAACGTACGTCATGCCACGGATGTGCCCTTGTTCCCCCGTACGGATCACAGGTCACACCGCGGCCTGCCGGATGGCGGAAGCTGTCAGGTGTGACCTTCCGCGCGTTCGCCGCCGTCCCATCGCGCCCGTTTCATGTCGAGGCGCGGCAGGTGTCCCTCGGTGGTCCGGCCGGCCTCCTTCAGCGGTGTGCCCTCGTCGCGGTAGTGGCCGAGGGCCCGCAGTTCGTGCCCCGGGAGCAGCGCCCCGTCCGAGCGGACGACACGCCACCACGGCACCGCGCCGCCGTACAGGGCCATCACCCGGCCGACCTGTCTCGGGCCGCCCTCCTGAAGCCACTCGGCGACATCCCCGTAGGTCATGACGCGCCCGGGCGGGATCAGTTCGGCGACTTCGAGGACCCGCTCGGCATACTCGGGCAGCGCGTCCGCGTACTCCGGGCGGGCGTCCTCCGGAAGGCTCTCCTCGCTCATCCGCCCCATCCTGCACCACCCCACCGACAATGTGACGGGCCCGCGACGGTGCGTGGCCCTCGCTCCGGGGCGGCGGTTCCGGCAGACTGTGCGCCCCCGCATCTGCACCCTGACGCCCCCGCGTGTCGGTGGGGCATGCCACCATCGTGCGGGCGGTGACCGTTGATACGAGATCAAGAAGAGACGATGAAGCAGCAGGGTGTGCACCCCGAGGATGCGGAGAGCACCTCTGAGGCTTCGTCGCGCCCGGACGCCGCCGACGACAGGAAGGGCGCGGCCACGAACGACGCCGACAAGCCCGCGGAGTACGACGAGCCGCACACCGACGAGGTGGAGGGCGACGAACCGCTGCTCCCCGCGCGCGTGCACCGTCCCTCCGACCTCATGCGGTTCCTGGTGGGCGTCCTGGCAGTGGCCGTATTGATCGCCATCGCCGCGTTCGCGCACGGCACCACCTCGGGTCTCGAACAGGACATCAACAAGGGCACCGGACAGGCCCCCGACCTGCTCATCAAGATCGCGGGACTGGCCTCCAGCATCGCGATCCTGCTGGTTCCGGTCGCGTTCGCGATCGAGCGGCTGATCAAGCGGGACGGGCTGCGCATCGCCGACGGCGTGCTCGCCGCCGTCCTGGCGCACGGTGTGACACTCGCCACCGACCTCTGGGTCGCCAAGGCCGCCCCCGACTCGATCCAGGAGGCGCTCACCCAGCCCTCCCCCGGCGACATCAACGCCCTGACCGACCCGGTGCACGGCTATCTGGCCCCGGTCATCGCGTACATGACGGCGGTCGGCATGTCCCGTCGGCCGCGCTGGCGCGCGGTGCTGTGGATCGTGCTGATGCTCGACGCCTTCTCGATGCTCGTCACCGGGTACACCACACCGTTCTCGATCATCCTCACGGTGCTGATCGGCTGGTCCGTGGCCTACGGCACGCTGTACGCGGTCGGCTCCCCCAACGTCCGCCCCACCGGCCGGACCCTGATGGCGGGCCTGCGGACCGTCGGCTTCCGGCCGGTGAGCGCGGCCCGCGACGAGACCCCGGAGCACGGCGACAGCGGAGACCGCGGCCGGCGCTACTTCGTCACCCTGGAGGACGGCCCACCGCTGGACGTCACCGTGGTCGACCGGGAGCAGCAGGCGCAGGGCTTCTTCTACCGCGTCTGGCGCAATCTGACGCTGCGCGGCATCGCCACGCGCCGCAGCCTCCAGTCGCTGCGCCAGGCCCTGGAGCAGGAGGCGCTGCTCGCCTACGCGGCCATCGCGGCCGGCGCCAACGCCCCCAAGCTGATCGCGACCTCCGAGCTCGGCCCCGACGCGGTGATGCTGGTCTACGAGCACAGCGGCGGACGCACACTGGATTCGCTCGCGGATGAGGAGATCACCGACGAGCTGCTGCGCAACTCCTGGCATCAGGTACGGGCCTTGCAGTCCCGCCGTATCGCGCACCGCAGGCTCGCGGGTGACGCGATTCTGGTGGATCGTTCCGGCACGGTGATCCTCACCGATCTGCGGGGCGGTGAGATCGCGGCCGGTGAACTCCTGCTGCGCATGGACATCGCCCAGCTCGTGACGACGCTCGGGCTGCGGGTGGGCGCCGAACGCGCCGTCGCCTCGGCGGTCGGCGTGCTCGGCCCCGACGCCGTGGCGGACTGTCTGCCGATGCTCCAGCCCATCGCGCTGACGCGCTCCACGCGCGCGACGCTGCGCCGGCTGGCCCGGGAGCGGGCGGAACGCGAGCGCGAGGCGGTCCTGGAGGCCTCCCGGCTGGCCAAGCAGGCGCGCGTGGAGGCCGCCGCCGAAGAGCCGACCGTGCCCGTCCTGGAGAAGGCCGACAAGAAAACCGTACGGGCGCAGGCGCGGGCCGAGAAGCGGGCCATCGACGAGGCCATCGACGAAGCGCGCGAGGATGATCTGCTCACCCAGATCCGGCACCAGGTGCTGCTGATCAGGCCGCAGGCTCCGGTCGAACCGGCCCGCCTGGAGCGGGTCCGGCCGCGCACGCTGATCAGCTTCATCGCCGGCGCCATCGGCGCGTACTTCCTGCTGACGCAGCTCACCCACATCGAGTTCGGCCCGCTGGTCGCCAACGCCGAATGGGGCTGGGTGGCCGCGGCCGTGCTGTTCTCGGCGGCCAGTTACTTCGCGGCGGCGATGGCGCTGCTCGGCTTCGTGCCGGAGCGGGTGCCGTTCATGCGGACCGTGGGGGCACAGGTCGCCGGGTCCTTCGTGAAGATCGTCGCGCCGGCCGCGGTCGGCGGTGTGGCCCTCAACACGCGCTTCCTGCAACGCGCGGGCGTGCGTCCAGGGCTCGCGGTGGCGAGTGTGGGCGCGTCGCAGTTGTTCGGCCTCGGCTGCCACATCCTGATGCTGCTGTCCTTCGGTTATCTGACCGGTACCGAGAAGACCCCGTCCCTGTCGCCGTCCCGGACGGTCATCGCGGGTCTGCTGACGGTCGCGGTGCTCGTGCTCGTGGTGACCTCGGTGCCGTTCCTGCGCAAGTTCGTCGTCACGCGCGTGCGGTCGCTTTTCGCGGGCGTGGTGCCGCGCATGCTCGATGTGCTCCAGCGGCCCCAGAAGCTGATCACCGGCATCGGCGGCATGCTGCTGCTGACGGCGTGCTTCGTGATGTGCCTGGACGCCTCCATCCGCGCGTTCGGCGACGAGCAGACCTCGATCAGCATCGCCAGCGTCGCCGTCGTCTTCCTCGCGGGCAACGCGCTCGGCTCCGCCGCCCCGACCCCGGGCGGTGTGGGCGCGGTGGAGGCGACCCTGACGGTCGGTCTGATCGCGGTGGGCCTGCCCAGCGAGGTCGCCGCTCCCTCGGTCCTGCTGTTCCGGCTGCTGACCCTGTGGCTGCCGGTCCTGCCGGGCTGGCTGGCGTTCAACCACCTCACACGCAAGGGCGCGCTCTAGGCAGGGGGTCCCCGTACCTCTTACGGCCCGCGCCCCGAGCGTCCCGTCGTGCGCGACCGCAGGATGGGATCATGCCGAACCCCTCCCGCCTGCGCGCCGCCGTCCTGACCGCCACCGTGCTGCTGTCCTCGCTGCTGACGGGGTGCGGCGACGACTCCGAGGACGAGGATCTGACGGCCCAGCAGCTGAACTGGGAGGACTGCCCGGCCCCTTCCCAGGCCGAGGGCGGCGGCGCCGCACCCTCCCCGCTGCCGAACGGCGACGAGTGGCAGTGCGCCACCATGAAGGCGCCCCTGGACTGGGCCGAGCCCAAGGGGGACACGATCGGCCTCGCGCTGATCCGCGCGGAGGCGAGCGGCGACAACAGCGAGCGCATCGGCTCGCTCCTGTTCAACTTCGGCGGCCCCGGCGGCTCGGGCGTCACCACTCTGCCCGCCTTCGGTGAGGACTACGCGGCCCTGCGCACCCGGTACGACCTGGTCAGCTTCGACCCGCGCGGGGTCGGCCGCAGTGCGCCGGTGAAGTGCGAGAACGACCAGCAGCTCGACGCCTTCTTCCAGCAGGACGCGACCCCGGACGACGCCGCCGAGCGCACCGAGCTGCTGGACAACACCAAGGAGTTCAACGCGGCCTGCGAGGAGAACTCCGAGAAGATGCTGCCGCAGGTGCGCACCACCGACGCGGCGCGCGACATGGACCTGATGCGCCAGGTCCTCGGCGACGACAAGCTGCACTACTTCGGCATCTCCTACGGCACCGAACTCGGCGGTGTGTACGCGCATCTGTTCCCCGAGCGCGTCGGCCGTGCAGTCTTCGACGCGGTCGTCGACCCGACGCAGAACCCCGAACAGGGCTCGCTAGGCCAGGCGAAGGGGTTCCAGCTGGCGCTCGACAACTTCGCCGAGGACTGCACCTCGAAGATCGAGGACTGCCCGATCGGCGACAGCGCGCAGGACGTGAAGGACCGTATCGCCGCACTGCTGGCGGAACTCGACCGCAAACCACTGCCGGGCATCTTCCCGCGCGACCTGACCCAGACCGCCGCGACCAACGGCATCGCGCAGGCGCTGTACTCGCAGGACTTCTGGGAGTACCTCACCGAGGGCCTCCAGCAGGCGTACGACGGTGACGGCAGGATCCTGATGCTGCTCTCCGACTCGATGAACGGCCGCAGCGAGAACGGCGAGTACAGCAACATCACCGCCGCCAACATCTCCATCAACTGCGCCGACGACAAGCCGCGCTACACCGCCGAGTTCGTGGAGTCGAGGCTGCCGGAGTTCCGCGCGGCCTCGGAGCTGTTCGGCGACTTCCTGGCCTGGGGGATGGTCAGCTGCACCGACTGGGCCGTGGACGGGGCGGCCGACCACCCGGACGTCAGCGCGCCCGGATCGGCGCCGATCCTCGTCGTGGGCAACACCGGCGACCCGGCCACGCCGTACGAGGGCGCCCGGAAGATGGTGCAGGCGCTGGGCGAGGGCGTGGGTGTCGAGCTGACGTACCGGGGTCAGGGGCACGGGGCCTACGACAGTAAGAACAGGTGTGTACAGAGCGCGGTGAACGGCTACCTGCTGGACGGGAAGGTGCCCGCGGCCGGAACCGTCTGCTCCTGAAACCATCCAGAGCGCAGGCAAAAATCGCAGGTCAGAAGGTTATCCACAGGCCGGAGCAGGTCTCGGGGTCTATGCCTACTATGGCCTGACCGCCATCCGCTGCACGGTGCGGACGGCCTGCGAGGGGGTAGTGCACATGGCGCGTTTCGTACGGTGGGCGGCTCTGACGGCCGCCGCCGGGCTCCTGGTGACGGGGTGCAGCTCGGGGAGCGACGAGGGCAGTGACGGCACGAGCGGCAAGGAGACCGGCGGCAAGACGCCCTCGGCCTCCTCCCCCGGGACCACGGCACCGTTGCCCGCCTCCCTGACGTCCCAGAAGCTCGATTGGGGAGAGTGCGAGGCCACCGAGGACTCCGCCGCGCCGGGCGGCGACTGGGAGTGCGCGACGCTCAAGGTGCCGCTGGACTGGGCGAAGCCGAAGAGCAGAACGATCGGGATCGCGCTGATCCGCTCCGAGGCGACCGGCGACGACCGTATCGGCTCGCTGCTGTTCAACTTCGGTGGCCCCGGCGGCTCGGGCGTCTCGATGATGCCGTACTACGCCTCCACCGCGTCCGAACTGCACGAGCGTTACGACCTGGTGAGCTTCGACCCGCGCGGAGTCGCCTCCAGCGAGGGCGTGCGCTGCCGCAGCGACCAGGAGATCCAGGCCGCCGAGGCCGTGGACGCCACGCCCGACACCCTGGCCGAGGAGACCGCGTACCTCAACGACGCCACCGCCTTCGGCAAGGGCTGTGAGAAGTCGGCCGGGCGGCTGATGGCCCATGTGTCGACCACCGACACCGCCCGCGACATGGACCTGCTGCGCCAAGTCCTCGGCGACGACAAGATGCACTACTTCGGCATCTCCTACGGCACCGAACTGGGCGGCGTGTACGCCCACTTGTTCCCGCAGAACGTGGGGCGGCTGGTCCTCGACGCGGTGGTCGACCCGAGCGCCGACACGGTGGACCACGCCAAGAACCAGGCCAGGGGCTTCCAGCGGGCACTGAACAACTACCTGAAGTCCACCGGGCAGGACCCGCAGGAGGGCTCACGGAAGATCGCGGACATGCTGGACCGCATCGACGCGAACCCGTTGCCGACGTCCTCCGACCGGAAGCTGACGCAGTCCCTGGCGGTCACCGGCATCGTGCTGCCGCTGTACAGCGAGTCCAGCTGGCCTACATTGACCAGCGCCCTGGAGGCGGCAGAGTCGGGGGACGGCTCGGAGCTGCTGACGCTCGCCGACGGCTACAACGAGCGTGACGCGTCGGGGAGCTACGGCACGACGACCCACTCACAGCGCGTCATATCGTGCTTGGACGCCAAGCAGCGGCCGACCGCCGAGGAGACGAAGAAGCTGCTGCCCGAGTTCGAGAAGATCTCGCCGGTGTTCGGCACGTTCCTGGGCTGGGACACGGCCGGCTGGTGCCACGACTGGCCGGTACCAGGCCAGCACGACACCCCCGAGGTGAGCGCGCCGGGCGCAGCACCGGTCCTGGTCGTGGGCAACACCGGCGACCCGGCGACGCCTTACGAGGGCGCCCGCAAGATGGCGGACGAGCTGGGCAAGGGCGTCGGTGTGGTCCTCACCTGGAAGGGCGAGGGCCACGGCGCCTACGGCAGTGGCAGCGGCTGCGTCGACTCCACGATCGACGACTACCTGCTCTCCGGCACGGTCCCGAAGGACGGCAAGGTCTGCTCCTGACGCGGACGGGGGCCCCAGACACCCAAGGCATCTGGAGCCCCCGCCACGTGGACCGGGAGACCGGCTCAGTAGACCGGCAAGTCAGGCGATCTCTAACCTGACCTGCACGTTTCCTACCTCGTCACTCCTCCTGGGCCGTCGTGGGGCCGTCAGCGGTGTCCGGGCCATCCGCGAAGGCTCGGTCCACCGCCTCGCGGGTGCGCTTCTCGCTGCTGGGCATCAGGTGCGTGTACGTCCGCAGGGTGAAGCCCGGATCGTGGTGGCCCAGGTACTCGGAGAGGGCCTTGACGCTCTCGCCCGCGTCCAGGAGTACGGAGGCGTAGAAGTGCCTCAGGGCGTGCATCCCGCTTGCGCGACCGAGAGGGACGCCCGCCGAGACGAGGGCCGGGCGCCAGGCACCGCGGTTGAAGTCGTTGCGATTGACCGGGCGGCCCTGATCCCTGTGGAAGATCAGGGATGCAGTCACGGGTGCCCCGTCGACAGCCCGCCATGGCAATGTAACGGCGGCTGGTGAGCGCTGGCTGATGTGCTCCTCGATAGACCAGGCAACGCTCTCGGGCAACGGAACCGTACGTGCCCTCGCGCCCTTGGGCGGCGCGAATACAGGCCGATTGCGGATCAGCTTGACCTGTCGCTCAACGTGAACCACGCCCTCGATGAAGTCCACGTCTTCCGCGGCCAGGCCGAGGACCTCACCCTGCCGGAGACCACAACCGCCAGCCAGGTCCACCATGGCCCGGTACTGCTCGGGCAGTGCGCAACGGACCGCGAGTACGCGCTCACGTGGCCAGGGAACGATCCGGCGAGGGTCGAGCTTAGGCGCGCGGACGGACGACGACCTGCAAGGGTTCTCAGGGATCAAACGGTCGTCCACTGCCGCCGTCAGCATGGTGGAGAGGTTTGCGAAGATCACCCGCTGATAGGCGGGCGCCACTCCCCCGTCTTGCAGCTTCCGCAGCCACTCGCGGATGTGCGTCGGCCGGAGGGAGCCCAGTGTGCGGCTGCCAAGGTAGGGCAGGACGTGCAGGCGAATGCGCTGCTCAGTACCCACGTAGGTCCCAGGGTCCATGGTGAGCGACGCCAACCAACGTTCGGCATGCTGTCGCACGGTGAGTCGTCCAGCCTGCGGGTCGATGTACTGCCCGCGCGCCATGTCCGCCTCGACCTGCGCAAGCCACTGCTCAGCGAGCCGCTTCTGACGGTCGGGGAAGCTCTTGGACTTCTCCGTGCCGTCCGGCCCGATGTAGCGGGCGCGGTAGCGCAGTCCGAGGCCGTGGCGGTCGGTCTTGACCTTGCGCGCCTTGCCGTCCGGGCTGGTCTCGACTTTGTACCAACGGTCTTGGATGTGTCCGGCCATCAGGCAGCGACCCCCTTGAGTTGGGAGTCCACCCAGGCGCGTACGTCCTCCGGGTCGAAGCGGAGGTGTCGACCGACTCGGAAGCCGCGGGGACCAGTGCGCTTGCGACGCCACTGGTAGACCGTCTCGACGCTGGGCAGGTCGAACATGTCCACCAGGTCATCCGGTGTCAGGAACCGGCTGGGGAGTTCTGACGCCATGGTCACCACTCCCCCTCTTGAGCCAGCGTGGCGAGTGCCTCGCGGGCGGATTCGCGGTTGAGTTGGAGGTCTCGGGCGATGGTGGCGGCAAGGGCGGATTCGCCGGGGGTGTGGCCGTGTCCGGCGTACTGCCAGTCAGCGAGCACGAGGACGGTGTCCGGCTCGCGATCGTCGACACCGTGGGCGGCGTGTTCTTGAGCGGCGCGGTAGTCGGCGCGTGCCTGTCGGAGCTCCCCGAGGGTGGTGGAGTACCGGCGGGACTTGGAGCTGAAGTGGCCGCGGAAGCCGAGCATGTGGGCCCAAGCCCAGATGCGGCGGTCTGGGTAGAGCGCGTCCAGGTCGCGGCAGGCGGTGATCAGGCGGCGGGTGTGGTCGGGGACGCCGTGGCGGTCGAGTTCGGAGAGTTCGCCGATGCGGCGGTCGAGGGTGCCGGTTGTCTCGGCGGCTTTGGTGGCGTACTTGGCGACGTACGCGGCGACAGCCTGTTCGGTGAGGTCGGATCCGTCGCCGAATGCCTTCACGGGGCGGACGTCGAGCTGTCGGCCCCAGCGGAGGGCGCGGGCCGGTTGGTCGCCGGAGGCCGGGACGCTGACGGTGGCGTAGGAGTGCTTGGCGGCGGCGCGAATGGCGTCGGTGAGCAGGCCGACCGTGGCCCAGGACAGGGGCGGGGAGTCTGGGCCGTCGGGTCCGTCGAGGCGAATCACTGCGTGAAAGTGGACGGCGCCGCGCTTCTGGAACTCGGCAACCTTGCCGTAGGAGACGCGGCAGGTGTCGATGAATTCGCGCTGCGTGAGCCCGGCGCGGGCGGCGATCTCGCGACGGAGCCGGTTGGTGAATCGGTGCCACAGGTCGCCCGCGTGGTTGTTGAACAGGACGGCGCCCGCGTAGTCGTAGGTGGCCGGGTCCAGGGCCGTGCCGAGGGCAGGATCGTCCGCGCTGTGGCGGGTGCCGCAGCGGCAGGCGCCGCGGTCGGGCCGGTTGTGGACCGGGCCGAACGAGGGGGCGGTGAGGGTGGCGAAGACCCGGGGGTGGTCGCGGACCGTGGTGGGGATGTCTCGGCCGTCGTCGCCGACGAGTCCGGCGCGGATCAGGTGGTAGGTGTCTCCGGCGTACGTCCAGGCGCAGGACGGGCAGCGGGAGGCACGCCGGTTGCCGCAGGCGATGCGGAGACGTCCACCCGGCTCGTGCTCCGTGCTGTAGTGGTGCAGGGTCTCGCCGGTGGTCTTGTCCTTGTGGAGGACCCAGCCGGTCAGGTGGATGGGGTCGGCACAGCCACCAGTGCGGCGTATCTGGTCTTGCCAGCGGTCGAAGCCGGGAAGCCCGGCCACCCTAAGGAGGTCCCCCAGGGTGGTCGGGTCCAGGCCCGCGAAGGTCGCGGTGTCGGTCATGCGCGGCCCCCGGCGAGCTGGGCGGCGCGAGTGTGCCAGGTGCCGTGGCCGTGGCAGGCCGGGCAGTTCACGGTGAGCGTGCGCAGGTGTCCGCGGTGGTCACGGCCGCCGGAGGATACGGCGGCGGTGGCGAAGCCGTCGCAGTTTGGGCAGATCCGCGCGTTGGCGGTGGTGGCCGGGATCGGGCCGGTCATGATGGAGGTTCCTTCCGGTTCTGAGGATCGGACAGGGACGGCGCCCGGGCGGCGGAGACTTGGCGGTTGAGGCCGCCCGGGGGCCGATCAACGACGGGTGTCGCTGGAGAGGATCGAGCGGACGACGAGCGCACACACCGCAACTGAGGCGGCGGTGATGGCGACGGCGAGCAGCATCGAGACCAGGACGGCGCCGACGACGAGGACGACGGCCAGGCCCATCCCGGCCGTGGCGACGACGGCGCCGGGGGTGAGCTGGACCGTGGGCCGGGACGGTGCCGGGGCCACGGGGGCGGGTGGCAGGGTCTGGCCGCTGGGGATGACGGCGGCGGGCTCGACGATGCCAGGCGGGGTGGCCGCGCCGGTCGGCGTCGGCATCGTGGGGACCTTCGGGCGGAGCATGGCGGAACTCCCTTCGGTGGCGGGTTACTTGATGGCGGAGTCGATGACGGGGGCAAGGACGCTGTCGGCGAGGAGGAAGCCGCCGAGCAGGAACACGGCCAGGAGCCACCAGGGCGGGCGGATGAGCTTGGCGCCGAGGTAGCCGACGATGACGACGGCGAGCCAGAGCGGGACGTCCATGACAGGTGACCTCCTAGCGGATCTTGCAGCGGTGGGTGCGGGCGGCGAGTTGGGCGGCGGACTGGCTGGTGTAGTCGGCGGACCAGCCGCAGCGGTCGGCGGTGCATACGGCGGCGTGTTTGGTCTGGCCGTGGCGGTCGCGGTGGGTGCCGATCTGCACCGGGCCGATGCTCATCACGGAGTGGAAGTGGTCGTGGGCAGGCATGGCGGGTGGTTGTCCCTTCGGGTCAGGTGAGTTGGGCGGCGATGGCGGACGCCATCGGGGCGGGGACGCCGAGGCGGGCGCGCAGGGTTTCGGTGTCGATCGGGGCACCGGTCCGGGCCTGATGGTCGGCAGCGACCTTGCGGGCGTGGTCGACCAGTGCGGTCGGAACCGGCACGGCCGGGTCAAGGTCCGCGGCGGGAAGAGCCGGGGCATCAGGCACAGCGGTCGGGATGGGCTCCGGGACAACATCCGGATCGGGCGCGGGGGCCGGGGCTGCGGGCGCCGGCGGAACCGGCACCCGGTCCCCGGCCGAGTTCGAGTGGGCGAGCAGGGTGCCGCCGAGGAAGGCGAGCGCGGGCCATCCGGCGACGCCGAACCGCAGCCACGCCGGGGGGTGTTCGAGGTCGAGGAATCCGGCGGTGGCGACGTTGGCACCGAGCGAGGCGACCAGGGCGATCAAGAACCAGCACCAGGCCAGCCGGGACGGGCCATCCGAGCGGAGCCGTCGCCAGGCAGCGACCAACAGCAGGTCGACGCTGACCGGATAGGCCCATGCTTTCCAGCCGTCCTGTCCGGCCGCGGCAGCAAGGTCATGCAGGTGGGCGAACGACAGAGCCCCGGCGATCACGGCCTGTACGAGCACGGCATCGGGGCGGATCAAGCAAGTCATGTCGTCACCTCCTTTGGCGAGTTGAGCCGGGACGGGGCGGGGAACGGGGTCCCATCCGCCGGGTCCCGGCAGGCGTTCAGTCGGTCGGGGCTTCGCCGGATCCGAGGCAGGTCAGGCACAGGGCTCCCTGCTGGTCGTCGCTCACGCGCTTGCGACGCCCGCCGACCTGGAAGGACTCCAGGACCTGTCCGTCCTGGCACTCGGGGCACGGCTGCTTCTTCGCGGGCCTGCGACTGGTGGTCTTCCGCGCAGCCATGGCGATCACCAGGACCCTTCGGCGTCGGACGTGTCGTCCGGCGCGTCGTCGCGGTAGTCGTCCATGACGTCCGGCGAGTTGTTCCACGCGGAGATCAGGGCCGACTCCAGCGGATCCACCGGGCGCGGGTCGGGCTCCGGGAATGGGATGACCGTCATCGTGATCTCTCCCTTCGGGTTTCGGGCATGGCTCGGGTAGGGACCTGGCGCGAAGCGGTCGCGCCGACCGTGGAGCGGGGGCAAATCAGGCGGTGGCCGGGGCGGACTCAACCGGCGTAGCCGGGATCGGCCGCGGGCTGCCAAGGGCGGGCCGGAACGGGACCAGGGCGGGCAGGTCCGGGGCCAGGTCGGCGTACCGGTTGCAGGTGTTCACGGCCTGTCGCAGCGAGGTGTGCGGGGCGCGGATCCGGGCCCAACCCCCGGTCGAGTCGCCCGTGATGGCGATGCCGGGCAGGTCGGCGGGGATCTGGATCGCAGCCAGCACCGCATCCGGGGCGATGTCGCCAAAGGCCATGTTCGCTGAGGATTCGTCGTTGACGCGATGCGCGGTCCGCCCGGTGAGCTGGGCGCGGAGCATGGTGATGCCCTTGCCGAGTTCGGAGCCGAAGCGCTGCCCGCAGATCTCCAGGTAGATCCCGGCAGCACGGCCGAGCTGGGCTAGCCGGGCGAGCGCGGTGATGATCCGGTCCCGGCGCTTCTCCTCCTCCCGGTTGGCGAAGAGGGCGAGTTCGGCGACCTCATCGACCAGGACCACGACCGGCACCGGCCGCAGATCCGCAGGCAGATCCCAGATGTCCGCGGCGATCTCCGCATCCGGCACGTCCGCGGTGATCCGCTGCTCGGCCCGGATGAGCCGGTAGACATCCTGCATGTGCGCCACGAGCGCATCGAGGAGTTCGGCCGCGGTGTCGGGGTTATCGGCCAGCGCGGAGAACCGGCGGGCCAGCGGGAACAGTTCGACCCCCTGTTTGCAGTCGATGCCGACCAGAGCGACATGCTGCGAGGCCAGCCCGGCCACCAGGTTGCGCTGATAGACGGACTTGCCGGACTCCGTGGCACCGAGGGTGAGGGCGTGCGGGACGGCACGGTAGTCGCGGTAGTGGACGGCGCCGTCCTCGCGCAGGGCGACCGGGACACGCATCCGGCGGGTGTCCCTCTTGGCGGGCATCTGCACCCGCTTGAGGACGTCGTAGCCGGTCATCCGCACCTCGACCACACCCGAGCGCAGCTCACGTGAGGTCACGCCGTACAGGGCGAAGGAGTGACGCAGCCGATCACACGAAGCTGCGACGTCGAAGGCGTCCTGACCGGGCCGGAGTCCCAGCCGCAGCACCAGGCCGGTCCGGGTGGGGCGCAGGCGCAGGATCCGCGGGGCGCGAGGGCCGGGGACGGGCCGGTTGGTGGCCCGGGCCAGGGCGAGGCGCCAGCGTGTGGGCGGGACGGTCAGTCCGCAGGCGTCCATTACAGACGCGTAGCGGAACAGCACCCGCAGCGCGGCGAGGGTGACCCCGAAGGTCAGCCAGTACCAGGCCGGGCGCCGCCACCGAAGCATCAGCGCGGTGACGACGACCAGCAGCCCTAAGACGGACAGCCACAGCATGGCTCAGGCCGCCTTCGGCTTCGACGCGGCAGCGGCGAGCGAGGTCACGGCGACCGCGCGGAACGCAATCCCGTGCCGCTTCTGCCCGTTGAACTCGTTCTCCCACGGCCGGGCGATCAGACCGGTCAGCGCGACCGGGGTGCCCATGACCAGCTCACCGGAGATGCCCGGCTCGGGGACGGTGATGGAGAGGATCTCGACCTCGTCGTTGGCCGCGAACATCACGTCCACGGTCATGAGCGTTGCACCGGTCTCGGCGTCGGTGGCGATCTCGCCGGAACGGCGGTCCTTGACCTTGGGCTGCGGGGTCTTGGCCACCATCACGGAGGCGGCGGAGGTGTCGACGGGAATCTGACGCATCGTCTGTTCTCCTGGATCTCAATGGGAGTTGGAACCGACCGTTCGTCGGTGAGATCAGGAGACCGCGAGAGGTGATGGACGTATCACGGTCCGTGTGGACGTTTAGGGACGTCTGAGCTATCGTCAAAACGTCCCCGGGACGTCCTAGGAGAGGGCACGTCATGGCGAACGAGCGTCTGCGCGCAGCAATTTCGGCAAAGGGCGAGACCATCCAGTCCCTTGCTCAGCACGTCGGCGTGGATCCGAAGAGCGTGGAGCGCTGGATCACGACCAACCGCACACCGCACCGGGGACACCGCTGGAAGGCCGCGAGCTTCCTTGGAGTGGATGAGGTCTACCTCTGGCCCTCCGTCGAGAAGCAGGCTGAGACCGCGAGCACATCTGAGCTGATCACGTACTACCCGAACCGGGGTGCCGTACCGGCGGCGTTGTGGTCATCGCTCATTGAGAAGGCAACGGACCAGGTCGAGATCCTCGTTTACGCGGGGCTGTTCCTCTTCGACAACCATCCGGATCTGCCAGACCAGTTGGCCGAGAAGGCGAAGGCCGGGGCTCAGGTCCGCGTCCTGCTCGGCGATCCCGACTCGGCCATGGTCCAGCAGCGAGGGGAAGAGGAAGGCATCGGCAGCGATCTGGCGGCACGTGCCCGGATCACGCGGCGCTACCTCGAACCAGCGATGGCGACGCCCGGAGTTGAGGTCAAGCTGCATGACACGATCCTGTACAACTCGATCTATCGGTTCGACGACGACGTGTTGGTGAACCCGCATGTGCTCGGAGCTCCTGCCGGTCAGAACCCAGTTCTGCACTTCCGGTACATCCCTGGCGCCCGGACATTCCGGCACTACATGAGGAGCTTCGACTACACGTGGGAGCGCGGTCGACCTGCGTAAGTAGGCGACGGTAGGGCCGGGGCTGCGGGCGCCGGCGGAACCGGCACCCGGTCCCCGGCCAACTCGCGCGACAGCCGGACGTGCGACGCTTGAGACATGGCCCGAGTCGACTACTTCAACGATCCGAACGCCCCGAAGGCGAACAGCATCGTGCCGTCGGTTACCGCTGTGGCGCTCAACGAGGCAGGGGAAATCCTCCTGATCCACAAGACGGACAACAACCTGTGGGCCCTGCCCGGCGGCGGGGTCGATGTAGGCGAATCAGCTCCCCATGCCGCGGTCCGGGAGACCAAGGAAGAGACCGGTTTCGACGTCGAGGTCACCGGCCTGGTCGGCATCTACACCAACCCCGCGCACGTAATTGCGTACGACGACGGCGAGGTGCGCCAACAGTTCTCCATCTGCTTCCATGCAGAGATCACGGGCGGCGAGCTACGAACCAGCAGCGAGAGCAAAGAGGTAGCGTTCGTGCACCCGAGCCGACTGGACGAGCTGAACATCCACCCGTCCATGCGGATGCGAATCGACCATGGCTTGGCCAACCGGCCTAAGCCCTACGTCGGCTGATCACTGAGACGTACGCGCGTCCGCTCGACGGCGGCGCCGAGGTACGGGCGGGCCTTACTGATCGCCGTGTGCACCTCACTGCCCGGCTCATACCGCACCAAGATCTCATCAATGCGCCGGTCGAAGTCGAACGACTGCCCCGCCGGACCGGTCGTCATGTCGGCGTAGATGAGCGCGTCCAAGACCGAGGAGTCCTCTCGCTCGTACACGGCCAACTCGGCAGTCAGCCCCCGCTGTTCAGCCTCATACACGGCGCCGGAATGGTGAGCGACCAGCCTCACGAGGCGCGACGGCGCTCCGAGCGTCTCCAGGTAGCGCGCACCATCAAGGGGGTGGAACCCCGTATCCCGCAGTTCCGGGGCGTAGCCGATGTCATGCAGCCAGGCGGCGGCGACGAGTAGATCACGGTCCTCTTCAGACACGGCCGCCGAAGCATCACGCGCACAAGCCGCCACGGCTTGGGTGTGCAGCCAGCGGTTCCCGAGTTGGGGCAACACTGCCTCAGCCAGCTCAGCCGCACCTTGTGGCGTATCCAATGAAGAGGGCATGAATCGCACCGTAGCTCAGATAAGCAGGCGACCGACAGCCCGGCGCCAGACGTTCCGGATCATGGCGCGGACAGACTTTCCCTACTTCATCAAGGCCCGCGCACGGCGCGGGCGCGCGCCGCCTCAACGGCGCGGCCTGCCTCCTGTCTCCGCCCCGGCTGGCCGCGCCCGGCGGCGCGCTGCGTGCATGGGGGCGAGGACGGAAACCCGCTGTGGCTGGGGCGGTCGGCTCCGCGACTTTAGCCAGCCACTTTGGCGCGAGCCTCGAAGATCATGGCCCCAACGTCGTGCTTTAGCGGGCAGGTCCACAGACTGCCCGACGCGCCGGAAGCTTACGGGGCCATGATCACTCGCGCCAAAGCAGCTCCCGGCCAAAGTCGCTACACCGACCTAGCATCAACCGGCAGACAGACTGCGCAACGCAGATGGCTCGTAGGGCTCCCATCACTTGCACTACGCGCAGTACCATGCAACCCAGGCACCGTGCAAATATAGCTATAGGAGGGCCACTCGTGGGACGCCTAGAGTTCGCGCTCGACGAACTCTCCATCGTTATTCGCGGTGCTTTTATGCCACATACCTTTTCTCCCGGATGGCTAGCTTCTGGCCAGCTAATCAGTGAAGATGATCTGAGCACTTCTAGCGTCGAAGTCATCTCTTCAAATCTAACCGTCTTTATTTGTGGCGCCTTTCGCGTTCAGGTTATGCCGGAGGTCTTGCAGATTTCAACGTCAGATCTCGCCGAGATCGAAAGGGCGAGGGATCTGGTGATTGGAATCCTTCGATCACTACCTTATGCGCCGACCTCGAAAATGGGTTTGAATAGGTCGGTGCATTTCACTCCGGGATCCGAAGAGGAATGGCACGCAATTGGCGATCACCTCGCCCCGAAAGAACCCTGGGAAGAGCAAGGGATTCTAAATCTTCCCGGGATGCTTAACGTTACTTTGCAAGGGGTTCGGCCAGACAAGTATGGCGGTTTCGTTCAGGTTCAGGTGCAACCTTCTGCGAAGATTCCGTCATCTGTTTATGTTGCCATCAATGACCATTTCGACCTAACCTTGGTTGATTCTCAGCCCGAGCAGCGAGGGCCGCAATTTCAAGCATTGTCACCAGAGAGTGGCGAGCTGACAGTAGATAAGACCTCGGTAGCGCTTGAAATCTTGACCAATGAATGGAACTCGTTCAATCAGAGAGCACATAAGGCGATTGAATTTGTTGCCGGACTGGGTGGGGGGAAGCGCTCATGACAAATTCAGGCACTGAAGTCTCTTCAGGTAATTCACCGTGGATATCGCCAACTACCACGCTTGACCCTGCTGGCGCCACCCCTGCGACTGGTCCGGAAAATCAGACAATGCAGAGCCCAACTCTCATTGCTGGTAATCCCGCAGGGGAACCTTCAGAAGCCACTTCGCCATATGGAAACCAGCCGAAGGCGGGACAAGCGGCTCCCCTCGTGCGAATCGCGGGCATGGAAAAGTGGGAGGGCCTCATTCTTGAGATTGATGATGAGGTCATGACGGCAGAGCTAACACCACTTGATCGCACAGGCCCCTGCTTGGTTGCTGACTTTCAAGCGCAACTGCTAGGGGAAGACGCAAAGGTGGCTGGGCCCGGCGACGTCTTCTATCTGACGGTGCGCACAGTGCGCGATAGGTCGGGGTACCCAGCCCGGACGGA
This sequence comes from Streptomyces davaonensis JCM 4913, assembly GCF_000349325.1. Taxonomy (GTDB): domain Bacteria; phylum Actinomycetota; class Actinomycetes; order Streptomycetales; family Streptomycetaceae; genus Streptomyces; species Streptomyces davaonensis. The sequence continues at coordinate 3,654,836 of NC_020504.1, forward strand.
GCAGTTGCGCCTACGCCGCTTGGGCGTGTGGACGGATGAGGACCTAGCCCGCCTGGGCAAACAGGCGGCAACCCGTATGGAGCAAATTGAAGACCTGTTCGACTGAGCCTCCGAGACCTGACGAGCTAGAGGTATCCATCTTTGGCCCAGGTAAAGGTGAATCCGTTGTGCTTCACCTTGGGCTAGGGCGCTGGATAGTGGTGGATTCCTGCGTTGATCAGGAAGATGGCACTGTGCCAGGCCTTGAGTATCTTTACCGAATGGGCGTGAACCCTTCCACTGATGTTCGAATGATCGTTGGCACTCATGCTCACGACGATCACTTCGCAGGCATTTCTTCCTTCTTCGAGGCCTGTCAGAGCGCCACATTCGTTGTTTCTGATGCTCTAACAAACGAAGAGTTTTTGGCTCTGCTTTGCGCTGACGCTGAAATACCCCAGCCAGCACGTTACAGCTCATATAGTGAGTATCGACGCATCTTTGAGATTGCGGAGTCCAGAAAAGGGAAAGATGGTTTCCGGCCGCTTCGGCGAGCCAGCGAGGGTAAACGGCTGCTTGACTTTCCGAATGTTCAGGGATTTCCAGGAGTCCAGGTGACCGCTCTGTCGCCTTCTGAGCATGCTAAAACGCGGGCCCTTCGCGCCTTGGCTGCCCAGTCCCCTGAAGTAAGCGCCCGCCGTGGACGAGTTCCAGCCTTGGATCCCAATGATGCGTCGATTGCCCTATGGGTTGAAGCCGGAGACGTTCGTGTACTTCTAGGTGCCGACTTGCTTGTCGGCCCTCTCGGTTGTGGCTGGCAGGCAGTGGTGGAGAGTTTTACACCCGAAGGTCAAGCATCCCTATACAAAGTCGCTCATCACGGCGGGGAAAGTTCCCATCATCAACCTGCTTGGGAAAAGTTCCTCATTGAAAATCCCGTCGCAGTTTTGGCCCCATATCGCAGAGCGGGAAGCAATCAACCGCAACCAAAAGACGTGGAGCGGATTCTTTCCCTGACGGATCGAGCCTATATTACGGCGACAGGTTCTCCCACCCCTTCCCGTGCAACCAAGAAGGAGAAATCAAAATTGGGAACCCTCGCTAAGAATGTGAGAAATGTTTGGGGAAAGGTAGGGCAAGTACGAGCTCGGCGGGCAGTAAACGGAGGCGATTGGGTCGTGCGCACCTTCCCTCCTGCCGGGCCTCTGGCGTAGTGCTCTTGGGCTGCGGAGGCGGCCCCGTACCAAGGCTCAGCCACCCACACGCCAGCTCTGGCAGGCGTCGTCTCTGGGCCGTGTCCGGGCCGTCCAACGTGACCCGACGCCAACCGACAACGACAGAAGCCCACGGCATCTGAGCTGGTCAGAGCCGTGGGCTTCTTCTGTCTCGCTGGTCAGCGGAACCGCTGTTTAGTAGACCGGCTTGTGCGGTTCGATCTGGTTGACCCAGCCGATGACGCCGCCGCCGACGTGGACCGCGTCGGCGAAGCCCGCGGACTTCAGGACCGCGAGGACCTCCGCGCTGCGGACACCCGTCTTGCAGTGCAGGACGATCTTCTTGTCCTGGGGGAGGCCCTCGAGGGCGGTGCCCATGAGGAACTCGTTCTTCGGGATCAGCTTGGCGCCGGGGATCGAGACGATCTCGTACTCGTTGATCTCACGGACATCGATGATCTCGATGCTCTCGCCGTCGTCGATCCACTCCTTGAGCTGCTTGGGAGTGATCGTCGAGCCGGCCGCGGCCTCCTGGGCCTCCTCGGAGACGACGCCGCAGAAGGCCTCGTAGTCGATGAGCTCGGTGACGGTGGGGTTCTCGCCGCAGACCGCGCAGTTCGGGTCCTTGCGGACCTTGACCTGGCGGTACTGCATCTCCAGGGCGTCGTAGATCATCAGTCGGCCGACCAGGGGCTCGCCGGTGCCGGTGAGGACCTTGATGGCCTCGGTGACCTGGATGGAGCCGATGGACGCGCACAGCACGCCCAGCACGCCGCCCTCGGCGCAGGAGGGGACCATGCCCGGCGGCGGGGGCTCCGGGTAGAGGCAGCGGTAGCAGGGTCCGTGCTCGGACCAGAAGACCGAGGCCTGACCGTCGAAGCGGTAGATCGAACCCCAGACGTACGGCTTGTTCAGCAGCACACAGGCGTCGTTCACCAGGTAGCGCGTGGCGAAGTTGTCGGTGCCGTCGACGATCAGGTCGTACTGGCTGAAGATGTCCATCACGTTGTCGGCCTCGAGCCGCTCTTCGTGAAGGATCACGTTCACGTACGGGTTGATGCCGAGGACGGAGTCGCGCGCGGACTCGGCCTTGGAGCGGCCGATGTCGGCCTGGCTGTGGATGATCTGGCGCTGCAGGTTCGACTCGTCGACCTCGTCGAACTCCACGATGCCGAGGGTGCCGACGCCCGCGGCGGCCAGGTACATCAGCGCCGGCGAGCCCAGGCCGCCGGCGCCCACACAGAGCACCTTGGCGTTCTTGAGCCGCTTCTGCCCGTCCATCCCCACATCGGGGATGATCAGGTGGCGGGAGTACCTGCGGACCTCGTCTACGGTGAGCTCAGGAGCTGGCTCGACCAGGGGTGGCAGCGACACGGGGGCTCCGTTGGTCGGTTCATCACTACGGTTGTTCTCTCCGTAACAGTGCCATGGCCTTTTTCATTCCGAGACACCTGTTCCGATCCGCGAGACGATTTCGTCCCAGTAGCCGGGCATCGTCTCCCAGGGATCGGCTCGGCCGTCGCCGTCCGTGCGGTCGGTGAACCAGATCGTGGCGGCACCCTGCCAGCGGGCGACGCGCAGCGCTTCCTCCAGATGACCGAGGGGCACTCCGTGGACGAAGTGGCAGAAACGGTCGGGGGGATAGTCCGCGGTCCACTCCGCCACCTGCGACCAGCGGTAGTCGCTCCACGGGCCGGAGAAGGTGACCAGCTGGTCGGCGTGCTCGGCATAGCCGGGGTAGGGGTGCGTGCCGTGACCGAGGACGATGTGGGCGTCGTCACGCAGCGCCCGGAGCGTGGTGATCATGCGCCGGATCTCCGGCAGCGCGGTCCGCTCCGTGGGACAGCGGTCCAGCAGGAAGCCGTCGACCCGGTACCAGTCGAGGTAGCGATGAGCCTCGGAGATCACCTCCCCGAAGGGGCTGGCACCGTAGGTGGCGTCCAGTCGGCCGAGGACCCGGACTCCGGCGGTGCGCAGCCGGGCGGCCGCCTGGAGGCAGTGCGGGTCGGGGCGGCTGCCGGGTCCGTCGGAGACGTTGAGCGCGGCCCAGTGCACGGGGGTGCCGGGGCGGGTGAGTTCGGCCCATTCGGCCGGGGCGACGAGGGGGTGGGCGAAGCCGGGCACACCGAGGCCGGTGCGCAGGTCGGTGCCGGCGGTGCCGGGTTTGGTGCTGGTCAGATGCGGCATGCCGCCTCCATCCAGATGTCTGCGAGGGACTCTTCGAGGTTGATCCGGGGCCGCCAGCCGAGCCGGTCGCGCGCGGTGCGCACATCGGCCTGCTGCCAGCTGCCGCAGCCGTCCGGGTACGGGTACGCGACGGGGGCCGCGTGGTCGGATTCGGAGCGCGGGTGGCCGATGGACGCGCGCAGCGGGCCGGGCGGGCCGTCGAGTTCGTGGAGGGCGCCGCCGTATCCCGCCACCCGGGCGAGGACCGCCGCGGCGTCGCGGAGCCGGACGGCGCGGCCGGAGCCGATGTTGATGACCCCCTGCGCGGCGGAGAGGGAGGCCGCGTGCACGGCTCGGGCGACGTCACGCACGTCGACGAAGTCCCGCTGTGCGCCGAGTCCGCCGAGTTTGAGCTCACCGTCGCCGGACTGCATCGCGCGGCGCATGGCCTCGGCGAGGCGGCCGAGCGGGGAGCCGGCGGGGGTGCCGGGGCCCGCCGGGGAGAAGACGCGCAGCACCACGGCGTCCAGGCCGGAGCCGAGGACGAGTTCGGTGGCGGCGAGTTTGCTCACGCCGTACGGGCCGCCGGGCCGCGGGACGGCGTCCTCGGCCGTGGAGGAGCCGGGCTGGCTGGGTCCGTACTCGGCGCCGCAGCCGATCTGCACCAGACGGGCGCCACAGCCGCTGCGGCGCAGCGCCTCGCAGACGGTGGCGACGGCGACGGTGTTGTGGCGGGTGAGCTCGCGGGCGCCGCCGCGGGTGGCGCCCGCGCAGTTGATGACGACGCCCGGGTGGACCGCGTCGAGGAAGCGGGTGAGGGCGCCGGGGCTGCCGGACGCGAGGTCGAAGCGGACGTCGGCGTCGTCGCCGCGGCCCAGCGCGGTGAGCTGGACGGCGGGGTCGGCGAGCAGACGGTCGGCGACATAGCGGCCGAGGTAGCCGTTGGCTCCGATCAGCAGGACTCTCATCGCGCGGCTCCCGGGGCCGAGAGCTCGGGTCGGGAGGTGATCATGTGGGGTTCTCCTTCGGAGGGATGGTGCGGGACCTGCGCGTGCGGCGCGTCAGCACGGGACGTCCGGCGTGGCGTGGGCCGAGGCTCGGGTCAGGGTGCGGGAGGAGTGGATGAGCAGGGTCAGGGCGCCCGCGCCGCAGACGAGCGTGGGCACGGCGCCGGGGCCCCAGGTGGTGACGAGGGACTCCACGGGGGTGGCCAGGAAGGCGCAGCCGGGGAGCCGGGCGGCGAACACCGAGGCGAGCGCGGTGGCCTCGGCACCCGTCGCGACGCTGAGGACCAGGGCGGGCGCGTGCGTGAAGCCGTGGGCGGCGAGCAGGCGGGCGAGCAGCAGGAGGGCGCCCAGGGTGAGGATCTGGGGGTAGGCGGCGAGCTCGTCGAGGGCGACTCCGGACAGGGCCAGCAGTGCGGTGAGGGCGGCCAGGTACAGGGCGAACGTGCCCAGCAGCAGGGGCTGTACCGAGGTGGCGTACTCCTCCAGGCCCCGGCTGGCCGCGAGTCTGCGACGGGCGCGGGCGGCGAAGAGGTGGGCGCACCAGGCCGCGGGGGCGCAGGACAGGGCGAGGGCGAGGACACCGGCGGCGGCCGAGGGCCAGGCGCCGTGCGGGGATCCCGTGGGCAGGGCGTCGGGGCCGCCGGTGAGAGCGGCGCTCAGGAGCGCGTCGCCCAGGGCCGCGTAGGCGATCAGCCAGCAGGTCCAGGCCGCGGTGGGGCGTTGGGCGCGGTCCGCGAGGCGCAGCGGGCCACGGGACAGGGCCGCGCGCAGGGCGAGGGCCACGGCCGGCGCGCCGACGACAGCCACGATCAGCCGGGGCTGCCCTTCGGTGAGCCGCAGGCCGGTGGCCGTCGCCGCGCACAACACCCCGGGGAGCAGGGCGAGTACGGCCCAGTCGGCCCGCGCCCTGGGGGCGTCCGGGGTCGTGGTGCGCGCCGGGGCGTCCCCGTCGCGGGGCACGCGCGCGTACATCTCCTCCGCGAGCGAGAACACGTCCCGGTGCCGGAAGCGCGCCGCGGTGCGATCGGTGACGCCGTGCGCCTCCAGGCCCGCAGCGATCTCCAGGGGGTCCACGGCCCGCTCGCACAGCTCACGGTGCCGGTGCATCAGCGCCTTCACGGGGTCGACGGTCGTGCGGCGCCCGGCGGTCTGCGGGCGCTCGGCGGCGGGCGCGGAACGCGGCTCGCCGGACTCCGGTACGGCGGACCCCGGCACGGCGGACTCTTGTACGGCGGCCTCCGATACGGCGGTCACGGGCGCGGAACCCAGCCCGCCTGACCCCGTTGACTCCGACCCCGCCACGTCCGACCCCGCCAGGTCCGCCTCCCCCACCGCCCACTCCTTGGACCGCACGTCCCAGCCCCCGGGACTGCTCGGTTTCCCGGGGCGGTCCAGTTCGCCCAGGCCGCTCATCGCGCGCCCTCCACGGCCACATGGGAAGTGGCCCGAACCGGCGGTCCCGCCGCCGCCCAGCCGGGGCCGCCGCGGGCCACCAGACGCGCCGCCGGGCCGGTCCAGCGGCCGGGGACGTGGGCCTCGGCGGGCACGGCGAACGGCAGCGGCTCGCCCGTCTCGTCCAGGACGACCCGACGCACCGGGCAGCGCGCGACGATCTCCAGGTAAATGCCGTGAAATGCCGCGACGTTCTGCTCCACGGTGAACAGTTCGAGGGCACGCGCGCGTGCGGCCGCGCCCAGGCGCTCACGGCGCTCGGGGTCGCGCAGCAGTGCCACGCACGCCTCCGTGAGCGCCCGCGGATTGCGCGGCGGCGCGACGAGCCCGGTGCCGCCGATGGCTTCCACCACCGCGCCGACATCCGTCGACACCGTCGCACGGCCGCAGAACATCGCCTCGACCAGGCTGATCGGGAAGCCCTCGACGACGCTGGACAGCACGGTCACGGCACCCGCGGCGTACGCGTCGGCGACCGTCGGCAGCTCCGGTCCGCCGATCTCCTCGAAGGAGACGGGGTTGTCGCCGACGGCGTGCAGACCGTCCGCCTCGTCGGGAAAGAGCTGCGCGGCCAGCGCCTTGCAGTGGCCGAGATAGGCCTCGCCCTCGGAACCCGCGGCGGCACCGACGATGCGCAGCCGCGTCTTCGGCTCCTCCTTGCGGATCTCGGCGAAGGCGTGCAGCAGCGACACGAGGTCCTTGGCGGGCTCCACCCGGCCGACCCAGACCAGCGTGTCCGGGTCCGCGGTCTCCGGGGCCTCGCCGACCTCCGAGAAGCGGGCGGCGTCCATGCCGGGATAGACGGTGCGCAGCTTGGCGCGGTCGGCACCGCAGTGTTCCTGCCAGCGGCGGGCGTGCGCGTTGCCGGGGGTGATGACCTCGGCCCGGGTGTAGATCTCGGCGGCCAGTCGGCCGTGGAAGGCGGCGAGCAGGGCTCGTACGGCGGGCGGCGCGTCGGTGGACGCCAGATAGTGCGTGCGCAGCCGTACGCCGTACTCCGTCACCAGCAGAGGTACGCCGGAGAAGTGGCGGGCGAGCAGTCCGGGCAGGGCGGCGGGCCCGCCGGCGGCGGCGTGGCAGAGGTCGACCGAGCCCAGGCCGTCGTCCTCGTACCAGTCGAGCGAGAGGGGGCGCAGAGCGCGTTCCAGATGCGCGGCGACGGTGAGGAGCTCGGGTACGCGCGCCTCGCGCGCCGTGCGGAGGGCGCCCGGCGCACGACACGCGCGCTCCAGGGCGCGCACGGCGGTCTCGGAGCGCAGCGCGCCGGCCAGGCCGCCCTCGTCACGCGCGAGTTCGGCAAGCCCGTACAGCGCGCTGCCGAAACGGTCCGCCACATCATCCGACGCGCCCTCGGAACACGCGCCCCCGTTGCGGGCATCCCCGTTGCGCGCACCACCGGCGCGAACATCCCCGCCGCGAGACTCCTCCGCCCCGGCGCACAACACCGCCGCCAACGCGCCGTAGTGCTCGCTGAAACGCCGGCGCGCACGCCTCCCGTACACCACCCCGTCTTCCTCCGCGCTCCACAGCGGCGCGGTCCGCACCCGCCTGACCTGTTGCGGCAGCGGGACCCAGCCCTCGTCCTCCTGGCGCTCGCTGCGGCTGAGCGCGTAGACGTCGAACTCGTGCTGCCCGAGCCCGCGCACGAGCCGGTCGCACCAGAGCCTGGCGTCACCGCTCACATACGGATAGCCACCCTCCGTAAGCAGTCCGATGCGCACGAGCGCACCCCCGATCTCCCGTAAGGGGAGCCGCCGTTGACCCGGCGGCTCGCAGCGGGACGAACGTATGCGGACAAGGCGGTGGCGCGACGGACGGTTGTCCATCGCGCCACCAAAAGGGGTGAACGGTCGTAACTTTCCCGTGCGGGTGACGTTTCGTCGCGCTAAGAGATCATGCAGTCACGTTTCGTTAGGTCACGGCCAATTCCCGCCGCTCGACCCGCCGTCGGGCGGCGAGAGCCGGATCGAGGGCCGGTACGGCGGCCAGCAGCTGCCGGGTGTACGCCTCGCGCGGGCGGTCGTACACCTCATCGGCCGGACCCTCTTCGACGATCCTGCCGTTGCGCATCACCGCGACCCGGTCGCTCACCTGACGGACGACGGCGAGGTCGTGCGCGACGAAGACGAGGGCGAGTCCGAGCTCGCGCTGCAACTCGCCGAGCAGGGCGACCACCTGGGCCTGCGTGGTGACGTCGAGCGCGGAGACCGGCTCGTCGCACACGATGACGCGCGGGTCGGCGGCGAGCGCCCGCGCGATGCCCACGCGCTGGCGTTGTCCCCCGCTGAACTCGTGCGGGTAGCGGTCGTAGTGCGCCGCTTCGAGCCCCACGCGCTCCAGCAGTTCCCGTACGCGCCCCCTGACGAGCCCCTCGTCCCGTTCTCCCCGCGCGCGGAGCGGGTCGGCGATCGACTCGCCCACGGTGCGCCGGGGGTTGAGGGAGGAGACGGGGTCCTGGAACACCATCTGCACCGCCGGATCGACGCCCACGCGCGCGTGCCCCTCGTGCCGGACCTCGCCCGCCGTGGGCCGGAGCAGCCCGACGAGCATCCGGCCGAGGGTGGTCTTCCCACTCCCGCTCTCCCCCACGATGCCGAGGGTCTCGCCCCGGCGGACGGTGAGCGAGACGTCGTCCACGGCCGTGACCGCCCGCTTCCCGCGCCCGAACACACGGCTGAGCGCGCTCGCCGCAAGAACGACCTCCTCAAAGGCCACGACCTCCTCCGAGGCCGCCACCTCCTCCGAGGCCCCTGAAGGCGCCCGCGGCACGTCCACGCGCGGGACGGCACCGAGCAGTTCACGGGTGTACGGCTGGGCCGGCGACCCCAGTACGGCGCCGACCGGCCCGTGCTCGACGACCCGCCCGTGCCGCATCACCAGCACCTCCTCGGCGCTCTCGGCGGCGACTCCGACGTCGTGCGTGACGAGCAGCAGCCCCATGCCCGTCTCCGCGCGCAGGGCGTGCAGCAGGTCGAGGATCTGGGCCTGCACGGTCACATCCAGCGCGGTCGTCGGCTCGTCCGCGATCAGCAGCTCGGGCTCGCAGGCCAGCGCCATGGCGATCAGGGCGCGCTGGCGCATACCGCCGCTGAACTCGTGCGGACGCGCGCGGGACCGCCGTACCGCGTCCGGGATACCCACCCGGTCCAGTACCTCCACGGCACGCGCGCGTGCCGCGCGCCGGGACGCGCGGGTGTGCACGCGGTACACCTCGGCGATCTGGTCGCCGATCGCGAAGTACGGGTCCAGGGACGACAGCGGGTCCTGGAAGACCATCGCGGCCCTGGCGCCCCGCAGCCGCCGTATCTCCTCCTCCGACGCCTCCGGTACGTCGACCCCGGCGACCCGCACCGTGCCGCTCACCCGCGCCCCCGTCTCCCGGTGCAGCCCCAACAGGGCCGCCGCGACGGTGGACTTGCCCGAACCGGACTCCCCGACCAGGGCGAGCGAGCCGCCCCGCGCCAGCCGGAAGGACAGCTCGTCCACGGCTCTCAGGTCGCCGAACTCCACGGAAAGGCCAGTGACTTCGACCAGACTCATGCCAGTACCACCCGTCGGTCCGCCACCGCGTACAGCACATCCGCCACGGCGTTGGCGACGACCACGAAGAACCCGATGACGAGAACCATGCCGACCACCACGGGCAGGTCGACCACCTGGACCGCATGGACCAGTTCCCGGCCGATCCCGGGCAGTCCGAACAGCGTCTCCGTGAGCACCGCGCCGCCCACCGCCGAGCCCACGTTGTTGGCGTTCAGCGCGATGACCGGCGCGAACGCCCCGCGCAGCGCGTGCCGCCCGACCACCGACCGCTCCCCCACGCCGTACGCGCGGAAGGTGCGGATGTGGTCCTCGGCCAGCGTCTCCAGCATCGACGCCCTGGTGAGCCGGGCGAACGCGGCGGCCTCGATGAGGGCGAGCGAGAGCCAGGGCAGTAGCAGGTTCCAGGCCCACTGTTCGGGGTCCTCGGTGAGGTTCACGTACTGCGGGAAGGGCAGCAGCCGCAGTGCGCCGCAGACGACGATCATCAGGATCAGGCCGATGACGAAGACCGGCGTGGCGGTTCCGGCCAGGGTGACGCCGGTGAGGATCCGCTCGGAGAGCCGGCCGCGCCGCCACGCCGAGAGCACCCCGGTGCCGACCCCGAGGACCAGCCACAGCACCATCGCACCGAGCACCAGCGAGAGGCTGACCGGGAGCTTGGCCAGGATCAGCCGGGTGACCTGCTGATCGCTCTGGTACGACAGCCCGAGGCAGGGCGCCGGGCAGTGCTGCACGGCCGTGCCGGTGGAGTAGTCCTGGCCCGCGACGACGCCCTCCAGGAAGTGCCAGTAGCGCACGTACAGCGGGTCGTCGAGGTGCAGTTGGTCCGCGACCTGCTGGACCTGGACGGGCGAGCAGCGCGGGCCGCAGGTGATCTGGGCGACGTTGCCGGGGGTGACGTAGAAGACGACGTAGATGATCACCGAGATCGCGAGCAGGGTGACCAGGGCGCCGATCGTGCGGCGCGCGACGAAGCTCATGCCCCGGCCTCCCTCTTGAGGCCCGTTCCGACGCGCAGGCGGGAGGCCGCGCGGGGGTCGAGGGCGGTGCGGACGCCGTCGCCGAGGACGGTCAGCGCGAGGACGGTGACGAACAGGGCGCCCGCGGGCAGCAGCAGGTACTGCGGGGCGGCCTGGTACCAGACATCGGCGGAGGTGAGCATCTGTCCCCACGACGGGGTCGGCGGCTTCACCCCGACACCGAGGAAGGACAGGGCGGCCTCGACGCTGATGTTGGACGGGACGAGGAGCGCGGCGTAGGTGATGACGGGCGCGGCGACCCCGGGCAGCAGTTCGCGGCGGGCGATCCTGAGGGTGCTCCAGCCACTGAGCCGGGCCGCGGAGACGTAGTCGAGCTCCTTGAGGGTGAGCGTGCGGGCGCGCACGATCTTCGCGATGTTGCCCCAGCCGATCAGGCCGATGACGAGGGCGACCAGCACGGGCCGCGGGAAGCTCGACGGGACGATCGCGAGCAGCGCCAACGCCATGATCATCAATGGCATGGCGATGATGATGTCCGTGCACCGGCTCAACAGTTGATCAACCCATTGACCACCGAGCGCGGCCCCCAGCCCCATGGAGACACCGATCAACATCTGGACGACGGTCGCGGCCAGCGCGACCCCCAGCGACACACGCGCGCCGTACACCAGCCGCGCGAACAGGTCCCGCCCGGTCTGCGGTTCGACGCCCAGCCAGTGCTCGCCGCTGACGCCCCCGAAGGACCCGGTCGGCACGCCTCCGCGCGCGGAGTCCACCAGAGCGGGGTGATAGGTGGTCGGGTCCTGGCCCTCCAGGGCCGTGAGCAGGGGCGCCGCGAGCGCGACGAGGACCAGCAGCGCGACCGCACCGGCCGCGACCAGGGCGGCGCGCTGCGTCCGCAGCCGCCGCCAGAACCGACGTGCCCCCGAGGGGCCCGGGGCGGCGCTGACCGCCCCGGACGCCTCGGCGGCGACAAGTGCCTCACTCATCGCGCTACTTGACCGCGACCTGCGAGATGTCCAGGACACCGGTCCAGTCGCTGATGACGACGTTCCTGATGTCCTCGCCGTACAGCCGCTTGTAGACCGGGTGGAACAGCGGCACGGTCAGCGCCCGCTCACCGATCTTCTTGTCCAGGGCACCCCACCTCTTGGCGGCCTCGTCAAGATCGGTCAACTTGTTGATCGCGTCGATCTCCGCATTGACCGAATCATCATTGAGGAAGCCGGTGTTGAAGTTCGCGCCGTCCTTCACGATCTGCCGGCCGTCGAAGATCGGAGCGAGGAAGGGACCGCCGGAGGGCCAGTCGGCACCCCAGTGGGCGAGGAAGAACCCGGGCTCGGTCTTGGCATTGTGGACCTTGTCCGAGTAGTCGTTCTCCTCCAGCCCCTCCAGCTCGACGGTGATGCCCGCCTTCTTCAGCGCGTCCTGGATGGCCGTCGCTATCTCCGGGCTGGTCTCGAAGTCCTTGGCATTGGAATGGGTCAGCGTGACGGTGAGCCCGTCCGCGTGACCCGCCTGCTTCAGCAGCTCCTTCGCCTTGGCCGCGTCACCGGAGTCACCGGCCGGGAAGTGGTCGTAGGGCGTGTAGCCGAAGGACTTCTGGTTCGGCAGGTAGGTGGTGGCGGCCTCCGCCAGCGCCGAACCGCCCGCCGCGTTGACGACGGACGACCGGTCGATCGCGTACGCGATGGCCTGCCGCACCTTGGCGTTGTCGAACGGCTTCACCTTCGGGTTGAAGGCGATGTAGTTGGTGTAGCCGAAGTGCCCCGTCCCCACGCGGGACGCGAGCTCCTGGTCACCGGTCACCTTGGCCAGCTCGGCGGGGCCCAGGTTGGTGTCCGTGGTGACGGCCGCCGCGTCCGCCCCCTGGGACGCCGAAAGACGCTGGTTGATCACGGCGGAGTCGAGCCCGGAGCGTACGTCGATCCGGTCCGGGTACGCCTTGCGCTCGGCGTCGGTCGAGGCGGACCAGTGGGTGTTGCGCTCCAGGATCAGCCGCTCGCCGTCGTTCTCGTTCTTCACGACCTTGTACGGCCCCGAGGAGACCGGGTGCTCCTCGTACTTCGTCCCCGTGTCCTTGGCCTTGGGCACCGGCGCGAACTGAGTCTGTGTGGCCAGGTACGGGAACTCGCCCTCGGGCTTGTTCAGCCGGAAGACGATGGTCCGCTCGTCCGGCGTCTCGATCGAGTCCAGACCGCCCTTGTCCTTGTACGGCCCCTCGTAGTCGGCACCGCCGATCAGCCAGTCCCGCAAGTAGGGGGCGCCGCCGGAGAGTTCGGCGGCGAAGGACCGCTCGATGCCGTACTTGACATCGGCCGAGGTGATCGGCGTGCCGTCCTCGTACTTCAGGCCCTCCTTCAGGGTGTACGTCCACACCGTCGCGTCCTTGTTGGGCCGCCCGGTGTCGGTGGCGAGGTCGGGGACGACCTCGGCGCCCGCCGCGCCGTCCTCGCGGTTACGGGTGGTGAGGGTGCGGAAGACCAGCGACGGGACGTTCCCGCCGCCGGAGGTGTACAGGCGCGCGGGGTCGAAGTCCTGCTGCGGATTGGAGTTCAGGACGGTGAGCGTGCCGCCCTTGTGCGGGGTGGAGTCGCCGGCCGACCCCTTGGCATCGTTGTCCTCGGGCCCGCAGGCGGCGGCGCCTGTGGCAAGGACCACCAGGACGGCGGCCACGCGGGCGCTGTGCAGGGACGATTGACGCATCGGAGAACGACCTCTCGCATACGGAGACAGGCTGACGGAATGTGAGACAGGAATGCACAGACGTCTGCCCGGACGCATGGGTCGCCGAAAGGTCCTGATCAGATCAGGGAAACAACTGAGAAGAAGAAATCGCGACGCACACGCCAGGGGCGGGCGTCAGCGACAGTGAACGTCGGCCACGCAGAGAGCGGTCACGCCGATCAGCGCCAGCTCAATGGCGGCGCGGGCGGACACGTGGTGGGACGACATGCGCAGAAATATGTATGAACTTTCCACGTATGTCAACGTGACAGCTGAGCCGCCTGTCAACTTCCGGGATACGCCCAGGAGTTGGGGCGACAGCTGATCCCGTCGTGGTCAAGGAACTTGGTCTGCTGCTGCATGACGGGGGCGAGTTCGCCGTCCTTGTCGCAGGTGACGTGGTGGAAGCCGAGCCGGTGGCCGACCTCGTGGTTGATCAGCATCTGCCGGTAGGCGTGGATCCGGTCGCCGAAGGTCTCCGACCCCTGCGCCCACCTATAGGCGTTGATCATCACGCGCTCGGTGGCGGCCGAATCGCACGACACGTTGTCCACGGTCGTGTCCAGGCCCGACTTGGCACACCAGTCGGCGGTAGTCCCCGGACTGGCCAGGGTGATCACGAAGTCGGGTTCGCCGGAGTAGACCCGCTCGAAGGTACGGGCGCCGCCATGGGCCCAACTCCGGTCGTCATTCAGGGTCTTCTGCACGGCCTGCGCGAACAGCTCACCGTCAAGACCGAGCCCCTGCTCGACATCGACGCGGTAGGTGAACTTCTGCCCCTTGCCGGGCGCCTTGTCGACCCCCTTCACGGCGTCGAACTTCCCCGACCCGTCGAGCGTGGCGCTGAGCGCGTACGTCTTGCCCATCTTCTGCTCGTACGTCAGCGGCGCCGCCGCGGGCTCCGAGGGCGTCGGCCGCTCGTCCCCGCGTGACGCGGAGTCCCGGGCGTCCCGCGCCTGGTCGGTGGCCGACTGCGACCGTACGTCGGAGTCCTCGCCCCGGTCCGTGACCTGGCCGGCGACCACGACCGCGAGCACGGTGGTGACGGCGGCGGCCGCGATACCGGTGAAGGCTCGCCCCTTGGGGCTCCTGCCGGACGCGGGTTCGCCGGTGGGCGGCGGGTAGTCGGAGCCGGTCTCGCTGGGCACGCCGACATCGGCGGCGGACCAGTCGGTGACCCTGGCATAAGGATCGGCGTAGGGACCGGCGGAAGTGCGCGGCGTGAAGACGTCGACGTCCTGGTCGAAGGCGTCGACGTACTCCTGCCTCGGCCCGCCACGGAACTCCGGCGGCCGCTGCCGCGGTATGGCGACCCCACCCGCGACGCCACCCGCAACCCCACCCGCGACCGACCCCTGACCGGGCCTCAACTCGCCCCAGCCACCCCCCTGTTCACGCTGCTCGGGGTGCCCACCCCGAACCTGCGGAAAGCCATGCGCGGGCGTGCCGTCGGGGAACCGGGGGCTGCCGTGCGCGGGCGTACCGTCAGGAAGCCTGGGGAAGCCGTACGCCGGAGTCCCGTCGGGAAGCCGGGGCACCCCACGCGCGGGAGTGCCGTCGGCGTACCTGGGCGCACCATGAGCCGGAGTTCCGTCGCCGTGCCGAGGCGCCCCATGAGCCGGCGTGCCGTCAGGAAAGCGAGGGACTCCGCGAGCCGGCGTCCCGTCAGAAACCCCAGGACCCCCCTGAACCCCAGGACCCCCCTGTGAACCCCTCCGCCGCCCGGCCGCCTCGCTCTTCGGCGCAGGCCCACGCCGACTGTGGCGTCCCACTCGCGCCTCAGCTCCCCGCGGTCTCGGTCATGGCCCCACCGTCATTCACGGCCCCACCGTCCTCCAGGACCGCGCCGTCCTTCAGGACCGCACTGCCGTCGACGGCCCCGCTCTCCCGCGAGGCCGTCCCATCATCCCCCTCGGCCAGCAGTTCCCGGAACGCCCGTGCCACCACCTCCGGATACTCCATCATCGCCACGTGCCCCGCCTCCGGCAGGCTCAGCAGACGGGAGTCGCGGAAGGCGTGGGCCGCGCGCTGGGCCATGCGGTAGCCGACCAGTTGGTCCCGGCCGCCGTAGACGAGGAGCGTCGGGGCAAGGACGCGCTCGGCCTGGCGCCAGAGCGCGTGCTGCCCGCCGAGCGTGTACGCGTTGACGATCCCGCGCGCGGAGCGCGCCATCGCGTCCCAGAAGTACGGCAGTTGAAGCCGTCGTTCCATCTCCTCCACGGCGTTGCGGAACCCCTCCGCACTCACCCGCGCGGGATCGCCGTAACACAGGCCGAGGACCCCGCGGACGCGCTGCTCCGCCGACCACTCCCTGGTGATCCGGGTGAAGAGCGTGACCACGCCGGGCAGCGCGAGCAGCGCCGTCGGTACGGCGGTGCGCTGGACGCGGATCTCCGGAAGCGCGGGGGACACGAGCGTGAGCGTACGGACGAGGTCGGGCCGTACGGCGGCGACGCGCGTGGCGACCGCGCCACCGAGGGAGTTGCCGAAGAGGTGTACGGGACCGCGCCCGGAGGCGTCGAGATGGCGGATCACCGCCCGCGCGTGGGCGGTGACCGAGTAGTCGCCGTCGTCCGGTGGCGGGGAGTCGCCGAAGCCGGGCAGGTCGACGGCCTCGCCGTCGACGACGCCCTCCAGCTGCCGCATCAGGTCCGACCAGTTCTGCGAGGAGCCGCCGAGACCGTGGACGTACAGCGCGGGCGGCAGTCCCGCGCGGGCCGGTGGCCTGGACCGTACTGTCAGAGTGATCCCCGGCAGCCCGACCGACCTGAGCCGCTCGCCCTCCGCGACCCTGACGGTCGCCACCTTCGGCAGTACGTTGGCCGCCGGTGCGGCGGGCGGCAGCTCGGTCGAAGACATGCGGCAATGTTACGAGACGATCACGCAGTGGTTCATGTGTTCGCCGTCACAAGCGGCTGGTGTGTCACGCGCACATCGCGCCCCGCGCACACCACGCCCCGCGCACCCCCCTCCGATCCGATGCGCATGGAGTGACCCCGCGGACGCGGATCGCATAGCGTCGGAATCGGGTGTCTCCTAGGCTCGTACAGAGGGCACCCGCGTGTGGCCCCTGTTTCCCCCAGGGACGTTGTAGGAAGGGAGCCCACCATGGCCGTAGACCCCAGCGATCCCGAGACGTTCGAGGTCGAGGAGAACGACAAGCCCACGGAGATCGACGTCCCCGAAGCCGACGCCGCCGAGCAGCACGCCACCCTGTCCCCGGACCGCGACGATTCCCTGACCGACGCCGACCAGGACAGCGCCAACGTCGCCGACCTGGCGGAACAGGCCCGGGTCGTCTCACCCGACGAGGACGACTACCGGTGAGGAGGCAGGTTTTTGCCCTGCTCACCCCGCTTTGAAACCTTCCGCACGGCTTTCGTCACCGTCCGGTCCGTGAAATTCTGCGTTCGCACCGCGCACACCAGGGTTACCGAAAAGTACGATGGCGGCGCGGCGCACACCGCATGTGGACGACTTTGGGAGGCGGCGTGACAGCCATCGAGCAGACAGAGGCAGCACGCCCGCGAGGGACGCGCCTGCCGCGCCGTGCCCGACGGAACCAGCTGCTGGGCGCCGCGCAGGAGGTCTTCGTGGCGCAGGGCTACCACGCGGCAGCGATGGACGACATCGCCGAGCGCGCGGGTGTCAGCAAGCCCGTGCTCTACCAGCACTTCCCCGGCAAGCTGGACCTGTACCTCGCACTGCTGGACCAGCACTGCGAGGCCCTGATCCAGTCCGTACGGCACGCGCTCGCGTCGACGACCGACAACAAGCAGCGCGTCCGCGCGACCATGGACGCCTACTTCGCCTACGTCGAGGACGACGGCGGCGCCTTCCGGCTGGTCTTCGAGTCGGACCTGACCAACGAGCCCGCCGTGCGCGAGCGCGTGGACAAGGTCACGAACGAATGCGCCGAGGCGATCTGCGACGTCATCGCCGAGGACACCGGCCTCTCCCGCGCGGAGTCGATGCTGCTGGCCTCCGGTCTCGGCGGCCTCGCACAGGTCGTGGCCCGGTCCTGGCTGCACAGCGACCGCAGTGTCCCGCGCGACCAGGCGGTGCAGCTGCTGACCTCGCTCGCCTGGCGAGGCATCGCGGGCTTCCCGCTGCACGGCATCGACCAGCACCACTGACGGCACCGCTGACGACACTTTGTTCCCACGCACTGTTCGCTCCTGGCGTTCTTGCGCGGAGCGTGTACGTCCCCTCACCGGGCTAATGTGTGCTGGGTACGGCGCGGTAGGTCGCGCACTTCACTGACCGTCGGAGGGACATAGC